>JAFXUU010000072.1 GCA_017524845.1 Oscillospiraceae bacterium
CAGACCCCCAGCGTGCCCGTGCGCATCAACCCCGAGAAGTGCATCGGCTGCAACACCTGCGTGGAGACCTGTCAGATCGACGTGTTCATCCCCAACCCGAAGAAGGGAGCGCCGCCCATCCTCCTGCATCCGGAGGAATGCTGGTACTGCGGCTGCTGCGCCACCGACTGTCCCACCCCCGGGGCCATGGAGTTCAACTGGCCCCTGCCCCTGAAGCCCCGCTGGCGCAACAAAGAGACGGGCGAAGTCCATCAGCTGAAGTAAGGGTATAAAGTCAGGGTATAAGTTCACGCGGCCCCGTCCGAGAGGACGGGGCCGCTCAGTGTGTCGGCACTGTGTCGACACACTGAGCGCACAATCAGAAAGAGTTTTCTGATTGTGCACGGATCATAACGTGCAGGGGGATTCCCGTCCCCCTGCACACATCCCCCATGCGCGTCGACACCCGGAATCAAGGGTTTGTCTGCAGCCTGCGCGTTCCTGTCCGTGTTTTCCGGGCTTGTTTGGAACCTGACAAAACTTGACAGTAAAGAACATACTATGTTATTTTGTAAGGTGGGGGAGAAGGGAGCGTGAGTCTGTCATGCAGCTTCTGGTCAGGATCATGATCATTCTGGGCAGCGCCCTGATGGTCTACAACATCCTGCGCTACGGCAGATTTTTGAAGCTGAGCCTGGAGACGGAACAGGGGAGCGGAAAGCACGGTCTGCTGACCGTGCCCCTCCTGCTGCTGGTCTTTTTCCTGGTGGGCTATCTGATCGTGGCGGTCAGCGGGATCGCCGACCTGCTGATGGCCTCCATCCTCCTGGGCGGCAGCATATTCGTGTTCCTGCTGCTCGCGGTGATGTATTCCATCGTGAGGCGGCTGGGGGACTCGGACAGGCTCCTTTCCGGCCGCTACGAGGAGATGAAGGAGGAGCTGGCGGCCCTCACGAAGGACTCCCTGGCCGCCTTCCGCGTCAACCTCACCAGGGACGAGGTGGAGGAGCGCTCCGGCGCCTACCTCTTCGATTCCGACCTGGAGCTGGACCGTTATTCCCAGCTGCTGGAGGCCCGCCGGGTCCACGTGCTGGAGTATGAGGTGGGCGCTTCACCGGATACGTTCACCCGGGAGGGCCTGCTGAAGCTGTATGCGGAGGGGCAGACCGGCGTCTCCGAGCGGCTGCTGATCCGCCGGAGCGACGGGGAGCCCTCCTTCGTGACCTTCGAGGCGGCCCTGCGGAAAAAGCCCGTCTCCGGCGACGTCGTGGCCTTCCTTCTGGAGCGCCCCTGCAACGAGGAGACGGTGCGCCAGGCCCTGACGGACAAGGTGCTCATGGACCTGTACGACCGGATCGCCTACATCGTCGAGGGAAAAAGCTACGTCATGGCCAGCAACTACGGGAAGAAGGAGGGCCTCCTTCTTCCCACGGGGGAGGACAGCTACGAATCCCTCTACCTCAATTACATCCTCCCAGCCCTGGCCAGGGACAGGGAGCAGACCCCCGGGCAGCCCAACCCTCTGCGCCTCTCCGTGATCGACAAGGCCCTGGAGGAGAAGGACGTATACGAGGTCAACGCCCCCTTCGTCATCGACGGGGTGCGCCGCTACAAGCATTTCAGCTTCTACCGCATCGCCGGCAGGGCGAAATTCTACCTGATGCTCCTGTCCGATTCCACCGGGATGCAGGAGGAGCAGGCTAGGCAGAACCGGCTCCTGGCCGACGCTCTGGCCGAATCGGAGCGTTCCAACGCCTCCCGCGCACGCTTCTTTGCCGGCATCTCCCACGATCTCCGCACGCCCCTGGAGATCATCCTCCGCTCCGCCGCCGAGGCCCGGGAGGCCGCGGAGGGGAGACCCGTGTGCTCCCAGCTGGAGCAGGTGGAAAAGGCGGGGCGGCAGCTGGAAAACATGATGGGCGACCTTCTGGTCCTCAGCGGCGCGGAGGGAGAGTCCGAGCCCGTCCCCACGGATCTCCGGGCGCTGACCGGGAAGCTGGCAGAGCGGTTTACCGCCGCCGATCCGCAGCAGGGGCCGCGCTTCCGGGCGGACGCTTTCGCCCTGAAAGAGCCCCGCGTCCTCTGCGACGCCGGGCGGCTGGAACGGATCCTCAGCCGTCTGCTGGAAAACTCCTGCGTCTTCGTCTCCGCCGGGGAGACCGTGACCCTCACCGTCACGGAGGACGGGGAGGCTTCCGGGGGCCGCCGAAGCTATGCGTTTTGCATCTTCAATCCCGGCAGCGAGATCCCGCAGGAGGCGCTGGACCGCCTTTTCGACGCTGCCGCCTGGGATGAGAGCGGGCGCGCCGGCGAGCTTCCCGGCGTCCGCCTGGGGATGAACGCCGCCAGGGAATATGCCGAAAGCATGGGCGGCTCTATCGAGGCCTTCTCCAGGCCAGGGGAGGGCTCGGAATTCCGCATCCGCCTGCCCCTGGCCCCGGCTCCCGCCGAGCCTCCCGCCCCGGAGGCGGCCCCCGCCGGAAGGCGGGCGCTGCGCGTCCTGCTGGTGGACGACAACGAGATCAACCGGGAGATCGGCGAAGCGATGCTCTCGGCGGAGGGCTTCACGGTGGGCCTCGCCTGCGACGGGGCGGAGGCCGTGGAAAAGGCCGCAGGGGGCGGCTGGGACCTCATCCTCATGGACGTGCAGATGCCGGTGATGGGCGGCTACGAGGCCACGGCGAAGATCCGCGCCCTCCCCGACCCGGCGTCGGCCTCGGTCCCCGTCGTCGCGCTGACCGCCAACGCCGACCCGGAATCGGCGGCGGAGGCCCTTGCCGCCGGGATGGACGGACACGCCGCCAAGCCCCTGGACCCCGCGAAGCTCCTGGCGCTCATCGACCGGCTGCTGCCGGATCCGAAGTCCTGAGCGCCGCGGCCCCAGGGCCGCGAAGTATCTGTAGAGGGGGAAATCCCGGATGCCCAAAGAATCTCCCGCTCCCGAACAGCCCCGCCGCCTCATCCGTCGGCTCTCTCCGCCGGCTGTGTGGGCCCTGTCCTTCGGCTGCAGCGTCGGCTGGGGCGCTTTCGTCATGCCCGGCACCACCTTCCTGCCCCTGGCCGGTCCCCTGGGCACCGCCCTGGGCATCGCCCTGGGGGCCCTGGTCATGCTGGTGATCGGCGTCAACTACCACTACCTTATGAACCGGCAGCCCGACGCCGGGGGCACCTTCAGCTACGCGAAGCACAGCTTCGGCTACGACCACGCCTTCCTCTCGTCCTGGTTCCTGGTGCTGGTCTACCTGGCCATCCTCTGGGCCAACGCCACGGCCATCCCCCTCATCTGCCGCTATCTCTTCGGAGACGCCCTCTGCTTCGGCTTCCACTACACCGTGGCCGGGTTCGACGTGTACGCCGGGGAGATCCTGATCTCCCTGGGGGCGATCCTGGTTTTCGGTCTAGTCTGCCTGCGGGGCGGGAGGGCGGCCGCCTGGCTGCAGATCTTCCTGGCCCTGGTGCTCCTGGCGGGGGTGCTGGCCTGCGCCGCAGCCGTGTTCCTCCCCGGTGGGAACCGGCCGGTCCCCACCCTGGAGCCCCTGTTTTCCCCGGAGCGGAAGCCCGGGCTGGGGGTGCTCTTCATCGTCTTCCTGGCCCCCTGGGCCTTCGCGGGCTTCGAGTCCGTCTCCCACTCCGCCGAGGAATTCCGCTTTTCCCCCAAAAAGAGCCTGGGGATCATGGCTGCCGCCCTGACCGCGGCGGCCGCCGCCTACATCCTGCTGGCCCTGGTGGGCGCCGCCGCCCGGCCGGAGGGCTTCTCCCGCTGGACGGATTACCTCGCCGCCCTGGGGACCCAGGAGGGACTGCGGGGCCTTCCCGTGTTCTACAGCGTCAGCAGCGCCATCGGCCTGCCGGGTCTGATGATCGCGGGCGCGGCGGCGGCGGCAGGCATCATCACCGGCTTCATAGGGAACATCACGGCGGCCAGCCGCCTCATCTACGCCATGGCCAGGGACAGGCTGCTCCCCGGCTCCCTGGCGGCCCTCAACCGCCGGGGCACCCCGAAATACGCCGTCCTCCTCCTGCTGCTGGTTTCCCTGCCCATCCCCTTCCTGGGGCGCTCGGCCATCGGCTGGATCATCGACGTCAACACCGTAGGCGTCACCATCGCCTACGTCTATGCCTCCGCCGCCGCCTTCCGGGAGGCCCGCCGGGAGGGCCGGAAGGACATGACGGTCTTCGGTCTGCTGGGGGTCGCCTTCTCCGGCTTCTTCCTGCTGTATTTCCTCATTCCCACCGGCGCTCCCCTTTCCACCCTGCCCACCGTGTCCTATCTCATCCTGGTGGTGTGGTGCGTGCTGGGGTTCATCGCCTTCTACCTGATGTTCCGGCGGGACCGGGCCCACCGCCTGGGCAAGAGCACCGTGATCTGGGTCGTGCTGCTGCTGCTGATCTTCTTCACCTCCATGATCTGGATCATAGACACCACGGGGGAATCCACGGACGCCGCCGTGGCGGAGCTCAGCGCCGAATACGCCGCGGAGCTGCGGACCTACGGGACGGACGCCGGCTCTGCGGCCCTGTCGGCCTACGTCACCCGGCTCACCCGGCATTTCTACGCCCTCACGGAGACGATCCTCCGCAACACCGTGATCCAGTTCCTCATGTTCCTTCTGTCCCTGCTCATCATTTTCCACATCTACGGGACGGTGCAGAAGCAGCGGCAGTCGGCGGTGCAGGACAAGACCATCGCGGAACAGAGCAGCCAGGCCAAATCCACCTTTCTCTCCAACATGAGCCACGACATCCGAACGCCCATGAACGCCATCATCGGCTACGTCACTCTGGCCAAGCGGGAAAAGGACCTCTCCCCCCGGATGCAGGACTATCTCTCCAAGATCGAGGCCTCCAGCGACCATCTGCTGGCCCTCATCAACGACGTGCTGGAGATGAGCCGCATCGAGAGCGGACGCATGGAGCTGATGCCGGTGCCCACGGATGTGCGGCAGATGATGGAGGACGTGCGCAGCCTCTTCATCACCCAGATGGAGGCGAAGGGCCTCACCTACGAGGTGTCCTGCCAGGAGGTGGCCGACGCCCGCGTCCTCTGCGACCAGAACCGCATGAACCGGGTCCTGCTGAACCTCATCAGCAACGCCTACAAATTCACCCCCGAGGGCGGGACCGTCTCCGTGACCCTGCGGCAGACCGGCCGCGGGGAGGGCCGGGCCGACTTCTGCCTCAGCGTGAAGGACACGGGCATCGGCATGAGCCCGGAATTCGCCGCCAAGGTCTTTGAGGCCTACGAGCGGGAAAAGACGGCCGCGGTGGAGAACATCCAGGGAACCGGCCTGGGCACCGCCATCACCAAGAGCATCGTGGAGCTCATGGGCGGCGACATCGAGGTCTTCTCCCGGCAGGGCGAGGGCTCCGAATTCGTGATCCGCGTCTCCTTCCCCATCGACCCCGCGGCCGTCGAAGAGACCGCCGCCCGGGCGGCCGCGGCGGCGGGGACCTTCGCCGGTCTCCGACTGGTGCTGGCGGAGGACGACGAGGACAACCGGGCCGTGGAAAAGACCCTGCTGGAGGCCGCAGGCTTCACCGTGGACGCGGTGGAAAACGGCGAGGACGCGGTGGAGCTCATCGCCGCCTCCCTCCCCGGGGAGTACGCCGCCGTGCTGCTGGACATCGAGATGCCGGTGAAGAACGGCTACCAGGCGGCGAAGCTGATCCGCGGCCTGAAGAATCCCGCCCTGGCGGGGATCCCCATCGTGGCCGTGTCCGCCCGGGCCTTCAGCGAGGACGTGGCCGCCGCCCGGGCCGCGGGCATGAACGGCCACATCGCCAAGCCCATCGACATGAAGAAGACCCTCAAGACCCTCTCGGAGGCCCTGGGACAGGCCAGGAGCTGAGGAGAAAAAAGTTCCCGCCGCCGGTTTCATTCCCCGGCGGCGGGAGTTTTCTGTAGGAAGCTACTTCTTGAAGATGAGGCGGCCCAGCCAGATGAGGATGCAGGCGCCGACCACGGCCAGGATGAGGCCGCTGAGCCAGCCCCCGCCGAGACCCAGGAGGCCGCCCAGCCAGCCGCCCACCAGGCCGCCCACCAGGCCCAGGATGATGTTCATCAGCAGGCCGTGCTGGGATTTCATGATCTTGCCCGCCAGCCAGCCGGCGACCGCGCCCAGCAGCAGGGATACCAGAAGACGGATCATATCGCATTTCTCCTTTGCAGTTTATTGCGGGCGGGTTTCCCCGCACCGACAGAATACCGCATTTTTCGCCGCCGCGCAATCGGCAATCCGCGATTTTTTCCCGCTGCCATCGGCTGACCGGCGGCGGATTGACGCGGAGACGCGGACATGGTAAGCTGTCGGCAGACAAAAAAAGAAAGGAAGGCGCAAAGCATGGACCTCAAGGCACTGTTCCGGCGCATCGGCTACACGGAGGGGGGCACGGACACGGAGCGGCTGATCCGCCTCCACCGGTCCTACGCGACCCACGTCCCCTTTGAAAACCTGGACGTATATAACGGCAAGCTGCTTTCCCTGAAGACGGAGGACCTCTTCGAGAAGATCGTCACCCGCCATCGGGGCGGCTACTGCTTTGAGATGAACGGCTTTTTCTGCGCCGTGCTCCGGGAGCTGGGTTTCCCGGCCTACGGGGTGCTGACCCGTCTGAGCATGTACGGCAGCGGCTTCGGCGCATACCTCCACCGCATGAACCTCACCGAGGCGGACGGGGTGCGCTACATCTGCGACGTCGGCTTCGGGGGCGACTGCTTCATGGAGCCCCTGCGTCTGGAGCTGGGCGTGCCCCAGACGGTCCACGGCGCCACCTACCGGGTGGTGGCCGGCACGGCCCCCAGCATGGAATACACGGTGCAGATCCTGCGGGGGGACCGGTTCGAGGACCTCATGGGCTTCATCGACCGTCCCGCTCTGGAGGCGGATTTCGGCGTCAGCAACTACTACGTCAACTGCAGCCCGGACTCCGGCTTCCGGAAGATGCTCATGATCAACCGCTTCACGGAGGAGGGCCGTCTTTCCCTGATGAACCTCTCTTTCACCGTGCAGAAGGGGGACAAAACGGAGCGGCGGGAGCTGACCTGGGAGGAACTGCCCGGGGTCCTGAAGGAATGCTTCGGCCTGGACGCCGTGCCCGACCGGAAGCCCGAGGGCCCCGGCCGATGACGACGGCGGCCGCCATGCTCACGTAGATGACGGTCTCCGTCAGGGTCGCGGCGCTGAAGCTCAGGCGCACGGTCTTCATGCCGACGTTTTGCGGAAGGTCCGGGACCGCTGATGGAGCTCCTCAGGCCGGTCCCCGTCCGCGTCGAAGAGCCTGAAGGTCATCATGCCCTCCAGGCTCTCCAGGCAAAAGGCGTTCAGCTCCGCGAAATCCGACCGGTAATCCCTGCTCGGCAGCCTGACAACGTTCTTGAACAGCTGATTCAGGGGCATGACCGGCAGGGACGCCGCGAAGAGGTCTTCGCTCCCGCCGCCTTCTCAGGCTTTCGGCCAATGGCTGTCCGGCGGGAAGCTCGCCGTCACCGTGACGGGTTCGTTCCGGATTCTCACCGGATTCCCTCTCGGCCCGTTCTCACGGGCGCTTGCGGCATCGATTGAATTGTCCATCCAAATTTTGTTTTTTATCCAATATCTGTCAATCAGCAAATCAAAAAAGAGGATACCGTTCATTTCGCCCCTTCGGGCAGAATGGGCAAGAAAACGAGCCCATACCCGGCGCGCCCGGGCCTTCGCCCTTGTGAAAGGCCCGCAGGCATGCTAAACTGCAGCCGGAGACAGAAAGGCGCGTCCGGCACGGGCCGGGCGGCCGCGATCGGGAAAGGAGCGACAGGCATGGCGGACATTCTGAAGGCTTTGGACCCCAGGGGTTTCTTCAACGACGTACAGAGGGCTCCCCTGGCCCCGCGGCCGGAGACCCTGGCGGGAAAAACGGTCTACATCATCAACTCCTGGCCGGGGGAGACCCACGGCTTCGGAAAGGTGGAGGAGGCGCTGGACGCCTGTCTCCGGGAAAAATACCCCGGCGTGCGGCTCGAATACCGCACCCGCATGAGCTACAGCTCGGACGATCCCCGGCTGTGGGCGGAGATGAAGGAAAAGGCGGACTGCTTCGTGTACTTCGCGGCCCCCTCCTGCTCCACCACCGCCTGCGCGGTCACCTGGCCCGCCCGGAGCATCGAGCGGGCGGGGATCCCCGGCCTCACCGTCCTCTACCGCTATCTGGAGAAGGACGCCCTCATCTCCCGGGAGCGGGAGGGCATGCGCATCCGCCTGGCGGAGACGGAGTTCCCCTGCACGAACATCAGCGAAAATGACCTTATGCAGCTGCTCCGGGACATCGAGGACGCCCTCCTGCGCCCCCTGGAGCCGGAGGAGCTGGTGGGCGGCGTCTATACGCCGGCGCAGCCGCTGCGCTTCTGCGCCGAGGGAACGGAGGACGAGCTGCAGGAATATTTCCAGGAAAACGGCCTTACGGACGGGCTCCCCGTGATCGTCCCCACGGAGGCGCGGGTGGCGGAGATGCTGAAGGGCACCTCCCACGCCCCGGACGAGATCGTGGCCACGCAGATGGCCCCGGAGGGCAGGATCGTCACCGTGGAGAAGGCGGCGATCACCGCGGTCATGGCCGGGGCGAAGCCCTGCTATATGCCGGTGATCCTGGCCATGATCGAGCTCATGGGCATGGACCAGCGGCACCATCAGACGGCGAAATCCACCAACGCCTTCAGCTTCATGCAGGTGGTCAACGGGCCCATCCGGAAGGAGATCGGCATGAACGATTCCGTCTGCGCCCTGGGTCCCGGCGGGCGGGCCAACGCCGTGATCGGCCGGGCGCACCGCCTGGCCCTGATCAACTTGGGCGGCAGCGAGGTGGGCGTGAACCTCATGGGCGTGCAGGGTAACGTGACGACCTACACCTTCGCCTTCGCCGAAAACGAGGAGAACAGCCCCTGGGAGCCCTATTCCACCTCCCTGGGCTTCCGGGCGGGGGAAAGCGTCCTGAGCATCCTCACCGGCGGCTGGGCCCACATCGGCAACTATATGCTCAATCCCAGCCTGGACGATTTCTACAGATCCGTCAAGACCTTCGAGATGCTCCACGGCATCACCATCCTCGTCTCTCCCATGCGGGCAAAGGAGCTCGTCGAGGAGACCGGCTGCCGCAGCCGGAAGGAGATCGAGGACTACTTCTGGCGGCGGTTCACCGTCCGTGAGGGCGAGCTGAAGGGCAGGCGGGTCTATGCCCGCCCGAGACCCGATCCCGCGGGAGGCCCCGTCACCGACGACACCGAAATGCCCCTCTTCGACCGCAGGCAGATCCACGTCGTCGTGGTGGGCGATCCCCAGGGCAGCAACGTGGTGCAGGGCTGGTCCCAGTACAGCCCCCACAGCACCTCCATCGACAAGTGGAGATGATATGATACGACAAAAACCGGACGGAGGCGCCTCCGTCCGGTTTTTTCGGTCTTTTTTCAGCGGCCGTCCGCCGCGCTCACACCCGGTGCTCCGCGCGGGAAATGATGTCGTTCTGCATCTCCGTGGTCATGTCCACGAAGTAGGCGGAGAAGCCGGCGATGCGGACCACCAGGTTGTGGTAGTCCTCCGGATGCTCCTGGGCCTTCCGCAGGGTGTCGGCGTCCACGACGTTGTACTGGATCTCCATGCCGCCGTCCTCGAAGTAGGCCTTCGTCATGTCCTCCAGCTTCGTCACCCCGTCGTCCGCCTTCAGGGAGGTGGGGTGGATCTTCAGGTTCAGCGCCATGCCGTCCAGGTAGTGGCCGTGATCGAACTTGACCGCCGACTCGAACACGGAGGTTGGTCCGCAGACGTCGCGGCCCTGGCCGGGGCTGCAGGCGTCGGCGATGGGGTCGCCGGTCTTGCGGCCGTCCGGCGTCGCCCAGGTGATCTCACCCTGGACCACGTGGTCGGAGGCGCCGAAGGTGCCGCACTTATAGGTCGTGCAGCGGCAGGTGGAGAAGGCGCGGGTGATGTTGTAGTACAGGTCCATGACGTACTTCATTTCGTCGTCGGCGTAGGAATCGTTGTTGCCGTAGTGGGGGACCTCCTTCAGGACCCGCTGGCGCAGGGGCTCGTGGCCCTCCCAGTTGTCCAGGATCGCCTGCAGGAATTCCTCCCGGGAGACGAGCTTCTTATCGTAGACGACGTACTTCAGCGCCGTCAGGGAGTCCGCCGTGGTGGCCAGGCCCGTGGCGGTGCCGCCGTAGCTGTTGTACTTCGCGCCGCCCTCGGAAACGTCCTTGCCGGACTCCATGCAGCCCTCCGTGGAGATGGAGAGGTTGGGGAAGGGGAAGAGGCGGGGATACTCGTGCTCCGTCAGGTTGTTCAGGGAGGCGGACCAGGTGAGCATCCACCTGCAGATCTTCTCAAAGGCGGCGCGCACGTCGTCCATGGTCTCCATGTCGGTGAGGTACCCGGAGCGGACCTTTGCGGGACACTGGGCGCCGTTGATGGGGTTGATGCCGTTGTTGATGGCCATGACCAGGGCGATGGCCCAGAAGATGCCGTTGTGGCCCATAGCCGAGCCGTTGGGGGCGGGATAGTCGTTGCCGAAGCCGGTGATCTCCTGGCAGCCGATGAAGGCGAAGTTCCGGGCGTCCTCCAGGGAGAAGCCCACCTCTTTCATCAGGGCGGGGATGATCACGTCGTCGTTCTGCAGCAGGGGCAGGCCGCCCACCCGGGCGGAGGCCGCCATGGCGCAGTCCCACATCTCCTTCGGCGTGTTCTTCGTGATCCGCAGGGAGATCGTGGGATCGTGCAGGTCCAGCCGGGCCATGGTCTCCAGCACCATGTAGCTGACGGGGTTCACCGCGTCCTCCCCGGTGACGGGGTCGGTGCCGCCGATGGTGGTGTGCTGGAAGGAGTTGCCGATGCCCGCGGTCTGGGCGGTCTTGCCGAAGGAGCCGCCGTAGAAGGTGTTGACCTTCAGGAAGAAGCCGTCCACGTATTCCTGGGCCTCGTCCATGGTGATCCGGCCCGCCTCCAGGTCCGCCTTCAGATAGGGCCAGGTGTACTGGTCGAAGCGGCCCAGGCTGATGACGCCGGGATCGTTTTCCGCCTTCAGGAACACGTCGTACATCATGGCCATCTGGCAGGCCTCCCAGAAGGTGCGGGGGGTCTCCGTGGCGATGTGGTCCAGGCTGTCCGCCCGGCTGAGGAACTCGGCCTTCTTTGCGGGATCGTCGGCCTTTTCGGCCAGCTCCCGGGCCAGGTCCGCGTAGCGGCGGGTCAGGGTGATGGCCCCGTCGCAGGCAACGGTGGCGGCCTTGTAGAAGATATACTTGCCGATATCGTCGCCCATGATGTTGCCCTCGTGCTCGTCCAGCCAGTCCTGGGCCTTCTTCCGGATGGCGCCGTAGCCCTGCCGGATGATGTTCTGGTAGCCCGGGGTCAGGTGTCCGGGGGGCAGGTAGATGGGCCAGCCGCCGATCTTCCCGGAGGGGTTGGCCTGCAGGACGAAGAGCTCCTGCACGCCGTCCGGCAGCCAGTCCTGGGCGCCGAAGCCGCCCTCCAGCTCCGCCCGCTCCTTTCCCAGCTCCCGGAGCTTCTTCACGTCCTCGGGAGAGATCGCCAGCTTCTGGTGGGAATAGAGGGGATCGTCGTCCGGCGCGTGGTGCAGCCCGTCGGCCAGGATGGGCCAGGTGTTCTCGATGTCCACGCTCAGCCAGGCGGAACCGCCGGCGGAGCCCCAGCCCTTGTTGCCCATGCCGCCGAAGAAATATTCGTCCTCGTGGAGGTTCAGGGGCATGCGCTCAAGAACGTAGAGGGAGATATAGGGCTTCTGCAGCATCGGCGGATATTTGATGTACTTTTTCTTCGCCTCCAGCTGCAGCTGCGCCTTCTCCGCGTCCGCGACGATGAGCCTGTCGCGGACCGCGTCCCGGAGCCGCGCGACGCGCTCGGTATAGGGTTTGAAACTATACATGGCAGTCTTCCTTTCTTCAGTCTCGCTTCGGCCCGTCGGTCCGGCGGTCCCCCCGCCGGCCCTCCGCGGCTCTGTTCTTATGGAGCCATTATAAAACAATCCGCCGCGGTTTACAATCGCTCTTTTTGACGGCCGTGCCTGAGGGGGCGGGAAACGCCCGGGCGCTCGGACCTGCAGACAAAGCCTCGCGGAGTTCGCGCCCGCCGCCGCTGAAACCGGGCAGGGAATCGCGGGGCGGGAAAGATTTTTTCAGCCGAGGCGAAGGACGCAGGCGGGCTGTCCCCCACCGGGGGCGCCGGAAAAGGACGGCGCACTGCCGGAGCTGACCGGGGGGGCAAAACGCTCCCCGTCTCCGCCGCTGCGGTCAAGGAGGGACAGACCACCCCGCCAGGACACGATACTGAGGTTATATGTTCTTTGCGTGGGATATGGACTGTTCTGAAAGAAAGGAGTTCAGCATGAAAAGGAAAAAGGACCGTTCAAACGGCATTACTGCCCTTTACGAACGTTTATCCCGTGACGATGATAATGCAGGCGAGAGCAACAGCATCACACATCAGAAGCAAATGCTTGAAGACTATGCCATAAAGAATGGCTTTACTACCGTTATTCCCCAAATTCAATAAAATTATGATTTTGGGGAATAGACCGGATTGAAACAACACAATAACAGCGCACTTGCATGGATGTTTTATCTGTGCAAGTGCGTAGATTTATACGAAAGGAGATTTTTCCTACACCGACTTCATCCCCCACCAGCTCCCGGATGCTACGGCATCTGCCGGTTCGACGTCCAGAATCTCAGGGAGATTGGCGTTTCAGGGATTATTCGATTATATGTGATTATTGATAATGCACTAATGCTGATGCCACCCACCTGCATCGGTAATGCGGAGCATTCGTTTTTCAAAGGCATCAAGTTTCACGCCAGAATATTGATCCATATATTTATTGTTCGATAGACTCAAAATATATCGACTGACGCAAAATCGGACACGGGCGCAGTACAAAAAGGGCACCAAATAACCGAAATCCCTCAACTATTGATTGAACTTCTCAACCAAAATACAACTGATTGGTTATTGTAAATCTCCACTCTTATGCAATAATAGAGCTGCAGCTGCAAGTAATTGATTTAGGAGTTTTACGATGAACATCTATTTTGCGAAAAAACTTAAGGACTTGAGAGCTGAAAAAACAGTCTCGCAGGAAAAGCTTGCCAAGTTCCTAAATGTTTCCTTTCAAGCAGTAAGCAAATGGGAAAACGGAAACGCATATCCAGACATCACTCTTCTTCCTGATATCGCGCGATTCTTCGGAGTAACCGTTGACGAGCTGCTTTGTATCGAGAAAATTGATGAGAATCGGCTTTTTGACGAGTATTCCGAAAAGGCGGCGGATCTGTTCCGATGCGGAGACACGGCGGCTGTACTTGCACTATGGCAAGAGGCATATCAGCGTATGCCGAATAACATCGATGTTAAAGAGATGCTGATGTCCGCATATTTCGATACCGACCAAGAAAAGAACTTCCATGAGTTTTATGATCTTGCGATTGACATTTATAACGGTGAAGCTGATGGAAAAGCCTGCGCAATGTATTACAAAGGTCAGGCCATATCGCAGCTTGCCCGCGCCTTCGCGGAACGAGGCGAAACTGAAGAAGCGCAGAAATGGGCAAGAAAATCGATTCCTGTTTTCAATTCCATGGAAATCATCGAAACGATGATCGACAAAGGCGAAGAATTGTTTCAAGATGTGGCGTTTTGCACCTATTGGTTTTTGGAAGAATTGTATTTCTTCACTTGTCGCCTGGATCATGATGTCAGCGCGGAACTCCGTGACGACTACAAGCAGAGTTGTTTTCTGACTGTCGCGCAGATATATGAAGCGGTTTACAAAAACGATGATGCGGGCTTTGAACAGCTTCAGCACCTGTGCAATTTACATCAGGGGATTGCTGAATACGAAGCAAATCGGCACGGGGATGAGGGCGTTGTGAAATATCATCTAGAGCGTGCGTTCGAGTGCAGCAAAAAGTCAATGACGGTAAAAGAACACAAGCTGAGCCATCCCATGTTATGCGGTTTGCAAGTGTATAACGCTCCAAGTGACAACAGAATCAATGTCCGGTGTTTTTCGGAACACTTAAAACAAGCGGTATATGAACCATTCCGTAAGACTCCATGGTTTTCAGAACTGGAATCAAATACAGTTGACCTGCTGAAATAGGATTCGGTGAGTTTTCACAGCAACATTGAGATGCGAAGTGAACGAAAAGGCAACCATTAGTGAAAGTATAATGCCCTGGCCACCACAAGCATCCCGCGGTAAAGACGCTGAATGTCTAATACGCCGCTGCACTGCTTGCGGAGAAGAAAGTACACTATGCCGATGGTTCTTCTCAAACAAATCAGCACAACGAATCATTGACACCCCTGCAATGGTACTATATCAGGTGTCCGTCGATTTCAACATTACCTTCGATGAACTGCAGCGGGCAATCTCCGGCAAATACCGCGAAGAAACGAACATTTACGCCGTCGATTTACCCGTCACAGAGCTTCAAACCAGCGGGTAATCATACGATTTCAGCAGCAGAAACAAAAATCCACCATGCGGTTCGCATCCCAAGGAAAACTGAGGGTAAAATGTAACGAAGGGATTTACCCCTTCGGGGCATAAACTTCTCATCCCTTCGCGATAGAAAAGGACACCCGCGCAAGCGGATGCCGTCATTCTGTAGTTATCGGTTAAAACTCCCAGGTCCAAAAAAACAAAATGCGAGTCCAGCGGAGCGAGTCGCATTTTGAGAGGAAGAAGTCCCTGGAATCTCCGAACAATGCCGCTTGCGGTGTTGCGAGGCATTCCAGGGACTTCTGACGATGGAGCAATCGGTTAATACTCCTACTCCCGCTTGAATCCAAACAAAACCGGAGCCCAGCGCCAGCGGGTCCGGTTTTGGGAGGAGGAGCGACGGAGCGAGTGAGAGGCGGCGATCCCGAAAAGGATCGTCGCCGCGAACGATACGAAGTCCGCGACGACGATGGCAGAAGGATTGCTTTTCTGCGGAAAAGCCACGGCGGTTGCAGCGTGCCCCCGGCACGCTGCCAAGAGCCGCCTTTCAAGTCCTTCTGCTTTCCAAATCAGCACAACAAGGACCCGGCCAAAAGGCCGGGCCCTTGTTGTGGTGTAATCGGTTAAAACACCTACTCCCTCCGGAAACAAATCATCGTATACGGAAGGATCATGATTGCTTATCTTTTGCCGTTTTAACCGATGAAATCAGCATAACTCTTATACTGGTACAAGCGGAATCAAGCGTCTTGAACTCCGATTCTGACAAATACCCTGTACGG
>JAFXUU010000073.1 GCA_017524845.1 Oscillospiraceae bacterium
AGGATGTCCGCGTCCAGGCCCACGTTGTAGGGGCTCTCCTGCACGAATTTCTTCCACCAGGCCCGCTTGACGTTGTTCTTGAACTCCGTGCCCAGAGGGCCGTAGTCCCAGGTGTTGGCGAGGCCGCCGTAGATCTCGCTGCCCGCGTAGATGAAGCCGCGGCCCTTGCAAAGGGCAACGATCTTGTCCATGGTCTTCTCTTGATTCGTCATTCCTCTACCCCCATGCTTGTCTGATTTGTGTGATTGTATCATTATATACTCAAATGCGCCAAAGTCAACGAAAGAACTGCCGAAATGCGCCCGTATTTCTTGCATTTCCTTGTGAAACAGACTAAAATGAGCCCATTCCTCAAAGGAGGAGACATCGATGGCATTGACGACGTTTGACGCGGGAAGCTGCGACGTGGCCGTGATCGGCGCGGACCACGCCGGCATCGAGGCCGCCCTGGCAGCCGCGCGGCTGGGGCTGGACACCGTGATCTTCACCATCAATCTGGACGCCGTGGGCAACATGCCCTGCAACCCCGCCGTGGGGGGCACGGGCAAGGGCCAGCTGGTGCGGGAGCTGGACGCCCTGGGGGGCGAAATGGGCAGGGCCGCGGACGAGGCCTGCATCCAATACCGGATGCTGAACCTGGGCAAGGGTCCCGCCGTGCGCTCCCTCCGGGCCCAGGCGGACCGGGCGGCCTACCGGCAGCGGATGAAGCACGCCCTGGAAAGGCAGCCGGGGCTCCGGGTGAAGCAGGCGGAGGTCACGGAGGTCGGCACGGAGGAGGGGCGCGTCGCCTTCGTACGCACCCAGACCGGAGCGACCTATCGCTGCCGGGCCTGCATCGTCTGCACGGGGACCTATCTCCGGGGGCGGACCATCGTGGGGGACTGTCTCCGGGACAGCGGGCCCGACGGGATGCATCCCTCCGGCCCCCTTTCCGACAGCCTGAAGGCCCTGGGGCTGGAGCTCAGGCGCTTCAAGACGGGGACGCCCCCCCGCATCAACGGCCTGACGGTGGACTATTCCCGGCTGGAGCCCCAGTACGGCGACCGGGAGCCGGAGCCCTTCTCCTTCACCTGCGAAAAGCCCCCGGAGAACCGGGCCGTCTGCTGGCTCACCTACACCACGGAGGAGACCCACCGCATCATCCGGGAGAACCTGCACCGCTCCCCCCTCTTCTCCGGCGTCATCGAGGGCGTGGGGCCCCGGTACTGCCCCAGCATCGAGGACAAGGTGGTGCGCTTTGCCGACAAGCCCCGGCACCAGCTCTTCCTGGAGCCCATGGGGCTGAACACGGAGGAGGTCTACGTCCAGGGCTTCTCCTCCTCCATGCCCGAGGACGTGCAGCTCCGGATGCTCCATTCGGTGATCGGCCTGGAGAGAGCGGAGATGATGCGGCCGGCCTACGCCATCGAATACGACTGCGTGGATCCCCTGGAGCTGCGGCGGACCCTGGAGCTGAAGAAGGTCCCCGGCCTCTACGGGGCGGGGCAGTTCAACGGCACCAGCGGCTATGAGGAGGCCGCCGTGCAGGGCTTCGTGGCCGGGGTCAACGCCGCCCTGAAGCTGAAGGGCGGGGAGCCCCTCGTCTTCGACCGCAGCGACGGGTATATCGGCGTGCTCATCGACGATCTGGTGACCAAGGGCACGAACGAGCCCTACCGTATGATGACCTCCCGGACGGAATACCGGCTCCTGCACCGGCAGGACAACGCGGACGAGCGCATGACGGAAAAGGGATACCGCGTCGGTCTGGTCTCCCGGGAGCGGCTGGAGGTCGTGCGGGAGAAATACCGGCTGGTGTCCGGGGAGAAGGAGCGGCTGGAGAAGACCTGGATCGCCCCCTCCCCCGCCCTGGCGGCCTTCCTCACGGAGCGGGGCACCTCCGCCCCGGCCTCCGGCATCTCCCTGGCGGACCTTCTGCGCAGGCCCCAGGTGGACTACGCTTCCCTGGCCCCCTTCGACCCGGAGCGCCCTCCCCTGGCAAGGGAGGTCCGGCAGGAGGCGGAGATCGCCCTGAAATACGAGGGCTACATCCGGCGGCAGGAGAAGCAGGCCGCGGATTTCCGGCGGCTGGAGCACCGGCTCCTGCCCGCGGACATCAACTATCTCTCCATCCCCACCCTGCGCCTGGAGGCGCGGCAGAAGCTGGACCGCATCCGGCCGGAATCCTTCGGCCAGGCCGGGCGCATATCCGGGGTCAGCCCCGCTGACATGACGGCGCTGATGGTCTGGCTGGAAAAAGAGGGTAAATAGAAGGAATGTGTCTCCGGAGGGTGAGGAGGCGCGGCAGCGACGCAGCTCCGGACACGGCCCCGTACCGAATATCGCAGGAAAAGCCTCGCAGAGCTCGCGCCCGCAGGCGCGAGAGAATTCGGATCATTTTTCGCACGGACATGCGCCGGGCGAAAAATACCGCTCGCGGAGCGGACTGTGGGCCCCAAAGGGGCCTGCGGGGAGCGGAGCGCAAGCCTTCTCAAATCGGAGCCCAGCGAAGCGGGTCCGATTTGACATAAAAAGGAGGGTAAATGAGCAACCGAATCGTAGTCGGCCTCTCCGGGGGCGTGGATTCCTCCCTGGCCGCCCTCCGCCTGCGGGAGGCGGGCCGGGAGGTTTGGGGCGTGTGGCTGGACCTGGGCATCGGTTCCCCGGAGAAGGCCCGGGCGGCGGCGGCGCAGCTGGGCGTCGGCTTTTCCGTCTTCGACGCGGCGGCGGCCCACGAAAGCCTGGTGCGCGTCCCCTTCGCGGAGGCCTACCGCAGCGGCCTCACCCCCAACCCCTGCGCCGTGTGCAATCCCACGGTGAAGCTCCCCTCCCTGCTGCGGGCGGCGGAGGCCCTGGGGGCGGAGAGAATCGCCACGGGGCACTACGCCGCCGTGGAACAGAAAAACGGGCGGCCCTGCCTCCGGCGCAGCGGCGGTGACAAGGACCAGAGCTACATGCTGGCCCTGGTGGGGCCGGAGCTTCTGGAACGGCTGGAGCTGCCCCTGGCGGGCCTCACGAAGCCGGAGGTCCGGGCCCTGGCCGCGGAGCGGGGCCTGCTGGCCGCCGGGGCCGGGGACAGCCAGGACATCTGCTTCATCCCCGGCGGGGACTACGGCGCCTGGCTGGAGGCGCGGGGCATGGGCCTTCCCCCGGGGGACTTCACGGACGGGACCGGCCGGGTCCTGGGCCGCCACCGGGGCCTGCACCGCTACACCGTGGGCCAGCGGCGGGGCCTGGGCGTCTCCGCCCCCACCCGGCTCTACGTCTGCGCCCTGGACCGGGACTCCGGCAGCATCCTGCTGGGGCCGGAGGAAAAGCTGCTGACGGACACCGCCTATATAAAGGACGTCCTCTGGGGGGCCATGGCCCCGGCGGCGGGGCCCTTCTCCTGCGAGGTGAAGACCCGCAGCCGCCCGACCCGATATCCCGCGGAGGTCTCGCCCCTGGGAGCGGGCCTTGCGCTCCGCTTTGCCTCCCCCCTGCGCCGCCCCGCTCCGGGCCAGCTGGCCGTGGGCTACGATCCGGAGGGCTTCGTCCTCTTCGCGGGGACGGTCGCGGAGGAGCCGTAAAGGCCGTTTTGCCGGCCGGAGCGCCTCCGGCGGGTGAAACTCCGAAAAACCTGAAAAAAGCGGGAGAGGTGGTTGACATTTCTCCCGTTTTGCTGTATTATCTCCAATGTAATGTTCTTATTGCTGTAATTATTAAGTAATATTTTCTTTCCTTTTTCCTTCTCCCAAGCCTTTTCTCCCAGGTTTCAGAGGGCAATGTGCCCGAAATCCTTGCTTCATTTCGTAAATTTTGCTCAAACCTGTTGATTTCGATGAACAGCTATGCTATAGTCGGGGAGTAATATTTCCGTAATATATGCGGAAAAAAACGGAGAAAGGAAAACGCTATGAAAAGGAAACTGGCACTGATCCTCGCTGTGCTGTTCGTTCTTGCGCTGTTCGCGGGCTGCAACAACAGCTCCGGCGGCAGCTCCGGCGGCAGCAGCGGCGGCTCCTCCACTCCCACCCAGGCTCCCAGCAGCGGTGGCAGCGGAAGCAGCGGCGGCAGCAGCACCCCCGCCCCCAGCAGCGGCGGCAACGACGCGCCTCCTCCCGTGGAGGATGAAGGGCCCTACAAGCTCGCCTACGGCAAGTTCGACACCGACGCCGAGGGCTTCGCGCTGGAGGCTTACGAGTACGAGCTGCCCCTGAGCACCACGGACGAGGTCTTCACGAACATGACCCTCAGCTTCACCCCCCAGTATCTGCCTGAGGGCGGCATGGGCGAGCTGCCCATGTACGCCGGCATGGAAGAGCTGACCGGCGTGCACATGGAGTACAACGTCATCGCCTCCGCCTCCTTCGTGGAGACCCTGGGCGTCATGGAAGCCTCCGACGAGATGTGCGACATCACCGCCGGCTTCTACGCCTACCATCAGGGCAGCTCCCTGAGCGAGGCCATTGAGGAAGAGCTGATCATCAACCACTTCGACTGGCGCGCCTACGCCCCCAACTACACCTATCAGGCCAAGAAGTGGAAGTTCATCGACGCCATGTGGGGCAACGTCAACACCCCCACCACCACCAAGTGGTCCGGCTTCGTCGATTTCTACGACGAGCCCTGCCAGACCACCGGCTACTTCATGCGCGGCGACTGGCTGGATAAGCTCGGCCTGGACGCCTACAACGTCCGCACCTTCGACGAGTGGCACGACATGCTGATGGCCGTGAAGGCCGGCGGCTTCGAGAACTGCGAATGGCCGCTGCAGGTCTACTCCAACATCGACGCCTACGCCAACGTCTGGAACGACTTCAACACCACCCCCTACGCCGCCGGTCCCGCCTTCACCCGCGTGGTTGACGGCAAGGTCTACTTCAACGGCACCACCGACGAGGACCTGGTCCTCATGCAGTACCTGAAGGGCTGGTTCGACGACGGGATCATCAGCCCCTACTTCCAGTCTCTGAGCGGCCTGGAGGACATCACCGCCGACGTCACCAACGGCAACTGCGGCTGCGCCTTCTTCAACCCCTCCGAGATCGCCGGCACCGAATCCAGCTGCGTGAATCCCGAGGCCCGCTTCGACGTTCTGCCCATCCTGGTCCGTCAGCGCGGCAACACCATCCACTGGCACCTTGATCCCGACGAGTTCGGCGGCACCGGCGGCTCCGTTTCCGCCCGCTGCGAGAACATCCCCCTGGTCGTCACCTGGCTCGACTGGGCCTACTCCCCCTTCGGCGC
>JAFXUU010000074.1 GCA_017524845.1 Oscillospiraceae bacterium
CGGGCAGAAGCAGCGCATCGCCCTGGCCAGGGCCCTCCTGCGGGATCCCTCCCTCCTGATCCTGGACGACACCCTTTCCGCCGTGGACAATCTGACGGAGAAGGCCATCTCCGCCAAGCTCCGGGACGCTCTCAGGGGAAAGACCGTCGTCCTCATCTCCCATCGCATGTCCGCCCTGCGGGACGCCGACGAGATCCTTTTCCTGGACGCGGGGCGGGTGGCGGAGCGGGGCACCCACCGGGAGCTGATGGACAGGCGCGGCCTCTATTACGAAGCCTGGATGCGCCAGGCCCGGGAAGGAGGTCGGCCGGAATGAAGAACACGAAGGGCGGCGCAGACCGCCTCCTGCGCCTGATGCTCCCCTACCGAAGGAAGCTGCTGCTCTGCGTCCTCTGCGTCCTCGCGGTGAACGCCGCGGAGATCGTAAAGCCCCTGGCGGCCGCGGAGATCATCGACGGCATCCTTCGGGGCGGCAGGGAGACCCGGAGCTTTTATTCCCTGGAGGGCGTCAGCGCGGCCTATCTTTTGCTGGCCCTGGCTTCCACCCTCTTTTCCATCCTCCAGGTCCGGCTGGTCACGCGGGTCTCCCAGAGCATCCTCCACGAGCTCCGGGAAAAGGTCTTTGCCCGCATCACCCGCATGACCGTCGCCGCTCTGGATTCCTACGGCACGGGCAGGCTCATCACCCGGGCCACCAACGACGTGGAGACCATCAACGAGTTTTACTCCGACGTGTTCCTGAACCTTATAAAGGATGCTGTGCTCCTTGTCGGCATCGTGGCCGTCATGTTCTCCCTGGACTGGCGGCTGGCCGCCGCCGCCTTCTCCGGCGTGCCCCTGATCGCTGCCCTGACCTTCGCCATCCGGGGCCTCATCAAGCGGAACTTCCGCCGGATGAAGCAGATCGTCGGGCAAATCAACGGCTTCTTCTCGGAAACCGTACAGGGTATGCGCATCATCCGGGCTTTCAACCGGGAGGCGGACAAGCTGCGGGAATTCCGGGCGCTGAACGCCGCCTATTTCCATACCACCAAGACCCAGGTCATGCTCAACAGCTTTCTGAAGCCCGTGATGGACGTGATCAACAATCTGGTGATCGCCCTGCTGGTGGCCGTGGGCTGGCGTCTCATGACCGGCGGGACCCTGAACGTGGGCCTTCTCTACGCCTTCACCACCTATGCAAAGCAGTTCTTCCAGCCCATCAACGACCTGGCGGAAAAGTACACCACCGTGCAGTCCGCTCTCGTCTCCGCGGAACGGATCTCCGGCATTCTGGACGAAGACCGGGTGGAGGATCCCGACGCGGGCAGCCGCCGGGGCCGGCCCCGGGGCGTCGTGGAATTCCGGCACGTGTGGTTCGCTTACCGGGGGGAGGACTGGGTGCTGAAGGACCTCTCCTTCCGCTTGGGGGAGGGCGAGCACATCGCCTTCGTGGGGGCTACGGGCGCAGGCAAGACCACTGTCGTCAGCCTGCTGAACCGGGACTATATCCCCCAGAAGGGCACGATCCTGCTGGACGGCGTGCCCCTGGAGGACTGGCGTCTGGAGGACCTGCGCGGCGCCATGGCCGCCGTACTCCAGGAGGTCTTCCTTTTCACGGGCACCGTTCGGGAGAACCTGGACATGTTCGCCGGCCGCTCCGACGAGGAGCTCCGTCTGGCGCTGGAGACCGCCTGCGCCGACAGCTTCACGGAGGAATTGGGCGGCCTGGACGCGGCGGTGGCCGAGCAGGGACTGAACATATCCGCCGGTCAGCGCCAGCTTCTCTCCCTGGCCCGGGCCATCGCCGCCCGCCCTGCCATCCTGGTGCTGGACGAGGCCACGGCCTTCATCGATTCGGCCACGGAGACCCTGATCCGCCGCTCCATCCGGCAGGTCTCCAGCGGCCGGAGCAGCATCTTCATCGCCCACCGGCTGAGCACCGTCCGGGAATGCGACCGCATCTACGTCCTGTCCGCCGGGAGGATCACAGAAGCCGGAGATCACGCTTCCCTGCTGGCCCTGGGGGGCGAATATGCCCGGCTGGTATCCGCCGGAGAGGAGGGGACGGACGGCGAATAATCCGTCAATATGCGCTTTTGCTAGAGCGGCGGTATCAAACGATCCAAGAAGCTTGACAGCATTCTGATTATATAGTATCATAATCAATAACGGGGGTTAGGCATTTGGGCTGAGTATATCTCCGTCTGTCTGAAAACGAATGATCACAGAAGAAAAGGCCCGGGCAGTTTTCACTCGGCAGGGGTATGTATGGAACAGAAAGAAATCGAGGAACGAATGATTCAGGCTTACCGGCTGCTGCTGGAAAGTGAGGAAGGCCGCCATAGTGCGGCAATATCCAGGGGGGAGCTTTATCTGCTTTGGTACATCCATCACAAAGCGGATGCGGTCCTGCCGGGAGAGTTGAAAGAGGCCATGCGCGTCAGCACAGCACGGATCGCACATCTGCTGAATACGCTGGAGGCCCGTGGGTATATCCGGAGGAGCATAGCTCCCGCAGATCACCGCCGAGTATATATCCGGCTCACGGACACCGGGAACCGTTACATTGAGCAGATTTGTGACCGCATGCACAGGCGCCTGGCCGCCATTGCGGACGCCTTGGGAGAGGAGGATACGGAGAGGTTCGTGCGTCTTGCCGAAAGGATCGCCTCTCTCTCAGCGGCGCTTTCCGCCGCGGAAACGGAGGCGCAGGATGAAAGAACAATTCTCGGAAAAACGGGTCCTCCGGAATCGGAGGGGAAAGCAGTTGTCTTTGTCTCTGCAGCGATGCGATGAGACCCATCTGACGCAAATCCTTGAACTGCAGGAGCGCGTTTGCTACGACCTGATCCAGAAGGAGCTGTATGTTCCCACTGGAGAAGATGAGCTGCGGGAGTCATTGGCGATGGATTATTGCCTGGGCGCCTTTGCAGATGATCGTCTCGCGATGTTTACCCTGATGATCGTCAACCGGGTCACACCCCGCAGCCTTGGTCACGCACTGGGATACGACGAAAAGCGGCTAAGACAAGCGGTGACCTTTGACAGCACTTTTGTCTCGCCGGAGCATCGGGGATATGGGCTGCAGGGCCTGGCTCTTCCGCTGAAGGAAAGGGAGGCTGCGGCATTGGGGGCGCAGGAAGCGCTGGCCTCCGTTTCCCCGGAGAATACCCCAAGTCTGAATAATCTGCTGGCCGGAGGCTTTACGATCCTGGCGAGGCAGAGGTTGTATGGAGGTTTGGATCGGTACATAGTCGGAAAGACTTTGGGAAAGGAGGGATAGCATGTCGGTGCGCGGTACCCATCTGTTGGTGGACCTGGAACGCATTACGGAGAATGCAAGGAGTATCAGGACGGTCTGCGCGGCGCGTGGAGTGGAGGTCCTGGGCGTGACCAAAGGCGTCAGCGCGGAGGAACACATCGTCTCCGCGATTCTGGCCGGCGGGATCACCCAGCTCGCGGACGCCCGGCTGGAAAACGTGCGCAGACTGCGCAAAAGCGGGTTCCTGCAGCCGATCACTCTGCTCCGGATCCCCATGCTCAGCCAGGCGGAACAGGTAACGGCAGTATGTGACTGCAGTCTTAACTCCGAGCCGGAGGCCCTTAAAGCCCTATCCGACGCGGCGCTTGCCCTGGGCAAAACGCATGAGGTGATTCTGATGATCGATGTGGGAGATCTGCGGGAAGGCGTCTTTCCGGAGGACGCGGCGGAACTGCTGCGCAGCGCCATGCCGCTGAAGGGTATCCGGGTCGTCGGGATCGGAACAAATATGGGATGCTACGGAGGGATACTGCCCACGGAAAGCAACCTGACGCTTCTTTGCGAGGTGGCCGGAGAATTGGAACGCATTGCGGGAGAGCCTCTGGAAATCATATCCGGCGGAGGAACGTCATCCCTGATGCTTACGGCGGAAGGAAGAATGCCCAAAAGGGTGAACCAGATCCGGGTGGGAGAAGGCATCCTGCTGGGAACGGACTCTACCTTTGCCCGAAGCATTCCCTGGCTGAATCAGGACACCTTCATTCTCCGGGCAGAGATCGTGGAGTTGAAAAAAAAACCTACGGTACCCATCGGTGAACGGGGAGCTCCGGCCTTTGCGGATGCGCCGATCTTTGAGGATCAGGGGGTACGCCGCAGAGCCATCGTGGCCCTGGGCCAGCAGGATGTGCCTCCGAGCAGCGTCATTCCCTGCGATCCGGCAATTCGGGTGCTGGGGGCCAGCAGCGACCACATGATCCTGGATATCGAGGACAGTGAGCGGAACTACTCCCTGGGAGATATGGTGGATTTCCGCCTGAACTATCAGGGCATGCTCATGGCCTGCTCGTCCGCCTACATCCCTCATGTCTATCTTCGCGGGGAGGAAGAAATGGGCGAGCAGATTCTGTCTCCCGAAGAAGCTGCGGAAATTCGGGAATAATCACCTGTGGCAGAGAGATTAAATGAAAAAGGCGGAGCAGTCGTTCTTAACGGACGGCTGCGCCTTTGCATAGGAGGCAAGCGAATATGAATCCCATTGAATTGGAAACCGAAGGAGGATGATCCTCGGTATGTGGAGCACGCAGACCAACGTGAAGCCGGGGCGGTGTTTGCGGAGCTGAAACAGCGCCTGGACAGCATGGGGATGCTGCCGGATGAATACTTCCTCATGGCCCCTGAGTGGGAGAATGGACGTGAGATCCCCGGGGACGCGGACGTTTTCGTTACCACGGACTACGGGGGAAGCGAGGGCGTCTACCTCGACGGCTATATCAAGTGGTAAGAGAACAGCAAGCCTGTCATCAAATCCTTCTTCACCGGCAAGACTCCCGGGAATACCGGCGCGGACCCGGATCGAATGTTCCTCATCTCCTCCGCGATCACGAAAGCCTTTCACGGCGACCACGGTCAGTACCCCCGCTATGCGAAGCCGGGGCCGGAGGAGCCTGGAGGAGATGTGATCGCCAATCTGACGCCCGCAGAGCAGCGCATCTTCATCAATACGCTGATGGAGCGAGAACAGCATGCGGGATCAGACAGCGGGCGTCGAGCAGCTCCTGCGGCGTATGACCGGGAGCATCATGGCCTATATGGATCTTGTCGGAGTCGTCCCATGCGGATCTCCGACTTCGATAAAACCGTTCTTGCCATCCACGACGGAGAGCTGCAGTCGTTCAAGGATCTGCTTCCCCAAATCAAAAACCGCGTTGGGGATTTGCTCGTGGAAGCGGCGGGCCGCGCGGGAGCGGTCGGCAGAAAGATGACGCTGGAAATCGTCGCGTATGCGCCGGAGTTTTTGAGTACGGCCTATACCGCAGCCAGCCGAAAGGCAGAGAAGATCGGTCAATCCCGTCAATATGCGCTTTTGCGGTTGACTTTGCGGGGCTGAAACTGTATAATTTAATGAATACATATTACTATTTTCGGGAGGCACGCCATGTCCGTTCTTGATCCCAGCGTCCCCATTTTCCGCTATTTCGAGGAGATCTCCGCCGTTCCCCGGGGCTCCGGCAACGAGGAGGGCGTCAGCCGGTATCTCGCCGCCTTCGCCGAGGCCCGCGGCCTGCGTTACGTGCGTGACAGCCTCAATAACGTCGTCATTTACAAGCCCGGCTCCCCCGGCCGGGAGAACGAAGCGCCGCTGATGCTCCAGGCCCACATGGACATGGTCTGCGAGCAGGACGACAGCAGCTGCTGCGCCCACGATTTCCTCACCGAGCCCCTGCGCCTCGTCCGGGAGGGAGACCTTCTCCGGGCCGACGGGACGACCCTCGGGGCCGACGACGGGGTGGGCGTCAGCTGGATGCTGGCGATCCTGGAGAGTGATTCCCTCAGCCATCCGCCCCTGGAATGCGTGTTCACCGCCAACGAAGAGACGGGGATGGACGGGGCCAGGGGTCTGAAGAAGGATCTGATCACCGCCCGGCGCATGATCGGCCTGGACGGGCACGGAGAGACGGTCACCTGCGTGTCCTCCTCCGGCGGCCGCCGACTGCTGGCCCGCTGTCCCATCATCTTCAGCGGGAACAGCTCCCCCTGCTATCTGCTGACCGTCACCGGCCTCCGGGGCGGCCACAGCGGCAACTGCATCGATCAGGGGCTGGGCAACGCCATCAAGCTGGGCTTCCGCATCCTTTATCAGCTGCTGGAGCGGGGCGTGGACGTCCGCATCGTCCGCATCACCGGCGGCGCGAAAACCAACGCCATCCCCCGGCAGTTCGCCGTGCTCTTCGCCTCCGGCTTCTCCGCCCCCATGCTGGAGAAGTATACGGACCAGATCGCCGCCGATCTGAAGGAAGAGCTGCTGGAAACCGATCCGGAGCTCAGCATCGGCCTGGAGCCCGCGGATCGGGTGAACAGCGCGATCACGCAGGAGGACACCGGCGCTCTCATCACCATGGGTTATCTCCTGCCCAACGGCATGCTTTCCAGGGATCCCGTCCTGGGCATCCCCACGGTCTCCCTGAATATCGGCATCCTCATCCAGACGGAGCAGTTCATCGATTTCGACTGCTGCCTCCGCAGTCCCTTCCGCAGCGCCCGGGAGGACATGAGCCGCCAGATCGAGGCGGTCAGCTCCGTCTTCGGCGGCTTCATCCAGCTGCAGAACGACTACGACGGCTGGGGCTACGCCAAGGATTCTCCCCTGCGGGAGGCTCTCCGCCGGGTGCTGAAGGAGCGGGGCGAGGAGCTCCGGGAGGAGGCCACCCACGGCGGCCTGGAGACCGGCGTCTTCAAGGGCCGCTATCCCCAGATGGACATCATCACCTACGGTCCAAGGATGTCCGGCTGCCACACCCCCCAGGAGACGCTGGAGCTGGACAGCTTCCTGCGGAGCTATGAGAACCTGACCCGCCTGCTCTCTGCCGTCTGAATACCGAACGGTCCGAAATAAAGAACTAACTGCTAAGGAGTGGAAGATTATGTACCGGAAGATCCCTTATGTCAAGAGTGAGCTGAACACCGTGGACGAGCTCCCGGGTATGTTCGGCGGCCCCTCGGTCCCCCTGCGGAACACCCCCGTCACCCCCCGGGAAAACATGATGGCCATGTTCTATGAGAAGCGCCCCTTCTGGATGCCCGCCGGTCAGGAGCACAAGATGCTCGGCTCCTCCATTTACAACGACAATTTCGGCCGGGGCATGGGCCACGACAACAAGGACGTTTTCGGCATCGAGTGGGAATGGGTGCCCGCGGTGGGCGGCAGCATCGTCCGCCCCGGCGAACCCCTGCTCAGCGACGTGCGGGAGTGGAAGGACAAGATCCGTTTCCCGGATCTGGACAGCTTCGACTGGGCCGCCGAAGCCCAGAAAACGAAGATCGACGGGCGCTTCGCCTATCAGCTCAGCCTGGTCAACGGCTTCTGGTTCGAGCGGCTCATCTCCTTCATGGATTTCGCCCCCGCAGCCATGGCCCTCATCGACGAGGAGCAGGAGGAGGCGGTAAAGGAGCTGTTCCAGGCCACCACGGATTTCGCCTGCAAGCTCGTGGACAAGCTCTGCGAGACCTGGCCCATGCTGGATGGCTTCAACATCCACGATGACTGGGGCGCCCAGAAAGCCCCCTTCTTCTCGGAAGAGGTTGCCTACGAGTTCTTCGTGCCCTTCATGCGGCAGCTCACCGGGCACATCCACCGCTGGGGACGCTACGCCACCCTCCATTCCTGCGGCCACGTGGATACCCGGGTGCAGTGCTTCGTGGACGGCGGCTTCGACGAATGGGATCCCCAGCAGATGAACGATATCCACGCCCTGTACGACCGGTGGGGCGACAAGATCGTGCTGGGCGTCTGGCCCGATCCCTTCGACCCGGAGAAGACCTCCGTGACCGAGCAGCGGGAGCTGGCCCGGCGTTTCGTGGACATGTACACCCAGGAGGGCAAGCCCGCCATGTTCGGCCACTACGGCCGCTGGGCCATGACCGAGGCCTTCACCGAAGAGGTCTACATCGCCTCCCGGAAGCGCTACGGCGGCTGATCTCTCCGCAGGAAAGGCGCGATCAGGTTTTTTTCCGAAAAATCTTGCAGTTTATGCCTTTTCATTGTATAATCTTTGAGTTTTTGTCAATGAATGGAGGTTGGCGCTTATGGACGGCATCGACGTGATCCTTCAGGCGGAAAAGGAAGCCGAGCGCATCCGCCGGGATGCGCAGATCGAGGCGGAGGCCGCCGTCGGCAGCGCGGAGGGCTATCGCCAGCGGGCCATGGAGGCCGCTCGCAGGGAAGGCGAGGAGGAGATACGGCAGCTGGCGGATCAAGCCGAGAAGCGGGCGAACGTCCGCAGGGCGGAGCTGAAGGCCGTGGCCGACGCGAAAAACGCCGCGATGCGCAGCGAGGCGGAAGCGCGGCTGGACAGCGCCGCCGAAAAGATAGCGGAAAGGATCGCCGGTTTCTGATATGTCGATCGTCAGAATGAAAAAACTGCAGCTGGCCGGGCTCTCCCACGAACACGGGGCGCTCCTGCGCAGTCTGCAGCGCCTGGGCTGCCTGGAGATCCGGGTCACCGAGGCGCCGGAGGGCTACCTCTCCCCCGTGATCGGGGGTCCCGACGCCGGGTTTCTGCGGGAACAGCAGAAGGACGCGGAAAACGCCCTCCGTTATCTGAAAAAATACGCTTATGAAAAAACCGGCCTGTTCCCGGAGAAGGAGCTGATCTCAGAGGCGGATTTCTTCGCGGATATCCGCTCGGAGGCCGTGCGCGCCGTGGGCAGCGTGCTGGAGGCGGTGCAGTCTCTCGGTCAGCGGCAGGACGAGCGGGCTTCCCTCACCGCCCAGCGGGATTCCCTCCGTCTGTGGGAGGAGCTGCCCGTGCCGGTGGAGACGAGGGAGACCCGGTCCTCCCGGGTATACATAGGCTCCGTCGCCTCCCAGCATACGCCGGAGGAAGTGGAGGCCGCGGCGGAGGCCGCCGGGCTCACCTGCGGCGTCCGGGCCGGGGGAAGGAACCGGGAGCGGCAGGGTATCCTGGCCGTATGTCTCCGGGCGGATGAGGAGGCCTTCTCCTCCCTGCTGCGGGACTTCGGCTATGAAGCCGCGCCGGTCTCCGCCCTGCGGGGAACGGCGGCGGAGAACATCGCCCGCCTGGAGGAGGAAGCGGCTCTGGCCGGGCGGGACGAGGAGGAGGCCCTGGCCTATCTGAAGGAATGCGGGGCCCACCGGCGGCTGATCAAGCTGTGGTACGACCGGCTCAGCCTGGAGATCGACGCGGCGGAGGCCAAAGGCAAGCTGCTGTTCACCGATCGGGCCTTCGCCCTCACCGGCTGGGTGGACGAGCCCCACGTTCCCGCGCTGGAAAAGCTGCTGAGACAGTACTGCTGCGCCTGGGAGCTCTCCGATCCGAAGGAAGACGACGTGGTCCCCATCCGGCTGGAGAACAACGCCCTCACCCGTCCCCTGAACATGGTGACGGAGATGTACAGCCTGCCGGACTACCGGAACGTGGACCCCAACCCACTCATCGCCCCCTTCTTCTGCGTTTTCTTCGGCATGATGTTCAACGACCTGGGCTACGGTCTGGTGTTCATCGTCCTCAGCCTGATCGTGCAGAAGAAGTTCCGGCTGCAGCGGGGCCTGAAGAACCTGATGCAGCTCATGCTGGAATGCGGCGTGACCACGGCGATCTTCGGTCTCCTCACGGGGAGCTTCTTCGGCGACGCCGTCACCCAAATCGCGGCGCTCTTCGGCAGGGAGGCCTCCCTGCCCGCCCTGCTGAGGCCCATGGAGAATCCCCTGCAGATCCTCATCATCTCCCTGGCCCTGGGCGTGGTGCAGATCATCTTCGGCATGGGCGTGAAGGCATACATCCTCATCCGCGACGGGCATCCCTGGGACGCCCTCATGGACGTGGGCAGCTGGTGGCTGCTGTTCGCAGGGGTCGCCGTGGGCGCCCTGGGCGGCACCTGGCTCGTGGCTCTGGCCGGGGTCCTGGCCCTGCTGCTGACCCAGGGGCGGGCAAAGCCAACCCTCATCGGAAAGCTGGTGGGCGGCCTTGCCAGCCTGTACGACATCACCAGCTACTTCAGCGACGTCCTCTCCTACTCCCGCATCATGGCCCTGATGCTGGCGGGCGGCATCGTCGCCAGCATCGTCAACATCCTGGGCGGGCTCTTCGGAAATATCTTCGTGTTCATCCCCATTTTCATCGTCGGCCACGTGTTCAACATCGGCATCAACGTCATCGGCACCTACGTCCACGCGGCCCGGCTCCAGTATCTGGAATTCTTCGGAAAATTCTACGCGGACGGCGGCAAGGCCTTCCGTCCGTTGGAAGCGAGAACAAAGTATTTTGATATTGTCAAGGAGGAAGTAAACAATGCTTGAGCTCATCAATGCCTTCGGAGGCCTGGCGCTGGCCTTTCTCGGCGGCGGCCTGGCCGCTGTCCTGAGCTGCATCGGCTCCGCCAAGGGCACCGGCATGACCGGCGAGGCCGCCGCAGGACTGATCAGCGAAGACCCCGAGCAGTTCACCAAGTGCCTGATCCTGCAGGTCGTCCCCGGTACCCAGGGCCTGTACGGTTTCGTTATCTGGTTCTTCGTCCTTCTTCAGATCGGCATCTTCGGCGGCAGCGGGCTCCAGTCCCTCACCCTCACACAGGGTCTGGGCTACCTCGTGTCCTGCGTGCCCATGATGCTGGGCGGCCTCATCTCCGCCAAGGCCCAGGGCCGCGTGGCCGCGTCCTGCATCAACATCGTCGCCAAGAAGCCCGACGACTGGTCCAAGGGCATCATCCTCTGCGTCATCGTGGAATTCTACGCGATCCTGAGCCTGATCGCTTCCATCCTGATGATCCTGAACGTGGCCTGATACGCCGATGAACGGGATCGATAAGGTTGCTGCCCGGATCGTTGCCGATGCGCAGCAGGAGGCTTTGGCGCTGAAGTCCCAGGCGGAAGAGAAGGCCGCCGCCCTGCGCGCCGAGGCCGACCGGGACGCCCGGCTCCTGCGGGAGGAGCTGCGCGCCAAGGGCGAGGCCGACGCGGAGAAGCAGTATCAGCTCCTGGTCGCCGCCGCGGAAACGGAAGCGAAGAAGGAGACCCTCCGCGTCAAGCAGGATCTGCTCGGCGACGTGTTCCGGCGGGCGGTGGACTGCCTCCGCGCCATGGATGGCGAGCGTTACGTCTCGCTCCTGGCTTCCCTGGCCGCGAAGGCCTCGGAGAGCGGCACGGAGCAGATCATCCTCAATCCGGAGGACCGGGAGAAATACGGAGCCGCCGTCGTCGCGGAGGCAAACCGCGTCTCCGGCAGGCAGCTCACCCTGGCGGAGGAGACCCGCCCCATCGTCGGCGGTCTGATCCTCACCCAGGGCAGGATCGAGGTCAACTGCGCCCTGGACACCCTGGCTGCGCTGCGCCGCAGCGAGCTTGCCGGCGAGGCGGCCGGGCTGCTGTTCGGCTGAGGTGAGCACGTGAAGAAGATCAAGGATACGGATTATCTCTATCTTTCCTCCTATCTGCAGGCGAAAAAGGCCCGCCGAGGCGAAGGAAACGAGGACAGGAGCGCGGTATACCGCGAGCTCCTGAGCCTTGCCCCAGACCCGCAGATCGTGGACTTCTTCCGCCTGAAATACGATTATCACAACGCCAAGGTCTATCTCAAAAGCGTGGCCATGGGCAGCGACAACAGCCGCCTCTATCTCCCCATGGGCCGCGTGACCCCCGCGGCGCTGACGGAGGCCTGCCGCGCGGAGGATTACCGGGACCTGCCGGCTGCCTTCGCGGAGGCGCTGCGGCAGTCCGCCGATACCCTGGCCCGGACCTCCGATCCCCGCCTGGCGGATTTCCTGCTGGACCTGGCCTATGCCAGGGAGCTGAAGGCCGTCGCCGAAAAGACCGGCAGCGCCTTCCTGCGGGACTACGCCGTCCTGAACGCCGACGCGCTGAACCTGCGGGCGCTGGTGCGGATGCTGAAAAGCGGCGTGCGGCCTGAGCAGCTGAAGGGCGTGCTGACGGACTGCGGCTCCGTGTCGCCCGCAGCCCTCGGCGCAGCCTATCCGGACGCGGCCGCCGTGCTGGCCCTCTTTCGCCCCACGAAGCTGGCGCCCGCCCTGGGCGAAGGGGAAAAGGCGGCCCGGGGAGAGGGCTTCGCCGCCTTTGAAAAGGCCGTGCGCCGCTGCCTGAACGACTATATGGACGGGGCGAAATACGCCTGCTTCGGGGAAAAGGTCCTGATCCGCTACCTATATCAGATCGAGGAGCAGAGCACATGAACGGATACAGAATCGCCGTGATCGGCGACCGGGAGAGCGTCATGGGCTTTCGCGCCCTGGGACTGGACGTGTTCCCCGCGGTGAAGGAGGACGTGAAGGAGGTCTTCTCCGCCGTACTTCAGGCTGAGGATCCGGCCTACGCCATCCTCTATATCACGGAGGAGCTCACCATTCCCCTGAAAACGGAGATCGCCGCGCTGAAGGACGAGCTCGTCCCCGCCGTGATCCCCATCCCCTCCAAGAACGGCACGCTGAACCTGGGCATGGAGGCCCTGAACAGCGCGGTAGAGCGCGCCGTGGGGAGCAACATCCTCTGATCGGGTTATCTTCGTTTCTCATTCGTTGACAGAATGGAGTTTACAGTATGGGAAAAATCATCAAGGTATCCGGCCCGCTGGTGGTGGCCGACGGCCTGGCGGACGCCGGCATGGCCGATGTGGTCAAGGTCGGCGCCCAGGGCCTGAAGGGCGAGATCCTGACCATGACCGGTGACCAGGCTTCGATTCAGGTCTATGAGGAGACCGCCGGCCTCGGACCCGGCGCGGAGGTGGTGACTACCGGCGCGCCGCTGAGCGTGGAGCTGGGTCCCGGCCTTCTGGAGAATATTTACGACGGCATCCAGCGGCCGCTGACGGAGATCCGCGCCCTGGCCGGGGAGACCATCGCCCGGGGCATCGACGTACCGGCGCTGAACCGCACGAAGCTCTGGCATTTCGTGCCGGTGATGGCCGCAGGCGACCGCGTCGTCGGCGGCGATATCATCGGCACGGTGGAAGAGACCGCCGCCCTCACCCACCGCATCATGGTCCCCCACGGCGTGGAGGGCACGCTGGAGCGCCTGGAAGAGGGCGACTACACGGTGCTGGACGCCGTCGGCTCCGTGAAGCTTGCCGACGGGAGCAGCCGCAGCCTCACCATGATGCAGACCTGGCCGGTGCGGAAAAACCGGCCCTACCGCCGAAAATTCCTCCCCGATACCCCCATGCAGAGCGGACAGCGGGTGATCGACACCCTCTTCCCCATCGCCAAGGGCGGCACCGCAGCCGTGCCCGGTCCCTTCGGCAGCGGCAAGACCGTGGTGCAGCACGCCCTGGCCAAATGGTCCGACGTGGACGTGGTCATCTACATCGGCTGCGGCGAGCGGGGCAACGAAATGACGGACGTGCTTATGGAGTTTCCGGAGCTGCAGGACCCCCGCACCGGCGAACCCCTCATGAAGCGCACCGTGCTCATCGCCAACACCTCCGACATGCCGGTGGCGGCCCGGGAGGCCTCCATCTACACTGGCATCACCATCGCGGAATACTTCCGGGATATGGGCTACGACGTGGCCGTTATCGCCGACTCCACCTCCCGCTGGGC
>JAFXUU010000075.1 GCA_017524845.1 Oscillospiraceae bacterium
GACGCACCGGGCGGGACGGCATCGGCGGCGCCACCGGCAGCAGCAAGAGCCACGATATGAAGAGTCTCAGCACCATGGCCAGCGAGGTGCAGAAGGGCAACGCCCCGGAGGAGCGGAAGATCCAGCGCCTCTTCCGCAGCGGCGAAGTGACGAGGCTCATCAAGCGCTGCAACGACTTCGGCGCGGGGGGCGTGTCCGTGGCCGTGGGCGAGCTGGCCGACGGGCTCATGATCGACCTGGACGCCGTGCGGAAAAAATACGAGGGCCTGGACGGCACGGAACTGGCCATCTCCGAGAGCCAGGAGCGCATGGCCGTGGTGGTGGCCCCGGAGGACGAGAGCGCCTTCATCGCCGCCGCGGAGGCGGAAAACCTGGAGGCCTACCGGGTGGCCGTGGTCACGGCTGAGCGGCGCATGGTGATGCGCTGGAAGGGAAAGGTCATCGCCGATCTGAGCCGGGATTTCCTGGATACCAACGGCGCTGCCAAGCACGCCCGGGTCTCTGTTCCCGGGAGGGAAAGAGCCGCCGCCCTCCCCTTCCGCTCCCTGCGGGAGATGGCGGGCAGCCTCGCCTGCGCCTCCCGGCGCGGGCTCGTCGAGCGTTTCGACTCCACCATCGGCGCGGGGACCCTGCTGATGCCCTTCGGTGGGAAGACCCAGCGCACCCCTGCCCAGGTCATGGCGGCCCTGCTGCCTGTCCTCCCCGGGAAGCACACGGATACGGGCAGCGTCTTCTCCTGGGCCCTGGACCCGGAGGCCATGAGCGCCGATCCCTACGAGGGGGCCTACGGGGCGGTGATCGCCTCCGTGGCGAAGCTCGCGGCCGCCGGGGCGGATTACCGGAAGGCCTACCTCACCCTGCAGGAATTCTTTGAAAAGCTCCGCAGCGACCCGGAGCGCTGGGGCAAGCCCTTCGCCGCCCTGCTGGGCGCCCTGGACGCCCAGATGGACACCGGCGCCGCCGCCATCGGCGGCAAGGACTCCATGTCCGGCACCTTCCTGGACCTGGACGTGCCCCCCACCCTCATCAGCTTCGCCATCGCCCCCATAGCCGCCGGGGACCTGCTCAGCCCCGAATTCAAGGCCGCCGGGCATCCGGTGTATCTCTTCGGCCCCGCCGACCGCGGCGGGGAGAGCCTGCGGGCCGCCTGGGACAGTCTTCTCAGCCTCCACAGGGCCGGAAAGGTGAAGGCCGCCTGGGCCCTGGAGCACGGCGCGGCGGAAGCGGTTATGAAGATGTCCTTCGGCAGCCGCGTGGGCTTCAAGGCCGCTGCCGACCTGGGGAACGAGCTGTATAATCCCGCTCTCTATGGCTTCATCGCCGCGGAGCTGACGGAGGACGTGAGCCTTCCCGGCGTCATGCTCCTGGGACACACCACCGCCGAGCCGGTGATCGACCTGGGGAGCGAAAAGGCGTCGATCGATGAGCTTCTGGCCCTGAACGAAGGAGTGCTGGAGGGGGTCTACCCCACGCGCACCGAGGAGGGGGGCACGCCGGAAGCCCTGTCCTATGCCGCGGAGACCCGGCCCGCCCCGGCGGTGAAGACCGCAAGGCCCCGGGCCATCATCCCCGTCTTCCCCGGCACGAACTGCGAATACGACACCCAGCGCGCCCTGCTGGAGGCAGGCGCGGAGGCCGAGACGGTGCTGATCCGCAACCTGACCCCCGCCGCTGTTGCGGAGAGCGCGGAGCAGTTTGCCGAAGCCCTGAAGACCGCCCAGATGGTGTTCATCCCCGGCGGCTTCTCCGGCGGCGACGAGCCGGAGGGCAGCGCGAAATTCATCACCGCCTTCTTCCGCAATCCCGCGGTGAAGGAGCTGGTGACGGAGCTTTTGGAGAAGCGGGATGGGCTCATGGCCGGCATCTGCAACGGCTTCCAGGCCCTTATCAAGCTGGGCCTTGTGCCCTACGGCAGGATCATCGACACGGACGAGAGCTGCCCCACCCTCACCTTCAACCGCATCGGCCGCCACCAGTCCACCCTGGTGCACACCCGGGTGGCCTCCAACAAGTCCCCCTGGCTGGCCCTGACCCGGCCCGGCGAGATCTTCACCGTGCCCATTTCCCACGGCGAGGGCCGCTTCTTCGCCTCCGAAGCCCTGCTGCGGGAGCTGGCGGCGGGGGGGCAGATCGCCACCCAGTACGTGGACCTGAACGGCGTCCCCAGCATGGACACCGCCTTCAACCCCAACGGCAGCGCATGGGCCGTGGAGGGCATCACCTCCCCGGACGGGCGGGTCTTCGGAAAGATGGGCCACTCCGAGCGGGTGGGGAAATACCTCTACCGCAACGTGCCCGGCAATTACGACATCCGCATGTTCGAGGCCGCGGTCAAATACTTCAAATAAGCAAACAGCCAAAACCCCGGGAGGACGGTCGCCGACCACCCTCCCGGGGTTTTTTGTAAACCAGCCTCGCAGAGTTCGCGCCGCGGCATGCGCGGAAAAATCCGGAATCTTTTTTCGCGGGGACCTGTGCCTCTCGAAAAAACTTCTCGCGGAGCGGACTGTGCGAGCGAAGCGAGTGCGGGGAGCGAAGCGCAAGCCTTTTCAAATCGATGCTTGCATCGATTTGACTCTCAGCTCCCAGAAGGCGACGGCAGCGGCGGCGGCCACGTTGAGGGAATCCACGCCCCGGGCCATGGGAACGACGATCCGGGCGTCGCAGGCATCCACGGTCTCCGGCCGCAGCCCCTCCCCCTCCGTGCCCAGGAGGATGGCGAGCCTGTCCGCAGGACCGGGGCGCAATTCGTCGATGGGAAGGGAATCCCGCCCCAGGGCCATGGCGGCGGCGGTGAAGCCCAGGGCCTTCAGCCGCCCAAGGGCCCTTACCGGCCAGTCCGCGGCTTCCCCCAGCCTTGCCCAGGGAACAAGGAACACCGTGCCCATGCTCACCCGCACGGCCCGGCGCAGCAGGGGATCGGCGCAGCCGGGGCTCAGGAGCACCCCGTCCACCCCCAGGGCGGCGGAGGAGCGGAAGATGGCGCCCAGATTCACGGTGTCCGTGATATCCTCCAGCACGGCGATGCGGCGGGCGTTCCGGCAGACCTCCTCCGCCGTCTTCGCCGCCGGACGGCGCATGGCGCAGAGGACGCCTCTGGTGAGGGCGTAGCCCGTGAGGGAGGCGAGGACCTCCCGCCGCCCCACGTAGACGGGGATATCCCCGCAGAGCGCTCTGAGCGCGCCGCCCTGGCCGGACAGCTGCCGCTCCTCCATGAGAAGGGAGACGGGCGCGCAGCCCGCCTCCAGCGCCAGGCGGATCACCTTGACGCTCTCCGCGATGAAGATCCCCTTCTCCGGCTCCAGCCGGTTCCGAAGCTGGGCCTCCGTCAGCCTTGCGTAGACCTCCAGGGCCGGATCGGAAAGGTCCGTGACCTCGATGATCCCGCTCACAGGTCCAGCCGAAGCAGGTCCTCCAGGCTCTCCCGCCGGACGGCCACAAAGCTCTTGCCCTCCCGCAGCATGACGAGGGCAGGGCGGCCGTAGCGGTTGTAGTTGGAGGCCATGGAATAGTTGTAGGCCCCGGTGGTGCAGACGGCGATCACGTCCCCCCTGCCCACGGTCTCCGGCAGGAGGACGTCCTCCTGAATGAGGTCGCCGCTCTCGCAGCAGCGCCCGGCCAGGGTGCAGCGGAGCTCCGAAGCCTCCCCCATGCGCCCGGCGGCCAGGCAGGTGTAGCGGCTGCCGTAGAGGGCGTAGCGGGGGTCGTCCCCCATGCCGCCGTCGATGGTGACGTAGTTCTTGTAGCCGGTGATGCGCTTCACGGCCACCGCCCGGTAGAGGGTCATGCCCGCGTCGGCCACGATGCTCCGGCCCGGCTCCATGTGGATGGCGGGCTCCGGGATGCCCAGCCGGGCGCAGGTCTCCTTCACGGTCTTCGCCACGGAGGCGATCTTCGCCGGGATGTCGACGATGGGATCGGAGACCACGTAGGGCACCCCGTAGCCCCCGCCCAGGCTCAGCTCGGGGGCGAGGTACCCGGTCTTTTCCTTCATCTCCGCAACGAAAGCCAGCATGACGGCGGCGGCCCGCTCGAACACGTCCTCCCCGAAGACCTGGCTGCCCACGTGGCAGTGATAGCCCCGGAGCTCCACGTGCTTCTGCTCCAGGGCCAGCCGGACGAAGTCCTCCGCCTGTCCCGTCTCGATGGCGACGCCGAACTTGGAGTCCACCTGGCCGGTGGCCACGGCGGCGTAGGTGTGGGGGTCGATGCCCGGGGTGAGGCGCAGCAGCGCCTTCTGCCGGAGGCCCCGCCTTCCCGCCTCCGCCTCCAGGGCCAGAAGCTCCTCGGCGTTGTCCACCACGAAGCAGCCCACGCCCTTGTCCAGGGCGTAGCGGATGTCCCCGTCCGTCTTCCCGTTGCCGTGGAAGCAGGCCCCGGCCAGGTCGAAGCCCGCGGCCTCGGCGGTGGCGATCTCCCCGGGGGAACAGACGTCCACCCCCATGCCCTCCTCCGCCATGACGCGGTAGACCTGCTTGAAGGCGGCCGCCTTGGAGGCGTAGAGGGGCCGGGAGCCGGGGACGAAGGAGGCGCGGAAGGCCTCCAGATACAGGCGGCAGTTGCGGCGGATGCGGTCCTCGTCCAACAGGTAGAGGGGGGTGCCGTATTCCTCCGCCAGGCGCAGAGTGTCCTGCCCCGCGAAGGTCAGATGGTTTTCGGCGTTCACGCCGATGTTTTCGCAGACAAAGCTCATGGCGTTCTCCCGCTACAGCATGTGGGCCCGCAGCTCCTCCGGAGAGAGGGGCGAAAGCTCCGCCGGGGCCAGGTCGAACACGGTCTTGCAGCCAAAGTCCCCCCGGGCGGCGTGCCGCCCCACGGCTCTGGCCAGGGCCACCAGGGTGAGGGCGGTGAACTCGGGATTGGAATCCAGGGTCAGCCGGTATTCGATGGTGTGGGTGTGCTCACCGCTGAGGCCGGAAACCCCGGTGCGGATCACGAAGCCGCCGTGGGGCAGCTCGCTGTGGTCCCGGGCCATCTCCTCGGCGGAGATGAAGGTGACCGTGGTGTCGTATTCGTCGAAGTAATTGGGCATGGTCTTGATGGCCTGCTCGATGGCGGCCCTGTCGGCCCCCTCCTTCGCCACCACGTAGACCTCCCTCGTGTGCTTCTGCCGGGTGGTGAGGACCGGGCTCTTTCCGGCCCGCACGGCCTCCAGGGCCTCCGGCACGGGCACGGTGTACTGCCGGGCGTCGGCCACGCCGGGGATGCGGCGCACGGCGTCGGAGTGGCCCTGGCTCACGCCCCGGCCCCAGAAGGTATAGTCGCTGCCCTGGGGCAGGATGGCGTTGGCGTACAGGCGGTTCAGGGAAAAGAGACCGGGATCCCAGCCGCCGGAGATGAGGGCGGTGTGTGCCCCCGCCTTCGCCGCCGCGTCCACATTGGCGAAGTGCTCCGGGATGCGGGCGTGGGTATCGAAGGAATCCACCACGTTGAAGTCCCTGGCCAGCATGGGGGTGAGGACGGGCAGATCCGTGGCGCTGCCGCCGCAGATCATCAGCACGTCGATCTCCTCCCGGTGACCGAGGATATCGGCGGCGGCATAGACGGGCACGCCCGTCTTCGTGCGCACCGACGCCGGATCCCGGCGGGTGTAGACCCCCGTGAGGGTCATGTCAGGGTTCTGACGGACGGCGGCTTCCACGCCCCGGCCGATGTTTCCGTAACCGTAAATCGCGAGCTTCATGTTACCATCCTTTCAGGCGAGCAGGCTTTTCATGTCGTAGAGGCCGGGGCCCTGCTTCATCAGGAACTCCGCGGCGGCCAGAGCGCCTTCGGCGAAGAGGGCGCGGCTGTGGGTCTCGTGCTTCAGGGTGATGGTCTGGTTGGGGGTTCCGATCATGATCTCGTGCTCCCCGGCGAAATTGCCCATACGGATGGCGTGGATGCCGATCTCCGTCTTCGTGCGCTTGCCGAAGCCGTCCCGCCCCCGGTGGAGCTCCGCGTTCGGCCGCACCTCCCGGATGGCCTCCGCCAGAGCCAGGGCCGTGCCGCTGGGAGCGTCCACCTTCCGGTCGTGGTGCTTCTCGATGATCTCGATCTCCGCCTCGGGCATGGCGGCGGCGACCTTTTTGGCCAGGTCCGTCAGCAGGGCGATGCCCAGGGAATAGTTGGCGGCGAAGAAAAGGGGGATCTCCTTCGAGGCGGCCAGGATCGCCGCCTTCTCCTCCTCCGTCTGCCCGGTGGTGGCCAGCACCAGCCGGAGCCGATGCTTCGTCACGAAATCCAGCAGCGCCGCCGTGCAGTCGTGGTGGGAGAAATCCACCACCGCGTCCACGTCCGTCCTCGCCTCGTCGAAGCTCCCCGCGCAGGGGACGGGCGCGTCCTTCGCCCCCATGAGGTCCACCCCGGCGATGAGCTCCGCGCCGCGATAACCGTCGAGAGCCAGCTTCGCCACCTCCCGGCCCATGAAGCCGCCCAGTCCGCTGATGAGTATGCGCATCCTGCTTTCCTCCCTCAGATCAAGCCCTGCAGCTTCATCAGGGCCAGCAGCTTTTCCTCGTGCTCCGGCTCCATGGGCGTCAGGGGCAGGCGCACGTAATTCTCGCAGAAGCCCATGGCGGCCATGGCGGCCTTCACGGGGATGGGGTTCACCTCGCAGAAGAGGGCGTTGATGAGGGGCAGATACTCGCACTGGAGCTTTGCCGCGCCCTCCGTGTCCCCGTTCAGGAAGCGGCGGCACATATCGCTCGTCTCCGCGGGCATGAGGTTCGAGAGGACGGAGATCACGCCCTTGCCCCCCATGGCCATGATGGGCACCACCTGATCGTCGTTGCCGGAATAGAGGTCCAGCCGGTCTCCCACCAGGGCGGCGGTCTCCACGATCTTGGAGATGTTGCCCCCGGCCTCCTTGATGCCCGCGATCATGGGATGGTCCGCCAGGGCCGCGTAGGTGGCCGGCTCGATGGTGACCCCGGTGCGGGAGGGGACGTTGTAGAGGATGAGGGGCTTCGTTGAGGCGTCCGCGATCTCGACGAACTGGCGCACCAGGCCCTTCTGCGTGGCCTTGTTGTAGTAAGGCGTCACCACCAGCACGGCGTCGGCCCCCACCTCGCAGGCGTACTTCGTCAGGCTCACGGCGTAGGCCGTGTCGTTGGAGCCGGTGCCGGCGATCATGGGCACCCGGCCCGCGATCCGCTGGGCGGAGAAGCGCAGCACCTCCCGGTGCTCCTCGTCGCTGAGGGTGGAGCCCTCGCCGGTGGTGGCGGCGATCACCAGGGCGTCGATGCCCTTTTCGATCTGCCAGTCGATGAGACGGCCGAGGGCGGGATAGTCCACGCCGGCGGCGGTCATGGGGGTGATGAGCGCCGTGGCGGCGCCGAGAAACACGGGATAGCTGGTCATGATGTTTTCTCCTTTATCTGTATGTCGTTGGTTTTTCCGCCGTTTCGACAGGGGGGATTTCCTTCAGGCTGCGGCCGAAAAAGAAAAGGCAGCCTGCTCTGCGCAGCTGCCGACAATCCGAAACGCCCCGGCATTCCCGCCGACGGCGGGACCGGGACAGCTTCGCAATCAATCCATAGCGCTCCGCAAATGCGACAGTCAGACGGATGTTCTCCGGCTGCCCAGGCGGGGCTTGCAGGATCCCGCCTTCGGCAGCGGCCCCTTTCGCCCCCGGCAACGGCTTTGCTGCCTTTTCCGCCGGGCCTACTTTTGGACGCTGCGCCTCTATCATTTAATTGCGATATAAGTTTAGAGTAAAATAGCACAGTTTTTTCGTTTTGTAAAGAGTTTTTTTCGCCCCGGGGCGAAGGTTTTTGAAATTGGGTATTGACTTTTTCGATTCCCTGCGTTAAAGTACGGACAATATATCAAAGGCGACGACGAAGACGGTCGGGCGTTTTCCTTTCAGAGAGCCGGCGGGCGGTGCGAGCCGGCAGGAGGATCCCCACAGACCCATCCCTTCCGAGCCGGAGCACCGAACGGGCCTTCCCAGTAGGCTGCTCCCGTATGGCTGCGTTAAAGCACAGAGCTTGTTGGAGCTCGCAGAGCGGCGCGAGAGCGCAATTTGAGTGGTACCGCGGGTTGCTTGTCATCCCGTCTCAAAGCGATTTGAGACGGGATTTTCATTTTTTCCGGGAGGTAAAACGCATGGAAACGAAAACGATGGACACGAAGCTCGTCGAGGTCGGCGCCCGCATCCGGGAGATGCGGGAGATCAGCGGCTATTCCGTGAGCGAGATGGCCAAGCTGACGGAAGTCAGCGTGAAGGAGTATCAGGCTTATGAGGACGGGCTGGCGGACTTTCCCTTCACCTTCATCCACAAGTGCGCCCTGGCCTTCAGCATCGAGATCACCGATATTCTGGAAGGCCACAGCGCCAAGCTCTCCGCCTACACCATCACCCGCCGGGGCCAGGGACAGACCACGGCCGACGAGAAGGGCATCCGCATCCAGAGCCTCGCGCCCCAGTTCAAGAAAAAGCTGGCCGAGCCCTACTGGGTCCGCTACAGCTACGACGAGGCGCTGCAGAACGTCCCCATCCACCTCACCCGCCACAGCGGCCAGGAATTCGACGTGGTGATCTCCGGCAGCCTGAAGGTGCAGATCGGCGACCATATCGAGGTCCTCCACGAGGGCGACAGCATCTTCTACAACTCCTCCGCCCCCCACGGCATGATCGCCGCCGACGGCAGAGACTGCCTGTTCGTGGCTGTGGTCATGACCGGCGAGGAGGAGGAAACCGCCTCCTACCCCGCCCTGCAGCCCACGGTGCGCAGCGAGGAGGCCATGGTGGTGCAGCCCTTCATCGACACGGTGGAGGACGCGGAGGGCCGCCTGCAGGAGATCCGCTTCTTCAACGAGGACAGCTTCAACTTCGCCTACGACGTGGTGGACGCCCTGGGCAAATCGAAGCCGGACAAGCTGGCCATGGTCTGGCTGGACCACAATAAGAACGAAAAGCGCTTCACCTTCAAGGACATGATGAAGGAATCCTCCCGCACGGCCAACTACTTCAAGGCCCTGGGCATCAAGCGGGGCGACCGGGTGATCGTGCTCCTGAAGCGGCACTACCAGTTCTGGTTCACCATCCTGGCCCTGCACAAGCTGGGGGCCATCATCATCCCCGCCACCAACCTCCTGCAGAAGCACGATTTCGACTACCGCTTCGAGGCGGCGGGCATCACCGCCATCGTCTGCACCGGGGACGGGGACACCGCCCGGGAGGCCGAGAAGAGCATGGCGGAGCATCCCGAGGTCGCCCTGCGCATCCTGGTGGGCGAGCCCCGGGAGGGCTGGCACGACTTCAACAGCGAATATAAAATGTATTCCTCCAACTTCGTCCGGGCCGAGGACGCCCCCTGCGGCGAGGACCCCATGCTGATGTTCTTCACCTCCGGCACCACCGGCTACCCGAAGATCGCCTGCCACAGCTACAAATACCCCCTGGGGCACTACATCACCGCCAAATACTGGCACTGCGTGGAGCCCGACGGGCTGCATTTCACCATCTCCGAGACCGGCTGGGGTAAGGCCCTCTGGGGCAAGCTCTACGGTCAGTGGCTCTGCGAGGGCGCCGTCTTCGTCTACGACTTCGACAAGTTCGAGGCGGACGACCTCCTGCCCCTCTTTGCGCAGTACAACATCACCACCTTCTGCGCCCCGCCCACCATGTACCGCATGCTCATCAAGCAGGATATCTCCCGCTACGATCTCAGCAGCATCCGCCACGCCACCACGGCGGGCGAGGCCATGAACCCCGAGGTCTTCAAGCAGTTCGAGAAATCCACGGGCCTGCAGATCATGGAGGGCTTCGGCCAGACGGAGACCACCCTGGTGATCGGCAACCTCATCGGCGAAGCGCACAAGCTGGGCAGCATGGGCAGGCCCACTCCCCAGTGGGACGTGACCCTGCTGACGCGGGAGGGCAAGCCCGCCGACCTGGGCGAGACCGGCGAGATCTGCATCAAAACCTCCGAGAAGGTCCCCTGCGGCCTCTTCAAGGGCTATTTCCGGGACGAGGAGCACACGGCCGAGCAGTGGCACGACGGCTTCTACCACACCGGAGACCTGGCCTGGCGGGACGAGGACGGCTTCTTCTGGTACGTGGGCCGGGCCGACGACGTGATCAAGTCCTCCGGCTACCGCATCGGGCCCTTCGAGATCGAAAACGTCATCATGGAGCTGCCCTACGTGCTGGAGTGCGGCGTCTCCGCCGCCCCCGATCCCATCCGGGGCCAGGTGGTGAAGGCCAGCATCGTGCTGACGAAGGGCACCGCGGGCACGGACGAGCTGAAGAAGGAGATCCAGAACTACGTAAAGTCCCACACCGCGCCGTATAAATATCCCCGCATCGTGGAGTTCCGGGAGTCCCTGCCCAAGACCATCAGCGGCAAGATCCAGCGGAACAAGCTGTAAATCCTGCGCAAATCCTGCGGTTCATTACTGCGTTAAATTGTCACATTGCCCCAGCGCAAGCTATTGACTTTGGTCCTTGATTGTGCTAATCTAACGGAAATTTCATAATAAAGGCGATGACGAAGAGGGCGTCGGTGCATTCGGATGCAGAGAAGCGGCGGTGGGTGCGAGCCGCGATCCGGGACCCGTGCGCTGCTCGCTTCCGAGCCGGAGAGAAGAAAACCGTTTATCTCAGCCAGTCGGCGGTAAGCGGCGAGTAGAACTTTCCCGAATGGCGCCGCGTCAGGGCGCAGGACTTGTCTGAGTCCGATGAGGTGGCGTCCTCCGGGGCGCAATTTGAGTGGTACCGCGGGTATATTTCAGCCCGTCTCAAAGATTACACAATCTCTGGGGCGGGCTTTGCCGTTCGCTCCGGAAAGGAGACAGCAGCATGACACAGACGACCGGTCTTGCAATGAAGATCCAGGAGATGGCCTCCCGTATCCGGGAGCTGCGCAGCATCTCCGGCTACAGCGTGGAGGAGATCGCGGAAAAAACGGGGGTCTCCGTCGCGGAATACATGGACTGCGAGGCGGGTAAAAGCGACCTGAACTTTGCCTTCATCTACCGCTGCGCTCTGGCCTTCGGCGTGGACGTGACGGATATCATCCGGGGCTCCAGCCCCAAGCTCCGCTCCTACACCGTCACCCGCCAGGGGGAGGGCCAGCGCATCGAGCAGGCCCACGGCATGGTGTACTACAATATGGCCGCCTCCTTCAAAAACCGCATCGCCGATCCGCTGTACACCCAGGCCATCTACGACCCGGAGCTGGAGCGGAGCGACATCGCCCTCACCACCCACGAGGGCCAGGAATTCGACCTGGTCATTTCCGGCAGCCTGAAGGTGCAGGTGGGCGAGCACTCGGAGATCCTCCACGAGGGCGACACCATCTATTACAACAGCTCCACCCCCCACGGCATGGTGGCCGTGGGCGGCCGGGACTGCGTGTTCTACGCCGTGGTGCTGAACCCGGCGGAGCATATCGATCTGGCCGCCGCGCCGGACCCCACCCGGGAGGAGACCACCCCCCAGCGGCCCAAAACCGAGGAAAGCCACATCTACGAAAACTTCATCGTGCCCGTGGAGCGCCCCGACGGCAGCCTGGAATCCGTCTCCTTCAAAAACGAGGAGAGCTTCAACATCGCCTTCGACGTGGTGGACGCCATAGCCCGGAAGGATCCCACGAAGCTGGCCATGCTCCACGTGGACCGCTTCAAGGAGGAGCGCTGGTTCACCTTCGCGGACATCTCCCGCTATTCCAACAAGGCGGCCAACTACTTCCGCAGCCTGGGCATCAAGCGGGGGGACAAGGTGCTGCTGATCCTGCGGCGGCACTATCAGTTCTGGATCAGCATGATGGCCCTGAACAAGATCGGCGCCGTGGCCATCCTGGGCTCCAACCAGCTGCTGGCCCACGACATCGAATACCGGGTGAACGCCGCGGACATCCGGGCCACCCTCTGCACCGCCACCGGCGGCGTGCCGGACCAGGTGGACGAATGCCTGGCCGCCTGCCCCGGCCTGCAGATCCGGGTGATCGTGGAGGGCGAGCGGGACGGCTGGCACGCCTTCGACAAGGAGTTCCGCCTGTTCAGCGAGGAGTTCCTCCGGGAGCCTGGCGCCCCCTGCGGCTCCGACCCCATGCTCATGTTCTTCACCTCCGGCACCACCGGCTACCCCAAGGCCGCCATGCACAACTACAAATACCCCCTGGGCCACTTCATCACCGCGAAATACTGGCACTGCGTAAACCCCGACGGGCTGCACCTCACCATCTCCGACACCGGCTGGGCCAAGTCCATGTGGGGCAAGCTCTACGGC
>JAFXUU010000076.1 GCA_017524845.1 Oscillospiraceae bacterium
ACTGCACATGGCCGAAGCAGCGGGCGTTGCCGGTAACGTTGGGATGGAATACCTGTCTGAAATCCTCCTGAGCCACGCTGCGGGAGATGACCCGGCCCCGGGAATCGTCCCCGTTTAAGTGGATGGTCATGTCGCTGACGGCGCTCTGCTTGTCGTGGGTCATGAGCTTTTCCAGCACCACGATCTCCGCCCCGGGACCGGCGTCCACGGTGGTCTCCCGGTGGGTGCTGTCGATGCCCCGGATCTGGGAGGTGTCCATCTCCATATAGGCGCCCTCCTCCAGATGGATCACCGTCTGGGGGTTCATGATCCTTTCGCCGGTGCCCTCGCCCCCGCCGTAGTGCTTCTCCACGTACTTCACCCGGGAATTGCGGCCCACGTGGAAGGTGTGCACCCCGTCGTGCTTGGAGGCGTCGCAGCCGGAGTTGTGGATGCCGCAGCCGGCGATGATGACGACGTCGCAGTCCTCGCCGATGAAGAAATCGTTGTAAACCAGCTCCTCATACCCCGTCTTGGAGATGATGACGGGGATGTGGACGCTCTCGTTCTTCGTGCCGGGCTTCACGATGATGTCGATGCCCTGCTTGTCCTGCTTGGAAACGATCTCGATGTGCTCCGTGGAATTGCGGCCGGCGCTCACGCCGTCGGCCCGGATGTTGTAGGCCCCCTCGGGGATCTTGTGGAGACCCGCGATCTCCTTGAGCATGTTCAGCTCAATGGCGCTCAGCTTGCCCATCTCTCAAGCCTCCTTCAGCGTGCAGGTCATGTCCTGCATATCCATGAGGGGCATGATGTCGTCGAAGGAGCCCCGGGCGGTGATCCTGCCGTCGGCCACCAGCACCACCTCGTCCGCCAGGCGGATGATCCGCTCCTGGTGGGAGATGACGATCATGGTGCTGTCCAGGCGCCTGTGCAGGCTCTCGAAGGTCTGGGTGAGGCGGGTGAAGCTCCACAGGTCGATGCCCGCCTCCGGCTCGTCGAAGATCATCAGCGCCGCGTTCCTGGCCAGGAGGGTGGCGATCTCGATGCGCTTCACCTCGCCGCCGGAGAGGGAGGCGTCGATCTCCCGGTCCTGATAGTCCTCGGTGCAGAGGCCGACCTTGGTGAGGTAGGCGCAGCACTCGTTGGCGCTGAGCTTCTTCCCGGCGGCGATGCTCAGCAGCTCCGTCACCTGCAGGCCCTTGAAGCGGGGCGGCTGCTGGAAGCCGTAGCACACGCCCAGGCGCGCCCGCTCTGTCACGCTCTTGCCCATGAGCTCCGTGCCGTTGAAGACGATGCTCCCCGCCGTGGGCTGCACCAGCCCCATGACGGCCTTGGCCAGGGTGGTCTTGCCCCCGCCGTTGGGCCCGGTGACGACGATGAAGGCGCCGTCCGGCACCGTCAGGTCGATCCCGTTCAGGATGTCTTTTTCTCCCGCGTCGTCCTTGACGTGGTAACTCAATCCCTTGATCTCAAGCATATTCCTTCTCCTTTGGCGTCAGGATGGTCACGGCCCGGCAGCAGTTGCGGATCAGGACCTCCGTGGTCTCGCCCCCCGCCTCGCCGTCCACCGTCCAGGCGATGGGTTTTTCACTTTTCACCAGCACCTGCCTGGCCTTCTGATACAGCAGGTGGGGACATTCCGCGTAGTTGCGTTCGGAGATGTCCGCCAGCAGCTCCTGGAACCCCGCCAGGCTCCGGGGGGTGCGGATCATGAGCACCTCGAACAGCCCGTCGCTCAGGTTCACCTGCTCGTAGTTGTATTTCATCACGCCGCCCACGCTCATGGCGTTGGACACCGCGCCGAAAATGAAATCGTCCTCGTAGATCTTTCCGTCCGCCCGGACCTCCAGGGTGTAGCTGCGGATGTCGGCCAGGCTCCGGATGCCCGCCAGCAGATAGGCGGCGTAGCCCAGCACGTTCTTCACGTCCTGGGGGGCGGAGTAGCTGGCCTTGGTGAAGGTGCCGAAGGAGGCCACATAGGAGAAGAAGCGGTCCTCCCCGAACTGGCCCACGTCCAGAGGCTCGGGGACGCCCGTCAGCACCGTCTGCGCCGCCCGCACGATGTTCCGGCTCAGACCCACGCCGCTGGCGAAATCGTTGGTGGTCCCGGCGGGGATATAGCCCAGCTCCGGCCGCTGCTCCGGGGGCAGGGCCATGACGCCGTTGATGACCTCGCTCAGGGTCCCGTCGCCCCCGAAGGCCACGATCCGGTCCGTCCTGGGACCCTCCTCCCGGGCGACCCGGGCCGCGTCCCCCCGGCCGGTGGTGGTATAGACGTAGACGCTGTAGCTCTCGTCCTGAAAGATCACGCCGGCCGCCTCGAGAAACTGATTCTGACTGATAAAGCTGCCCGCCTTTGGGTTGCGGACAACGAGCATGTGCTTTGCCATGGTCCGTCCTTTCCAAAACCGAAAAACAGGTTCATCCGACTAACTACTATACCATATGGGTTTCCAAAAGACAAGGCACGGCGGCCCCTTTTCTGCGCAGCCGGGAAGGGGAAGGGGGGCGGAAACCGCCGAACGGGCAAAATCCGCGGATAAGGCTTGCATTTGCGGGATGCAGAGTTTATAATAACGCAGATACGGTTTTCAAGACCGGGCCCAAACTGTATAAAGGACTGATTGAACGAATGAGTGCTTCCAGAGAAAAGAAGAAACGCTTTGAGGAACGGAGCGACGGGACGGAAAAGCGTCAGGTCCGCGCCAGAGAGGATTTCAAGGCCAAGAAGCGCAAAAAATGGATCACCGGCGCCGTGATCATCGTGGCCGTCGTGCTGATCATCGTGGCCGTGGTGTTCAATTCCAACCTGTTCTATACGGGCGTTCCCGCCCTGCGTGTCGGGAGCGACAGCTACACCGCCGCCGATTTCAATTATGAGTATTTCAACACGTATTATAACACCTATACCTCCATCTCCAACACCTACGGGAACTACGCCTCCATGCTCCTGGATACCTCGAAGCCCCTGAAGGACCAGCAGTACAGCGATACCATGAGCTGGCAGGACTACTTCGAGAGCCAGGCCTTCGACCAGCTGCAGCAGATGACCATCCTCAACAGCATGGCCGACAAGGAGGGCTGGCAGCTGTCCGCGGAGCAGAAGGCGGAGGTGGACGCCAACATCGAGTCCCTGAAGACCGCCGCCGCCAACCAGAATTACACGGACTACCGGGCCTATATCCGGGCGCTGTACGGCAAGGGCATCACCGAGAGCCGCCTGCGCAGCCTGCTGGAGAAGTCCTACCGGGCCACCTATTACAGCAGATACCTCAACGAGACCTGGACGAACTCCTATACCGACGAGCAGCTGGACGATTACTACGACGCCGTGCGGGACGAGTACGATCTCGTGAGCTTCATGGTGTATCAGGTCTCCGGCGAGGCCGACGACGAAGCGGGGATCGACGCGCAGACCGCCATGGACAGCGCCCGGGTTGTCGCCGACGAGATCGCCTCCGCCCGGGACATGACCACCTTTGCCGACGCCGTCTACCGCTTCGCCCCGGAGGACGACAAGCCCCTCTATGAGGACGAGGATTCCTGCCTGCGCTATATGGTGGCTCCCGAGGGCATTTCCAACACCGAATGGCGCACCTGGCTCACGGATCAGGCCCGCGTCAGCGGCGATACCACCGTGGTGGAATACAGCACCGGCTACTACGTGCTCCTGTTCCTGGAGCGCTGCGGCAACGATTTCCGCCTGGCCAATTTCCGCAGCATCACCGTGGAGGCGGCCAAGGACGAGAACACCGGCGAGATCACCGACGCCACCCGCGCCGCCGCCCAGGCGACGGTGGACGAGATCATGGCCGCCTTCAACGAGGATCCCACCGAGGAGAACTTCGCCGCCCTGGCCGACCGGTACGGCGGCGTCGCGGACGGCGGCCTCATGGAGAGCGTCATCCTGGGCGAGTTGGATTCCCGGGACGTGGAGGACTACGTCTTCGCCGAGAGCACCCAGGTCGGCGCGGTGGAAACCTTCTATAAGGACGGGACCTACACCGTCGTCTATCCCATGGAGCCCGGCGAGCAGTACAACCGCTATATCGCCAAGAACGCCATGTCCGAGGAGCAGTACACCAGCACCATCGAGACGGCCAAGGCCGATTTCCCGGTGGAGACCCTCTTCGCCTTCCGCTTCACGAAGTGATTTTTGCCGGAGACCGGTAACGATAGCTATAACGATAACGGCCGCTGCCGGACATTCGTCCGGCAGCGGCCTGATTCCTTTTCTCACGCGAGGACTTCGACGTATTTTTTGAAGATCCGCAAGGCCTTTTCCGGCTCCGTGAGGCTCAGCAGCCCCACGGCGAAGAGGATGTAGCGCCTGTCCAGCAGATAGCGGGGCTCCCTGGGCTTCAGCACGGCGGGATCGTCGCTCCCGGCGGCGCCCTTCAGGACGAACAGCGGGTCGGCGGAAAAGGCCAGCGGCCCGCCGGCGCCCAGCACGGTCTTCAGCTCCGTGAGGTCCTTGCCCCGCTGCACCCAGGTCTCCCCGTTGGTGGTGATGCGGCATTCCAGCCGCCCCACGTGCCGGTCCGCGGCCGTGCGCACGGCCAGGCGGCTGAGCAGCAGCTGGTCCCGGGTCTGCACGTCTCCGGCGGGGACGCCCAGCACCTCCCGGAGGCCCCGGAGGATATCCTCCCGGCTCTCGCCCTCCTGAAACTCCAGGTGTTCCCGGGCGGCCAGCTCCATCAGGGCGTCCAGATTGTGGAACAGGCCCAGGTCCCCCTCCACGCTGCGCTTGGCGTAGGGCTCCGGAAGGCCCACGTAGGCCACGCCCGCCTTCCTGGGCACGCCCTCCGCCACGGAATACACGTCCGTGGTGGCGCCGCCCACGTCCACCACCATGAGGGGTCCGAGCCCGGCTTCCTCATAGGTCCCGTCGGCCAGGACCTTCGCCCCGGCCAGCACCGCGGAGGGCGTGGGCATCACCACCTCGCCGATCCGCTGCCGGGCCCGGTCCACGCCCTTGGCCTCGGTGATGCGGCCGATGAACATCTCCCGGATCACCCGGTTCACCGGCTCGATATCCAGCCGTCCGAATTCCGGCATGACGTTGGAGGCGAAGACCACGTTCAGAGCGCTGTCCGCGAAGATCTCCCGCAGCTCGTCCCCGGCGGACTTGTTGCCCGCCACGATGACGTTGCGGAGCAGCCCGGAGGAGGCGAGGCGCTCGGCGTTGTGAAGGATGGTGCGGCGGTTGCCCCCGTCGGTGCCGCCGGTGAGGAGCACGATGTCCGGCCTGAGGGCCTCCAGCTCCCGGAGCTCGCTCCGGGTCATCTCGTAGGAAAAGGCGCCCACCACCTTGGCCCCGGCCCCCAGGGCGGCCAGCCGCCCGGCCTCCGTGGTGTATTCCGGCACCAGGCCGACGCAGACCATCCGCAGCCCGCCCGCGGCGCTGGAGCAGGCCAGCGCGGAGCGGATGTCCTCCTCGTCCACCGCCACCGTCCGCCGGAGCTCGTCCAGCGCCCGGTCCAGGCCCAGGTTCACGTCCGTGTCCACCGTGGAGGGGGACTGGACCCGCCCCAGGAGCAGCTCCCGCTCCAGATCGAAGGCAACGACCTTGGTGAAGGTGCTGCCGAAATCGATGAAGACCCGCCTGCCGGACAACTTACAGCAGTCCTTTCGCTCTCAGATCCTTGCAGAGATCCACGATGTCCCTTTCCACGTCCGTCTCCGGGGGATAGACCCGGTCGAAGCCGATCTTCGGGTCCTTGAACTTCGCCTCGTCCTCCGCGAAGTCCCGCACGCCCACGCCCAGGATGCCGCCGATGTAGAGGAGGATGTCCCCCACGCCGGCCTCCACGCACTTGTCCCGGAAGCCCAGGCAGTCCATCTCCGCCATGCCGTAGAGAGAGGAGATGAGCATGGCGCAGGCGTCCGTCTCCTGGGCGGCCTTGATGAAGTCCTCGGGGCTGGTCTGGGCCCCCAGGGCCACAACCTTGAAGCCGTACTGGCTCAGGATGCGGCTGACGATCTTCGTGCCGATCACGTGGCTGTCCACGCCCACGGTGCCGGTGATGACGGTGGGATGCTTTTCCTCGATGGCGCTCTTCCAGGTCATGGCCTCCGCCTCGAAGGGGCTCACCTCCGTGACGCCGGTGATCCGGCCCCGGCTCAGGCACCAGAAATCCGCGATGGAGGTGCTGAAGCCCAGCTTGCTGCCCTCCGCCAGCTCCCGCTCACGGAGCTTTTCCCGGTGGAACTCCTTGACCTCCTCCGGCAGAGGGATGTTGCCGAATTCCAGATAGCGGCAGGCGCCGTGGAGGTCCCGGGCGCCCAGGCAGAGGTCCCGGGGATGGCTGTTGATGGAGAAGGGGGAATCCAGCACCCCGGCCTCGATGGCCCTGCAGGTGCCCAGGCAGATGTCCCCGTCGCCCAGCTCCAGCACCTTGTCCACGATGGCGCTGACGGCCTTCACCGTCATCTCCGTCTCCAGCTTCACCTCCGCCTCGTTCACCTCCCAGCTCTGGGCGCGCATGACGCTGAAAAGCCAGTTGGCGCTGCGGTAGGTCTCCATGTGGCTCTGGATGGAGGGAACGCCGGAGGCCTCGTCCACCGTCTTCACGCTGCAGGCGGGCAGCCCGGCCACCGCCGCCAGCATGGCGGTGTAGTTGATGTAGCCGTAGGCCATGCCCACGTCCTGGGGGAAGGGGAAGAGGGAGCTCTGATTGCCGATGATGCCGGGGATGAAGGCGTCCTTCCTGCCCAGCTTTTCAAAGTATTTGGGGAAGAGGATCTCGCTGGCCCGGATGTCGCTGAGATCCTGGGAGAAATTGCCCTGCATGTTCGTCAGGGGGATGATGGCCCGGCCGCCCTGACCGGTGGTCACCAGGCTCTCGATGATCTGGGTGGCCATGTTCATGTACATGGGCACCACGCCGTTGGGCAGCCAGCCGTGGCAGGCGGAGGAGAGGATGACACCCCGGTCCGCGTACCAGCCCAGCAGACGGCCCAGGTACTGGGCGGTCTCGATGCAGGCCTCCGGCGTCACGTTCTTGTCGTAGCCCGCGATCCAGCCGAAGAAGCTGTTGGGCATGCTGGTCATGCCGGAGGCGAAGGCCATCTCCGCCACGAAGGAATTGGCCCCGTAGCTGCTCCGGGGATCGAAGGCCCCCCGGCAGGATTCCACCACCCGGCGGTTCGTATTTACCCCGTGGTTGATGATGGGGTAGCCGTTGAGCTTCTTTTCCCCGGTGCGGATGCTTTCCTCCAGGCAGTACTGCGCCTTCTCGAACTGGCGGTTGCGGGTGTAGGAGTCGGTGGTGAAGGGGAAAAGCTCCACCCCCACGCTGTTGAGGCCCTGGAGCAGCTTGATCTCCTCCTCCACCACGGGCACGCCGGAGCGGGGGTAGAGCCCGGTCTTCCCCTCGGCCTTGTATCTGGCGAGCCTGCGCCAGAAGCTCTTGTCCTCCGGCAGGGATTTCTGGTATTCCACCGCCTCGTCCAGGTCGATATCCCGGCCGGTGGGCCAGGCGGATATCTCCTTTTCGTGGAGCTTCATGAATACGTCTTCGTCTATTCTCTGGTCACGGACCTGGATCATTGCTTCCATCCTCCCATTCAGGCGGCCCTCGGCCGCGGCTGTGCCGGACCCAGCACTATGATTCCTTATATTATAGCAAAAAAAGCCCTTCCTGTAAATAAAGGAAGGGCAATTTTCGGAATGGGCGGAGGCTACCCGGCCCGGAGCCGATCCGGCGGGAGCCCGGAGCCCCCGCGCCGCCGGAAAAACAGCTCCCGCAGCAGGAGGACCAGGGCCGCGAGGAACACGGCGCAGAGCCCCGCGAAGCCGAGGCGCATGGGCAGGAGGAAGCGCATATAGAAATAGGCGTGGTAGCCCAGGAGGGAAGCGAACTGGCTCAGCAGCACCGCCGCCGCCGTCTCCGGCACGAGGCAGGCGGCGCAGAGGGTCAGCACGTCGCAGAAATAGAAGTAGCGGTCGTGCATGTGGGGCAGGAGCAGGGGCAGCCCGCAGCAGAGAAGGAGGGAGGCAAACAGCAGGCTCCGCTCCGTGATCCGCTTCCGCCCCAGGAAGAAAAACAGGAAAACGAGCAGGCAGAGGGCGAAGGCCGCGAGGATCCCCGCCTTCGCCGCGGGTCCCGTGTCCTTCAGACGGTAGAAATAATAGAGGGAGTACATGGAGGCGGAATTGTAGTTGAGGGCGCTCCCCGCCGTGGAGGCCGTGCGCAGGTAGAAGAGGAACGTATCCCGCAGGCTCCGGCCCGCCAGGATCGCGGGGGACACCGCCAGCGCGTAGGCCGCCGGGAACAGGGGCAGGTGATACCACTTCACCTTCCGCGCCAGGAGCAGGGGCAGCACGACGGGCAGGAGGAACACCGCCTGCAGCTTGAAGGCGAAGGAGAGACCGAAGGCCGCCATGCCCCAGCCGGGCTTCTCCGCCAGGCAGAGGTACAGTCCCAGGAGGGCCAGGGACACGTAGACGCTGTCGCACTGGCCCCAGACCGCGCCGTTGATGAACACCGTGGGAAGCCCCAGGGCCAGGGGGAAGCAGACCGCCGGCCGCAGCTTCCCGCCGCCCAGCCTGCCCACGAGCAGGGCCAGCGCCGCGGCCTGCAGGAGGTCGAAGAGGACGGACGTCAGCTTGATGAGATAGACGGGCGGCAGGGGGAGGCGGGAGATGAGGGCGAGGATCACCATATAGGGCACGTTGTAGTTGCCGATCTCCCGGCCCAGACCCGCAAGGCCGCCCAGCTCCCGCAGCCGCTCCACCCAGGGCAGGAGGAAATCCGTATAGTCCGAGGTCTCCCGGGGGAAGCAGGGGATGCGCCCCAGCAGGAGGGCGGCGCTCACGACGGCGCAGCAGAGCACCGCCCCGGGCAGGCAGCCCCGCAGGGCGCGAAGCGACGCAAAAAAGCAGAGCGTCAGGGCCAGGGCCATGGCCGCGGCGGCGGGGAGGGGGCAGCCGGGCAGCAGCGCGAAGAGGGCCGCCGCCGCGAGGAAAAAGAGGGCCGCGCCCCCGGGGAGCAGAAAACCGTGGGTCTTCACGGGCAGCCTCCAAACAAAAAGGCCGCTTTCTGAGGGACGGCCATCAGAAAACGGCAGGATCATACAAAGAAAGGCGAAAAAAAGATTGACATCCGCCGATGCTTCCGGTATAATAACTTGCTTTCTATACCGCAAAGCGCAGAAGGCGAACGACCACCCACTACACAGAAGTTTAAGGGAACCGGCGGAAAAAGTCAAGTCATAGAGAAACAAAGAAACAACTGCCCCGCGCGTATCAATACCGGAGCGCGGCGGCGCCAGGTCAGGAGTGTGACAGCCAAGATGAGTGTTGACGTGAACAGCATGGTCAGGGACACGATGTACGGCAAGACCCTGCGCAAGAATTTCTCCAAGCTGGACGAGATCGAGGATATGCCGAACCTGCTGGAGATCCAGAAGAAATCCTATCAGTGGTTTCTGGACGTGGGTCTCCGGGAGGTCTTCCGGGACGTGGCGGCCATCACCGACTATTCCGGGAACCTGGAGCTCACCTTCATCGACTATTCCATGACGGACAGCCCCAAGTATTCCATCGAGGAATGCCAGGCCCGGGACGCGACCTACGCCGCGCCGCTGAAGGTGCGGGTCCGGCTGCGCAACAAGGAGACGGAGGAGATCAAGGAGCAGGAGATCTTCATGGGGGATTTCCCCATCATGACCCCCGGCGGCACCTTCGTCATCAACGGGGCGGAGCGGGTCATCGTCTCCCAGATCATCCGCAGCCCCGGCATGTATTACGACAAGCGGACGGACAAGACCCTGATCACGGTCTACAGCGCCACCTCCATCCCGTACCGCGGCGCCTGGCTGGAATACGAGATGGACACCCAGGACAATTTCTACGTCCGCATCGACAAGAACCGCAAGATCCCCGTCACCTGGCTGCTGAAGGCCATCGGCGTCAGCTGGGAGGAGCGGCCCTGGAGCCACAGCGCCATCCTGGACGAGACCGGCGGCGGCTCCACCGCCGAGCAGCTGAAGCAGATCTTCGGGGAGGACGAGCGCATCACCGCCACCCTGGAGCGGGACACCTGCAAAAACCGGGACGAAGCCCTGCTGGAGATCTACAAGCGCCTGCGGCCCGGCGATCCTCCCACGGTGGAGTCCGCCGAGACCCTCCTGCTGAACCTGTTTTTCGATCCCCGCCGCTATGACCTGGGCAGCGTGGGCCGCTACAAGTTCAACAAGAAGATGGCCCTGGCCAAGCGCATCGCCGGCGGCGTCCTGGCCCGCCCGGCGGTGGATCCCCGCACCGGGGAGATCCTGGCCGACGCGGAGGAGACCCTTTCGGCGGAGAAGGCGGAGGCCATCGAGCGCAGCGGCCTCAACGAGGTCTGGCTGCGGGACCACGCGGGCAAGGAAGTGAAGGTCTTTGCCAACGGCATGGTGCGCCTCGCCGATTTCGTGCCCGACTGCGGCGAGGAGCTGAAGACCCTCTTCAAGGAAAACGTGCGCCTGTGCATCCTCCGGGAGATCATGGACAAATACGAGGGGGAGGAGCTGCTGGAGGTCCTGCGGGACCGGGCGGACGACCTCGCCCCCAAGCACATCATCCCCGACGACATCTACGCCTCCGTCAACTACCTGAACTGTCTCGCCCACGGCATCGGCGAGACCGACGATATCGACCATCTGGGCAACCGGCGCATGCGCAGCGTGGGCGAGCTCCTGCAGAACCAGTTCCGCGTGGGCTTCAGCCGCATGGAGCGGGTGATCCGGGAGCGCATGACCCTCCAGGATCTGGACATCGTCACCCCCCAGTCCCTCATCAACATCCGGCCCGTCACCGCGGCCATCAAGGAGTTCTTCGGCTCCAGCCCCCTGAGCCAGTTCATGGACCAGACGAACCCCCTGGCGGAGCTGACCCACAAGCGCCGCATGTCCGCCCTGGGCCCCGGCGGCCTCAGCCGGGAGCGCGCCAACTTCGACGTGCGCGACGTGCACTACAGCCACTATGGCCGCATGTGCCCCATCGAGACCCCTGAAGGCCCCAACATCGGCCTCATCTCCTACCTGGCGTCCTATGCCCGCGTGAACGAGTACGGCTTCCTGGTGGCCCCCTTCCGCAAGATCGAGAAGGGCACCTGCCGGGTGACGGACGAGGTGCGGTATATGACCGCCGACGTGGAGGATGAATTCATCGTCGCCCAGGCCACCGAGCCTCTGGACGAGAACGGCTGCCTGCTGAACAAGCGTATCACCTGCCGCCACCGGGACGAGATCATCGAGGTGGACCGGGAGCGGGTGGACTTTATCGATATCTGCCCCCGCATCATGGTTTCCGTGGCTTCCGCCATGATCCCCTTCCTGGAGAACGACGACGCCAACCGCGCCCTCATGGGCGCCAACATGCAGCGCCAGGCCGTGCCCCTGATGGTGACGGAAGCCCCCATCGTGGCCACCGGCATCGAGCACAAGTGCGCCGTGGACTCTGGCGTGGTGGTCATGTCCGAGGGAGACGGCATCGTCACCTATGTGAGCGCCGACGAAGTGCGCGTGCGCTACGACGCAGGCGATCTGAAAACCTATAAGCTCAGGAAATTCGCCCGCAGTAACCAGGGCACCTGCTCCAACCAGCGCCCCGTGGTCATGGTAGGGGAGCGTGTCACCGCGGACACCGTCCTGGCCGACGGGCCCGCCACCAGCCAGGGCGAGATCAGCCTGGGCAAGAATATCCTGGTGGGCTTCATGTCCTGGGAAGGCTACAACTACGAGGACGCCGTGCTGCTCAACGAGCGCCTGGTGCAGGACGACGTGTTCACCTCCATCCACATCGAGGAGCATGAGATCGACTCCCGCGATACCAAGCTGGGGCCGGAGGAGATCACGCGGGACATCCCCGGCGTGGGCGAGGACGCCCTGAAATATCTGGACGAGCGGGGCATCATCACCGTGGGCGCCGAGGTCCACGCGGGCGACATCCTGGTGGGCAAGGTCACCCCCAAGGGCGAGACCGACCTCACCGCCGAGGAACGGCTCCTGCGGGCCATCTTCGGCGAGAAGGCCCGCGAAGTGCGGGATACCTCTCTGAAGGTGCCCCACGGCGAGAGCGGCATCGTGGTGGACGTCAAGGTCTTCACCCGCGAGGCCGGCGATGAGCTGGGCCCCAGCGTCAACCAGGTCGTTCGTGTCTATATCGCCCAGAAGCGGAAGATCTCCGTGGGCGACAAGATGGCGGGCCGCCACGGCAACAAGGGCGTCGTTTCCCGCATCCTTCCCAAGGAGGACATGCCCTATCTG
>JAFXUU010000008.1 GCA_017524845.1 Oscillospiraceae bacterium
CGGAACCCGCCTGGAACAGCATATCCGGGTTCACCGGGAAGTCCTGCCCGAAGCGGCCGCTGCCGGCGCAGTAGGTGAGGAAATCGCCGTCTCCGTCTTGGAGGGCAATGCTGACGCCGTAGCCCTTCTTACCCTTGATGCGCATGCTCTTATCCACATCGACGCCGTAGACGTTCCTGAGGATCCGGTTGGGGCCTTTGAGCATACGCATCAGCACAGCCTCATCGCCGTCGATGATGCCGGTCTCCCGGAATCCGGCTTTATGATAGATGTGCAGGCCCAGCTCGTTCTCCGGCTCGGTGGACAGGAAGAGCCGGTCGGCGCCGTTTTCTTTGAAGTATTTGATGATCTCCTGCAGGGCGGCCTGCCCGTATCCCTTGCCCTGCTCGGACTTATCGATCATGAAGCGCCAGAGCCAGTAGCGGTCGTCCTCGTCCTCTTCTTCGGGATTGAACGCGAACATGCAGAAGCCCACCGGCTTCTCGTCTGCATAGATGGCAAAAGGCTGGGCCATGCCGGGCTGCTCCGCGTTAGCCTCGTCCGCCTGCCGAAGCGAAACTTCATTTGTTGCGACGAAAGGCTGATCCTCTCGTACGGAAAGGGCCAAAACCGCATCTTTGTTATCATCATTTACAGGTTCCAGTTTAATTATCATTGTTTGTTTTCTCCGTAATCGATATCATAGCCGGGACTGAGTTCGACAGCCTCCGGCTATGTATAGTCAGAATTTCACTCTGTGGATGATCCGGCGTTGTTTCGATTCAGAAAACCCATGTCCCTGCCATAAGCCACGGCGGTATCCCGATCGTTTTCCGAAAATGCTTCAAACAATTCCGATCATTAAGAAGATGCTCCTTCCTTCGGATTCGGGTACAAAACCGTAGCACATTATATAGTACGGGCCGGTTTATTTCAACCTCTGGCTTTTTTTACGAAACTTGCGCCAGATCAACTCGCCCTGCGGTCTCATAAAGCCTCCGGGGCTTCGGCCATCTCCGCACGCCTTCAATCACGCCTTTCCCGGCAGAGCTCAGAACCGAGAATACTACCATTACGATCAGGATCGCCACGGAATTCCGTGTGTGATGCTGTACTGCGGGCTGCTATGAAAACCTGACGGCCGTACAGGCAGGCGCCCGTACGGCCGGATCCGGCTTCGGGCTATATCCGCTGGCTGTCCTCCCGGCCCTTCTGCCTAAGGCGCACGCCGGAGACGATGCCCATGGCGGCGAAGCAGGTGACGAGGGAGGAGCCGCCGTAGCTGAAGAAAGGGAGGGTGATGCCCACCACGGGGGTCACCATCAGACACATGCCGATGTTCTCGAAGGCCTGGAAGGTGAGCATCCCGGCGAAGCCGGCGCAGATCAGCATGTCCCGGTGGCTGCCGGAGCGGAGACCGGTGAACAGCACCCGGAGGATGATCGCCGTGAGCAGCAGCATGATGGCCACGCAGCATATGAGGCCCAGCTCCTCGCCCGCCACGGAGAAGATGAAGTCCGTGTGCTTGAAGGGAAGCAGCTCTCCCTGGGCGCGTTCGCCGTTGAGGTAACCCTGGCCCGTGAGGCCGCCGGAGGCCAGGGCGATCCTGCTCTGCCGGGGCTGCCAGGTGATGTCCAGCCCGGTGGGGTCCACCAGATCGGGGAAATAGGGGGCCAGGATGCGGTTCCGCTGGTATTCGCTGAGGAACCTCGTCCAGAGGAGGGGCGTGGCCAGGGCCGCCAGGGCAAGGGCCACCAGGAACCAGATAACGTTCAGCCCGCCGGCAAAGCACATGGCGGCGAAAATGAAGAGAAAGACCAGGGCGTTGCCCGCGTCGGCGCTGATGACCACGTAGACGCCGAAGAGAAACAGGAAATGCAGGGCCAGGGTCATGACGGAAAAAACGCCGCTGAGCCCCTTCCGGCTCTCCTGCAGCCGGGAAATCTGCCGGGAGAGCAGCAGGATGAAGGTGATCTTCAGGAGCTCGGAGGGCTGGATGCCGATGCCGGCAAAGCGGATCCAGCTGCGGTTGCCCGTTTCGCCCTCCACGCCGAAGATGCGCAGGGCCGCCAGCAGCGCCAGGTTGAAGGCGACGAGCAGATACCACCGCTCCGTCAGCACGTCCGTATCGATGAGGGAAAAGACGATGAAAAGTACCAGCCCCAGGCCCAGGGCCAGGCCCTGCACCAGCATGTAGCGGCCGGTCTCATAGGAACGGGTGGCGCTGTAGATGAGCACCAGGCCGAAAACGGAAGCCGCCAGACAGAGGAACAGCAGCAGCGTGTCCCCCATGCGCAGATAACTGCCCGCCAGCTTTCCGACGCGCTTCATCTCATCGCCTCCTTTTCCGAAGCTGACCCGATTCTAGCATTTTTTCCGCGGAAAGACAAGAGAGAGGGAGACAAACGAAAAACGTAAGCAGACACGGGCGGCAAGCTGCCGCAGAATGTAATCCGGGGCGCCGCGAGCTTGCGCGGCACCCCGGATTTTCACTTTTCTGCTTCCCGGCTCAGCCGACGGTCATGCTCACGGTATTCGTCCGGGCTACGTTCCCCGCGGCGTCGGTCACCACGCAGTAGACCTGATTGCCGTTCCGCGCCGCGGTGAGGGCCACGCTGTAAACGGGGCCGGTGATGGAGGACTTTGAGAATTTCGTCGCCGTGGGCTTCTTTACGTACCACTGGTAGCTGAGCCCCTCGCCCTCGGCCTGCACGGTAAAGGTCGCCGTGCTGCCCAAAGGCCCCGTGTAGTCCGCAAGGTCGGCGACGGTGATCGCTTCGGCGACGGTCATGGTGACGGTATTGGTCCGCACGGTATTGCCGTAAGCGTCGGAGACGACGCAGTAGATCTGATTCCCGTTCCGCGCCGCGGTGAGGGCCACGCTGTAAACGGGGCCCGTGATGGAGGACTTTGAGAATTTCGTCGCCGTGGGCTTCTTCACGTACCACTGATACGTGAGCCCCTCGCCCTCGGCCTGCACGGTAAAGGTCGCCGTGCTGCCCAAAGGCCCCGTGTAGTCCGCAAGGTCGGCGACGACAGGCGCTTCGGCGACGGCCATGGTGACGGTATTGGTCTGCACGGTGCGGCCGCAGGCGTCGGAGACGACGCAATAGAGCTGCCGTCCGGAATTGGCTGCGCTGAGAGTTACGCTGTAGGTGGCCTTGGTGACGCTGGATTTGGAGAACTTCATCGCCGTGGGGCTCTTGATGTACCACTGGTAGCTAAGCTCTTCACCCACGGCCTGGACGGTGAAGACAGCCTTTGTCCCCGCCGCGCCGATATGATCCTCCGGCTGCTTCGTGACGGCCAGCGGCACGGCATTGCAGTGGACCGCGGCGTTCCGCAGCCCATCGTTGCCATCCCCGACAGAGATCGCGGCCCATGCTTCTTCGCTGCCGGTGTAATAAACGTCGGTCAGCGAGTTACACCAGGCAAACGCTCTGCTGCCGATTTTCGTCACGCTGTCCGGGATGGCAACTGTCGTCAGGCCGCTGCAGTGGTCGAACGCGTAGCTGCCGACGGCTGTCATGCTGTCCGGGATGGTCACGCGCGTCAGACCGCTGCAGTAGGAAAACGCATTCTCCCCGATTTCCGTCACGCCGTCCGGGATGATGTAGGCGCCGCCCCTGCTCCAGGGGAACTGGATCAGGTACGTACCGCTTTTGTCGAACAGTACGCCGTCGACGTCTTTATAGGACGGGTTGGCCTGGTCTACGGTGATTCCCGTCAGGCTGCTGCAGCCGTAAAACGCGCAATTGCCGATTTCCGACACGCTGTCCGGGATGGACACGCCCGTCAGGCTGCTGCAGTAGTAAAACGCGAAGCTGCCGATTTCCGACACGCTGTCCGGGATGGACACGTCCGTCAGGTTACTGCAGTTGGAAAACGCGTCTCTGCCGATTTTCGTCACGCTGTCCGGGATGGACACGCCTGTCAGGCTGCCGCACTTGGAAAACGCGTATTCGCCGATTTCCGTCACGCTGGCCGGGACGGACACGCCTGTCAGGCTGCCGCACTTGGAAAACGCGTATTCGCCGATTTCCGTCACGCTGGCCGGGACGGTATAATCGCCGCCCCTGCCGCAGTGGAACTGGATCAGGAGCGTACCGTTTTTGTTGAACAGTACGCCGTCGTCGTCCTTATAGGACGGGTTGGCCTGGTCCACGGTGATGCTTGTCAGGCTGCTGCAGCCGGAAAACACGCTGCTGCCGATTTTCGTCACGCTGCCCGGGATGGACACGCTCGTCAGGCTGCTGCAGTCGAGAAAAGCGTCGTTGCAGATTTCCGTCACGCCGTCGGGGATGGACATGCTCATCAGGCTGCTGCAGTTATGAAATGCGAAGTAGCCGATGGACGTCACGCCGTCGGGAATGGACACGCTCGTCAGGCTGCTGCAGTAGGAAAAAACGTTGTCGCAGATTTTCGTCACACCGTCCGGGATGGACACGCCCGTCAGGCTGCCGCAATTGGAAAACGCAGATTCGCCGATGTACGTCACGCTGTCCGGGATGGAAACGCTCGCCAGGCTGCTGCAGTCATAAAACGCATAGTCGACGATGCTCGTCACGCCGTCGCCGATTATGACGGAGGTGATCCCGTAACGGTAGTAGTCTGCCCAGGGACATTCGGTCATTTCCCCCGTGCCTTCGATCCGCAGCACCCCGTCGCTGTCCAGGGTCCAGGTGAGATCGTCCCCGCAGGTACCCGAGTCTATATCGCTCGCCGCGCCTGCGCCGCCGGGCATCAGCGCCAGCAGGAACATAAAAGCCAGCGCCAGGGACAAAAGCCGTTTTCCTCGATTCTTCATGGGCTGCACACCTTTCTGCCTCTTTCCGGCACGGCGGCCGTGCAGGGCACGATTTACGCCGCAGCCTGCCGGTCAAGTGACATTATAATATGTATTTTATATATCAGCCCGCGCTGAAAAGCAAGCATTCCTTCAGAGCTTATCAAAACGCGTCGTCCGCGCCCGCCCCGCGGCGTTGACGAGCGGGCGTCGCAATGGTATAGTAATATACGGGAGGAGCAGACCGGGCTCCGGTCTGCCCCCGCAATTTGCTGAGGATCGCGGTGAGAAAACGCCCATGGGCTTCAAGAGGTTCCTCTCAAAACTGAAAAAGTGGGCGTCACGGTCCCACGCTAGGGTGGTCCTGGCCGTCCTCGCCGCCTACACCCTCATCTGCTACTTCTATTGGTACGTGGAGATCGGGCCGGGGGGCAAAAAGACCTTCTTGGACATCCTGCTCTGGAACAATGTCAACATCGTGTTCAGCCGGGGCTTCACGGACTACATCCCCTCCAGCTGGCAGGGCAGGGCGCTGCTGATGGTGCTCATCCTCTTCAGCATGCTCTTCCTCTCCACCATCATCGGCTTCGTCTCTTCCAAAATCAACGCCTACAGCAACAGTCCGGCAAGGAGGATCAAGAAGGTGCAGACGCTTTCCAATCACATCGTCGTTTTCGGCTGGAAAAACGATATCCGGACGCTGATCGCCGATATCCTCCGCAAATCCAAGGGCCTCACCGCCGAGGATATCGTCATCGTCAACAGCGTCAACGAGATGAAGCTCCAGCCGCTTCTTATGGACAAGGAGTTCAAGGGCATCAAGTACATCCGGGGCGACTTCACCGAGGAGCAGACCCTGCTGAACGCGAACATCAAAAAGGCGGCCACCGCCCTGGTGCTGGGGGAGGCCCACGACAGCCTGGACGCCGAGCTGGTGGACTCCCGCATCTTCGTCTGCACGCTGATGATCAAGACCCTCAACCCCCGCTGCCACGTCTGCGCCCTGGTGCAGACGGAGCGCTACCGCAATTACCTGGAGGCCCAGCACTGCGACGAGGTCATCTATACGGAGGAATACAGCCGCTACATCCTCTCCACCGCCACCAGCTACACCGGGATGGCCAACGTGATGCGGGCCCTCTTCGACAACGGCGACGGCTACAGCATCCAGATCCAGCCGGTGACGGCGGAATGGCGGGACAAGAGCTACTACGAGCTCTCCTCCTGGTACAAGCAGGAGAAGGGGATCCTCACCTTGGGCGTCCTGGAGAATATGGGCGCGGAGAAGACCATCAAGCATTCCATCCTGGCGGACGCCATGAAATCCAGCAATTACGGGGAGATCATCCAGCGGCTGAAGACGGTCAAGGATGCGGAGCGCAACCATCCCCTCCTCAACCCGCCCGACGATTTCATCCTCGGGCCGAACATGGGCGTGATCGTCCTGGCGAAGGAGATTTGACGATGCAATCCGGCAATGAAATGATCAAGGGCCTCAAAACCTTCCCTCTGCTGAGCCGCCTGTCGGACGAAGAGCTGGCCAGCCTCGCCGCAGTCATGCAGGAAAAGCGCTTCCCGGCGGGGACGGAGATCCTCCGGGAAGGGGAGGAGGGAGACGAGCTGTTCCTCCTTTTGGAGGGCAGCGTCGACGTACTGAAGACGACGCCCTACGGGGAGCCTTACGTCACCGCCTCCCTGCGGGACAGCTACCACTGCTCCTTCGGGGAAATGGCGCTGATCGACCGGGGCAAGCGCTCCGCCACGGTGCGGGCCAGGACCGCCTGCAGGACCCTGAGCCTGGGCTACGAGGCCTTCCAGAGCTTCTGCCGGGAGAACCCCACCATCGGGCTGGAGCTGCTCTTTTCCATCTCCGCGACCCTGGTCCGCGACCTGCGCATGGAAAACGAGAACCTGCACATCGTCTACCAGGCGCTGATCGAGGAGATCGAAAACAACTGATACGGAAAGAAACGATCCCCGCGGAAGCCCGGGCCGGGCCTCCGCGGGGATCGATCTGTGCTGTCCGTTTATTCTGCCGCAGCGCTCACGCCTGTGGGATCGAAGGAACTCCAGACGCTGCCGTTATATGCCTTCACGGTGTAGGTGTAGGTCGTGCCGGAGGTGACGGCCGAATCCACGTAAATGTTGCCCGTCACGTCGGTGAGGCCCACCCATCCGCCGGAGCCGGTCTTGCGGTAGACCCTGTACGTCGTGGCCCCGGAGACAGAGTTCCAGATCACGGTGATGCCGTTCGCGCCGGAGGCGGCGCCCTTCAGCACCGGTGCGCCGAAGACGCCCGAAGCCGTCGCGGAAACGCCCTTCGCGTCGAAGGAGCTCCAGATGCTGCCGTTATATGCCTTCACGGTGTAGGTGTAGGTCGTGCCGTTCACGACGGTCGAATCGACGTAGCTGTTGCCCGTGACGTCGGCGAGGCCCACCCATCCGCCGGAGCCGGTCTTGCGGTAGACCTTGTACCTGGCGGCCCCGGAGACGGCGTTCCAGGTGACGGTGATGCCGTTCGTTCCGGAGGCGGCGCCCTTCAGCACCGGCGCGCTGAAGACGGCGGCGGCCCTGGCGGAAACGCCCTTCGCGTCGAAGGAGCTCCAGCTGCTGCCGTTGTATGCCTTCACGGTATAGGTGTAGGCAGTGCCCTCCGTGACATTGGCGTCCACGTAGCCGGTAGCCGTGACGTCGGCGAGGCCCACCCATCCGCCGGAGCCGGTCTTGCGGTAGACCTTGTAC
>JAFXUU010000077.1 GCA_017524845.1 Oscillospiraceae bacterium
CGGGCCGGGGGGGAAATATGCGCCAGGTGGAAGCCTCCGACGTGGCCGCCGTGGCCGCCGAATGGACGGGCATCCCTGTAGAAGCCATGACCGAGGAGGAGGGGCGGCGGCTGCAAGCCCTGGAGGAAACGCTGAAAAAGCGGGTGATCGGCCAGGACGCCGCCGTGGAAGCGGTGGCCGCCACGGTGCGGCGGGGGCGGGCCGGGCTGAAGGAGCCGGACCGGCCCATCGGCTCCTTCCTTTTCGCCGGGCCCACCGGCGTGGGCAAGACGGAGCTCTGCCGCGCCCTGGCGGAAGCCCTGTTCGGCAGTGAAAAGGACCTGATCCGCCTGGACATGTCCGAATATGCGGAGAAGTTCACCGCTTCCCGCCTCATCGGCGCGCCTCCTGGATACGTGGGCTCTGACGAAGGGGGCCTGCTGACGGAGCTCATCCGCCGGAAACCCTACAGCGTGGTGCTTTTCGACGAGCTGGAAAAGGCCCACACGGAGGTCCTGGACCTGCTGCTGCAGATCCTGGAGGACGGGCGGCTCACCGACGCCCACGGGCGGGTCGCGGATTTCACTAACGCCGTCGTCGTCATGACCACCAACGCGGGCGCCGCCGCTGTCACGGAGCGCCGCGCCCCCCTGGGCTTCCTCCCGCCGGGGGCGGCGATGGACCCGGCGGAACCCGTCCGGCGGGAGCTGCGGCAGGTGTTCCGTGCGGAGCTGCTGAACCGGGTGGACGAGATCCAGGTTTTCCGCCCCCTGGAGCGGGAAGCGCTTACGGATATCGCCCGAAAGCTGATCGACGGGCTGAAGGAGCGGCTGGCCGCGCTGGACGTCGCCCTGGAAACGGAGGAAGGGGTGCCGGAAGCCCTGGTCCGGGAGGGCTTCGACCCGGTGTTCGGCGCCAGGCCCCTGCGGCGCTGCCTCCGGAAGGCTCTGGAGGACCCGCTCACGGACCGGATCCTGGCGGGGAGCCTGCCGCCGGGCAGCCGGGCGGTGGCCGCCCTGGCGGACGGGCGCATCCGCATCCTCTGCCCCGAAGCCGCCGGCATCGCGTGAAAGCGCCGGCTCCCGGCGCTTTTGCGCACATGAAACCCCGGCGCTTGCCTCTTGCGGGCCAGGCGCCGGGGTTATATAATGCTGTTATCCGTCTGCGGCTTCCCCTTCTGCGGCAGGTTCTTCCTCCGCAGCCGCTTCTTCCTCCGCCGGGGGCTCCTCCCATTCCACGGGGGTATCCGTGCCCACCGCGGCGGCCAGCCACTTGCCCCAGATCCGGTAACACTCCCTGGTCAGGTGGATGCCGTCCCCCGTGCATTCCGGGGGCAGGATCCCGTCTGCATCGGCAAACAAGCTGTAAATATCGATCAGCCCCATGCCCTTCGCCTCCGCCAGCTCGGCGATGAGGCCGTTGACCGCCAGGCAGTTCTCCACGGTGAACACCTTCGGTTCCTGTTCCTCCGGCTCCCCGATCATTTCCGGGTTCACCGGCGGCGCCGTGCAGAGCCAGAATTCCGCCTCCGGCTGGGCCTGGGCCAGCTTATCCAGGAACGCAGCGAAGAAGGGCCGGAGATAATAGATATCATAGCCCATCTCATTGGTGCCATAGATGCGGATGATCTTCGCGTACTGATTTTCCTCCAGCAGGGAGCGAAGGGTGAAACTGCGCTCGTTCCGGTCCCGGCAGGCGGTGTTCAGCCCGGTGAAGATGCTGCCCCCGTAGCTGAAGCAGAAATAGGGGCAGGGCATGTCCCCGTACATGCTGAGGCCGCCGCAGTGGGAGTTGCCCAGGATCAGCGCGTCAGAGAACCACTGATCCGGCACCGCGTAGCGGAGCTTCGGCAGCCGCTCCTCCGGCAGCATCAGCCGCAGGATGATGGCAGCGCCTTCCGCCCTGGTGAGGGTACCCTCCGGATGGAAGCAGCCGTCGTCATAGCCCTCCATGAGCCCCGCGGCATAGACCGCCACCACCGCGTCCCGCCCTTCCTCCGGGATCTCCTCCAGATCGGCGATCCCCGGCAGGATCCTGTCCATATCCGGCACCACCTGGAAATCCTCGGCGTCCGGCAGCAGGGGCAGCCGGGCCAGCAGCAGGGCTGCCCGCAGGCGGCTGGCAGCCAGGCTCATGCTCCCCAGGTCCTCCTCCGTGAGGATGCCCTCCTTGAGGCCGAATTCCCCATAGGGCTTCCACCACCCGGCGCCCTCCGGCTCCTCCACGTCCTCCGGCATCCAGGGCTTCAGCATCAGCTTTATGAGCTGCGCTTCCGTCAGCGTATCCTTCGGGCGGAAGGTCCCGTCCTCGAAGCCGCGGAGGATGCCCCTTTCCGCCAGATAAGAGACCGGCCCATAGAACCAGTCGCTTTCCGAAACGTCGGAAAACCGGCCTTCTTCCCTCTCCCCTTCGGCGTCTGCGCAGGCCGGGACGCAGAGCAGACACACGGCGCACACCAGCGCCAGGATCCGTAAACTCATCCGTTTCATGGGCGCATCATAGCACAACGAAAGCGCAAAAGCAACCGAATCAACGTCTGGAGATACTGCCATGTCATTCGTTCACCTGCACGTACACAGTGAATACAGCCTGCTGGACGGCGCCTGCCGCATCGAAGGGCTGATGCAGCGCCTCAAGGAGCTGGGTCAGGAGGCCGTCGCCATCACGGACCACGGGGTGATGTACGGGGCCGTCACCTTCTATAAGGCCGCCAAGGCGGCGGGGGTGAAGCCCATCATCGGCTGCGAGGTCTACGTCGCCCCCCGCGGCATGCAGGACCGGGAGCACGGCATCGATAACGAGGCCCGGCACCTGGTGCTGCTCTGCGAGAACGAGACGGGCTACCGCAACCTCTGCTATCTCGTATCCAGAGCCTTCATCGACGGCTTTTACCTGAAACCCCGGATCGACAAGCATCTGCTGCGGCAGCACACGGAGGGGCTCATCGCCCTCTCCGCCTGCCTGGCCGGGGAGATCCCCCGGCTCCTGCGGCAGGGGGACTACGCCGCGGCCAAGGCTTCCGCCCTGGAACTGAGCGGGATGTTCGGCCCGGAGCATTTCTATCTGGAGCTCCAGGACCACGGCCTGCCGGAGCAGCAGAGCGTGAACCAGGGCATCCTGCGCCTCCACCGGGAAACGGGCCTCCCCCTGGTAGTCACCAACGACGCCCACTATCTGACGAAGCAGGACGCGGAGGTCCAGGACGTGCTGCTCTGCATCCAGACCCAGAAGACCGTGCAGGACCAGGACCGGATGCGCTTCGAGACGGAAGAATTCTACGTCAAATCCGAGGAGGAGATGCGCGCCCTCTTCCCCCAGTGGCCGGAGGCGGCGGACAATACCGCCCGGATCGCGGAGCGCTGCAATCTGGAATTCACCTTCGGGGAATACCATCTGCCGGAATTCCGCCTGCCCGAAGGGGAAACGAGCGCGAAGGCCTATCTCCGCCGGCTCTGCGAGGCGGGGCTGGCGAAGCGGTACGGAGCCCGGGCCCCGGAGCTCAAAGGCCAGCTGGATTTCGAGCTGAAGACCATCGACGACATGGGCTTCAACGAATACTTCCTCATCGTCAGCGATTTCGTCCATTACGCCAAATCCCAGGGCATCCCCGTGGGCCCCGGCCGGGGCAGCGCCGCGGGGAGCGTGGTGAGCTACACGCTGGAGATCACCGACGTGGACCCGGTGAAATACGGCCTCTATTTCGAGCGCTTCCTGAAC
>JAFXUU010000001.1 GCA_017524845.1 Oscillospiraceae bacterium
ATAAAAGCAAAATAAAAAGCCCTGCAAGGCAAAGGGTTCATAGTGGTAAGGAACTTTTTATCCTATGTACCCGCAGAAGCGGTGTGACCGTTAAGGTCATGCCGTTTTCTGCGTTTTCAGGGGCCTTTGATAAACAACAGTTCCCTCAATATCGGGGATATCGATTTCGTCGAGGAAGTTCCAGAAGATTTTCACCTTCTGCTGCCGATGACCGCTGGATTTGTCCGGGGCGTAAACGATGATCTTCTTGATATACTCGTTTACAATCGTGGGCGTCAGTTCCGGCACATCCATATACCGATGAACTACGTCAAGGAAGCTGTCCATGTTGCCGTCCATTTCTTCCTCATTCTCCACCCATTCTTCCAGCGTCTCGACCTCTGCTTTCAGGTGCTCCTGTTCTTCTTCGTATCCCTGTGTCATTTTTACATAACGCTCACGGCTGAGATTCCCGAGTACGGTGTCCTCATAACAGCGGGAGATCAGCGTATCCAGATCGGTAATGCGTTTCTTCGCCTTTTCCAAGCGCTTCTTCTCATCGTTGATGCTGGCCTGCCAGTCTGCCCGGCGGCACAGGAACCATTCTTCTTCAAAGCCTTCCACGTCACGTCGGACATATTCGTTGACCGCCTGAATCCGTTCCAGCACGATTTCCCTCAGCAGATCCTCCCGGATATAGTGGGCACCGCAGTCCCCTCGTCCGCTCTTGTATTTGGAGCAGACGTATCGATCCTGCTTTCCATCGAAGTTCTTGCAGGTGGTGAAATGGAGCTTGCTGCCGCAGTCTGCACAGAAGAGCAGTCCCGAAAACCATCCCTGCCGCTCACCTTTTGTAGGGCGGCGTCTGTTTTCCCGCAGCCTCTGTACCCGTTCCCACTGTTTCTGCGGGACAAGTTCTTCCTGCGTATCAGGGATGATGAACATATTTGCCTGTCCTTTCCCGAAGCCACCGAGGCCATATGGTCTGAGAATAGCCGTGTGGCTGAGGGCTGCGGTGAGAAAATATGCGCCTGCCGCCCCGGCGATCCCCTGGACCACGTTTCCCGAAACGCCTGCGAAGGCGGCGGCAAAGCCCTCTCCGACGGCGGCGGCCTCATAAAGCCAGTACCCCGCGACCATGAACGCCTCGGCGAAAACCGAAACGGCGAGAAAAGCAATGCCCGGATATTTCCTGCCGTTCCTGCCAAAGCGGGCAGGGACCAGGGAGACAAAGAACGCCATCGCCGCCTTGATGATCAGCGTTCCTGGGACGTAGACCGGATAACCGGCGAACAGGTCCGCCAGGGCCGAGCCCACGCCTCCGGCGACGGAGCCCCAGACCGGACCCAGCAGCCAGCCGCCGAAAAGGACGGCGCAGTCGCCCAGGTTAAGATAACCTTTCGTCGGGGACGGGATGCGGACCGCCAGGGTCAGCACGCAGCTTAGTGCCATCATAGCGGCGGTGGAGGTGATTTTCAATAGCTGATTTCGAGGATCTCTCATGGTTTATCTCCTGAACGATATCATAAGCTCCGGCCTCAGCCGGAGCTTATGAGGTTTATGAGGACAGCAAGGGGTCAGTGCTCACTGTTTCACCACGGCGAAGCCCTTTTCCAGATCGGCGATAATGTCGTCGATGTGCTCCGTACCGATGGAGAGGCGGATGGTATTCTGGTGGATGCCCGCCGCCTCCAGCTCTGCATCCGTGAGCTGGGAATGGGTGGTGGTGGCCGGGTGGATCACAAGGCTCTTCACGTCCGCCACATTGGCCAGAAGGGAGAAGATCTCCAGCTCGTCGATGAACTTGAAAGCCTCCTCCTTGCCACCCTTGATGTCAAAGGTGAAGATGCTGGCCCCGCCGTTAGGAAAGTACTTTTCGTACAGGGCATGGTCCGGGTGGTCCGGCAGGGAGGGATGATAAACCTTTTCCACCTGGGGATGCTTCGTGAGGAAGTCCACCACCTTTTTCGTGTTCGACCCGTGGCGCTCCAGCCGCAGGGAGAGAGTCTCGGTGCCTTGGAGGAGCAGGAAGGCGGCGAAGGGGGAGATGCAGGCTCCGGTATCCCGCAGGAGGATGGCCCGGATATAGGTGACGAAGGCCGCCTTGCCCGCCGCGTCGGTGAACTTCACCCCGTGGTAGCTGGGGTTGGGCTCGCTGATCCAGGGGTATCTCCCGCTCTTTGCCCAGTCGAAGCTGCCCCCGTCCACAATGACGCCGCCCAGGGTGGTGCCGTGGCCGCCGATGAACTTGGTGGCGGAATGGACCACGATGTCCGCGCCGTGCTCGATGGGGCGGATGAGGTAGGGGGTGCCGAAGGTGTTGTCGATCACCAGGGGGAGGCCGTGGGCGTGGGCCAGGGCCGCCAGGGCGTCGATGTCGGGGATATCGGAATTGGGGTTCCCCAGGGTCTCGATGTAGATCGCCTTGGTGTTGGGCCGGATGGCCGCCTCCACCTCTCCCAGGTCGTGGACGTTCACCAGGCTGCTTTCGATGCCATAGAGGGGTAGGGTATGGGCCAGGAGGTTGGAGGTACCGCCGTAGATGGTTTTCTGGGCCACGATGTGTTCCCCCTGGGCAGCCAGTGCCTGGATGGTGTAGGTGATGGCCGCTGCGCCGGAGGCCACCGCCAGACCGGCGACGCCCCCCTCCAGGGCGGCGATGCGCTGCTCGAACACTCCCTGGGTGGAGTTGGTGAGCCGCCCGTAGATATTGCCCGCATCCGCCAGGCCGAAGCGGTCGGCGGCGTGTTGGGCGTTGTGGAAGACGTAGCTTGTGGTGGCGTAGATGGGCACGGCCCGGGCGTCGGACGCAGGGTCGGGCTGTTCCTGGCCCACATGGAGCTGCAGAGTTTCAAATTTATAAGACATGATCGTTACCTCTTTCTTTTTTGATTGTAATGATTCAGTTTTCGGAAAAAGGAAACGGTCACATTCGTCCGAAACGGTAATTGGCGCGGATCAACGCTTCCATCCAGTGCTTCATCTTCATTCCCTCCGTGAATTGGATGGCCTGATGATAGCATGGCGCGCTGCGTATGTCCAATATCCCATCTGAATGATTGGTTATAGGGACAGCCTATAACCCGGCGCCTAACTGTGTTCCTCCTGATATTGTTTCAAATACCGGTCCAGCTCCCGGATATAGAGCTCCGCCATGCCGCTGAGGATCATATTCTTCTTCGTGACATACCCGATCTCCATGCGTTTGCCCACGGCGTCCTCCTCCGCCGCAAAGGGGACGGCGATGTAATCCGAGCCGTTGAGCTCCTCGCAGATCACCCCGGAGCAGAGGGTGTAGCCATTCAGCCCAACCATCAGGTTCAGCATGGTGGCCCGGTCCGTGGCCTTGATGGTCCGGGGGTACTCGGCGGTGCTTAGGATCTCCTCCGCATAATAAAAGGAGCCCCCGGCTCCCTGCTCGAAGGAGAGACAGGGATAGTCCGCCAGGTCGGCAAAACGGATCACCGGCTCCTTTGCCAGAGGATGGCCCTTCCACAAATAAACGTATGCCTCGCACTCCGTCAGGGAATGAAATTCCAACTGATTGGCCCGCAGCAGCTTTTCCAAAGGCCCTCGGTTGAAGTCGCTGAGGTAGAGGATGCCCAATTCACTGTTTCCGGTGAACACATCGTCGATCACGTCCCTGGTCCGGGTCTCCCGGATGGCAAACTCATATTCCTCCATGCCAAACTGCCGCACCAGCTCCACGAAGCTCTTGACAGCAAAGGAATAGTGCTGGGTGGAGATGCCGAATTTCTTTTTCCGGGCGCCGCCCCGCCCGAATCTCTCCAGCAGCACGTCGTATTGTTGGAGGACCTGCCGGGCATAGTGGATGAATTCGATGCCGTCGTTGGTGGGCGTGACGCCCTTGCCGCTGCGGGAAAACAGAGTTGCGCCCAGCTCCTTCTCCAGCTCCCGCACGGCGCTGGTAAGGGAAGGCTGGGCAACATATAAGATCTCCGACGCCTTGTTGAGGGAGCCCGCCTCAGAGATGGCCACAACATATCGCAGCTGTTGTATGGTCACGTTCACACACTCCAATGATAATGGTTTTGACCGCAGTATACTAAAGGACAAAAACGATTTCAAGAAGAAATTCCGATTGACATAGTAGGTTAATATGTTATAATCGCTCCAGATTTGTCAGGGAGGGTAAGGATATGCAGGGCGTGATCAAGGCGGTATGTATCAGCGAGAAAAAGGGGATGGAAAAGCACCCCGTACCCTGTGCCCACCTTACGGTGCAGCATGGTATCGACGGGGACGCTCATGCGGGACCCTGGCACAGACAGGTGAGCCTGCTGTCCTATGACAAGGTGGAGGAATTCAACCGCCGCGGCGGGCAGGTGGAGGATGGGGCCTTCGGGGAAAACCTTCTGGTGAAGGGCATCGATTTCCGGAGCCTCCCCCTCGGCACGGTTTTTACGACTGAAAACACAAAGCTGCGGCTGACGCAGATCGGCAAGGAATGTCATTCCCATTGCGCCATTTATCACCGCGTCGGGACCTGCATCATGCCCCATGAGGGCGTGTTTGCGGAGGTGCTGGAGGGCGGGGATATCACTCCCGGCGAGATCATGAAGGTGATCCTGCCGGAAGAAACGGAGAAAGGATGAGCGGTCATGCTGAACAAGCTGAAAGAAGTCTATCGGGCCGTCGCCGAGGGGAAGGAAGCCGCTCTGACCTTCACCGCGGACGGTGAGGAATACCTCCGCAGCTTTCATCCCCCGGAGCGGCTGATCCTTTTGGGATGCGGCAACATCGGCCAGGAGCTGTGCCGCTATGCCGCCGACCTGGGCTTCACCGTGACGGCGGTGGACGAGCGCCCCGCCTTCGCCAACCGGACCCTGATGCCCGACGCTGCGGAGATCCTCTGCAGTGATTTCCCCGACGCGATCCGCCGCCTGCAGATCACGGAGCGGAACTATGTCTGCGTCATCACCCGCGGCCATCGCTTTGACGCGGACTGCCTGCGGGAGATCCTGCCCGGCGCTTATCCCCGCTATCTCGGCATGATCGGCTCCAAACGCCGGGTGGCCCTGCTGATGAAGCAGTTGGAGAGTGAGGGCTTTGGTCCCGACGCGCTGAAGCGCATCCACGCCCCTATCGGCATTTCCATCAATGCTTTGACGGTGAAGGAGATCGCCATATCCATCGTGGCCGAACTGATCCAGTGCCGCCGGGCGGGGCTTGACCGCCGCAGCAAGGAAACGCGGCTCACCGCCGAAGATATCGACCTCCGTCTGCTGGAATTCCTGACCTGCGACGATGTGCCGAAAGCGCTGCTGCTGGTCTATGAGACCAGCGGCTCCACCCCGGTGAAATCCGGGGCGATGATGGCGGTGGACAAGGTGGGGCGCACCGTGGGCACCATCGGCGGCGGCTGTGGAGAAGGCGCGGTGCTGAAGGACGCCTACCGGATCATTGGCAGCGGAACGCAGTGCACCGTCACCGTGGATATGTCCAATGATATCGCGGAGGCAGAAGGCATGGTCTGCGGCGGAGAAATGAAGGTGCTGATCGCGGATGTCAGCCCGTAAGCTGGGGGCGCCTCCATGCCCTGAACGCAAAGGAGGGCGTATTCCCGGTACTTGCACAGCGAACAGGCGAAAATCCGGCGGCCGCAGTCTGTCCCGGTATTGACAGCATGGGTCAGAGGGAGTATGCTTACAGCGATACTCGCGGGTAATTCATGGTTCGGAGGAATCCATATGGAAAACAGAGTCGCAGTGATCAGCATCATCGTGGAAAAGGGAGAGGCGGTCAGTGCGCTGAACAGCCTGCTCCATGAATACAGCGAATTCATCATCGGACGGATGGGCATCCCCTATCGTGAGCGGAAGATCAATATCATCTGTCTGGCCATCGACGCACCCAACGACAAGATCAACGCCCTGACCGGCGCGCTGGGCCGTATCGGGGGCATCACCGCCAAGGCCACCTATTCCAGCGTCTGATCCAATCTGTAGGCTTAGAACTGAATACTTTATGCATCCCCTGACGCCGAAACGGAGCTTGAGGCGAAAGCAGCGATGCGGTGGAGTCCTGTGCTTCATTGCCGCCGCGTTTCCGTCAGGAAACGCGGCGGATCTTTTTGGGAGGTAACTACATGTCCATGAATGCAACACCGTCCTCGGAACGGGCGCATATCAGTTTTTTCGGCTGTCGGAACGCCGGGAAATCCAGCCTGGTCAACGCGGTCACCGGGCAGACCGTCTCCGTGGTCTCTCCGGTAAAAGGAACGACCACGGACCCCGTGAACAAGACCATGGAGCTGCTGCCCCTTGGCCCCGTGGTGATCATCGACACGCCGGGCTTCGACGACACCGGGGAGCTTGGCTCCCTTCGGGTGGAGCGGACAAGGCAAGTCCTGCGGCGGACGGACCTGGCGGTGCTGGTGGTGGACGCCTCCGTCGGCCTCTGTCTCACGGACAGGGAGCTGCTGCGCCTCTTTGACGAGCAAAAGATCCCCGTCTTGATTGCTTTGAACAAATGGGACCTCTCGCAGAGCCGACCGGAGCTGGACTATCCCATGGAGCCGGTCAGCGCCGTCACCGGCTTTGGGGTGAGGGAACTGAAGGAACGGATCGCCCGGATGCTGCCCGGGAAGGTCCGCAGGCGGCGTCTGGCGGCGAACCTGGTGACGTCCGGCGACTGCGTGGTCCTGGTCTGTCCCATGGACGACGCCGCGCCCAAGGGGCGTCTGATCCTGCCCCAGCAGCAGATGATCCGAGACCTTCTGGAGATGGGCGCCCTGCCCCTGGTGACGAGGGAAACGGAGCTGACGGAGGCAATGGCCGCTCTGTGCGAACCGCCGAAGCTGGTCGTCACGGACAGCCAGGTGTTCCGCGCCGTCGCGCCGCTGGTGCCGCAGGAGATCCCCCTCACCTCCTTCTCCATCCTCATGGCTCGCTACAAGGGCTTTCTGCGCACAGCCATCGAAGGGATCGCCGCACTGGAAGGACTGCGGGACGGAGGAAGGGTGCTCATGGCGGAGGGCTGCACCCACCACCGGCAGTGCGGCGACATCGGAACGGTCAAGATCCCCCGCTGGCTGCGGGAGCACACGGGCAAAAGCCTGAACGTGGAGTCTTGCTCCGGGCAGGATTTCCCGGAAGATCTGCGGAGGTTCGACGTTGTGATCCATTGCGGCGGCTGCATGGTCTCCGAAAAGGAGATGCAGGCAAGGCGGGATATCGCGGTCCGCCAGGGCGTACCCTTCACGAACTACGGCCTCACCATCGCCCACATCACCGGCGTGCTGGAGCGGAGCCTTCGCCTCTTCCCGGAGGAACACGCCCTGCTGGAAGGAGCAGCGGGATGAAAGAAACGATCGGGGATCTGATCCGCAGGCTCCGGGAGGAACGCAGTCTGACCGAGGAGGAATATGCCCGGCTGATCGAGGAACGGACGCCGGAGGCCGCAGAGGCGCTGCAGGACCTCGCCGTCACGGTCCGACGCAGGATCTACGGAGACGAAGTGTTTTTCCGCGGGCTCATCGAGATCAGCAATATCTGCAAAAACGACTGTCTGTACTGCGGGCTCCGCCGCTCCAACCGGGCGCTCCGGCGCTACCGTCTCAGCGGGGAGGAGATCGTCTCCAGCGCGGAGGAGGGCTTCCGGCTGGGCTTCCGCACCTTCGTGCTCCAGGGCGGAGAGGATGCCTTCTATACCGACGAGGCGCTGGGGGATATCGTCCGGGAGATCAAGCGGCGCTGTCCGGGCTGCGCGGTGACCCTTTCCATGGGGGAACGGAGCCGGGAGAGCTATCAGGCGCTGTTCGTCGCGGGAGCCGACCGCTACCTGCTGCGGCACGAGACCGCGGACAAAGCCCACTATGCCCGCCTCCATCCCCCGGAGATGTCCTGGGAGCATCGCATGCATTGCCTGCGGGAGCTGCGGGACATCGGCTATCAGGTGGGCTGCGGCTTCATGGTGGGTTCTCCCGGACAGACTGCCCGGGAGCTGGCAAAGGATCTGAAATTCATCGAAGAATTCAAGCCGGATATGTGCGGCATCGGCCCCTTCATCCCCCATCATGAGACGCCCTTTCGGAGGGAACCCGCCGGGTCGGTGGAGCTGACCTGCTACCTGCTCTCCCTGATCCGCCTGATCCGGCCGCCGGTGCTGCTGCCGGCGACGACGGCGCTGGGGACGATCCACCCTCAGGGCAGGGAACTGGGCATCCTGGCCGGAGCCAACGTGGTCATGCCGAACCTGTCCCCTGTGGGGGTACGCAAACAGTATGAACTCTACGACAACAAGATCTGTACGGGCGAAGAATCGGCCCAATGCCTCCGCTGCCTCGACCTGCGCATGCGGGAGATCGGGTATCGGCTGACCGTTGGCCGCGGGGACGTTCGCCCGGATACATAAGGAGGAAATGAAAATGGCAGTTTACGATCCCAAGTCCATGAAAGCGGACGAATTCATCAACGACGGGGAGATCCTGGAAACGCTGGCCTATGCGGAAGCCCACAAGAACGACGCGGAGCTGATCGACCGGCTCCTGGAGAAAGCCCGACCGAAAAAGACGGACACCGGCTGCGTCTGCGCGGGACTGACCCATCGGGAGGCCTCGGTGCTGCTGGCCTGCGAGATCCCGGAAAAGGTGGCGCGGATGTATGAGATCGCGGAGGAGATCAAGCTGGCCTTCTATGGCAACCGCATCGTGATCTTCGCGCCGCTGTATCTCTCCAACTACTGTGTCAACGGCTGCGTCTACTGCCCCTATCACCTGAAGAACAAGCACATCCCCCGGAAGAAGTTGACCCTGGAGGAGGTCCGGGCGGAGGTGATCGCCCTGCAGGACATGGGCCATAAACGCCTGGCCATCGAGGCGGGAGAGGACCCGGTCCACAACCCCATCGAGTACATTCTGGACTGCGTCAGCACCATTTACAGCGTGCATCACAAAAACGGGGACATCCGGCGGGTGAACGTCAACATCGCAGCCACCACGGTGGAGAACTACCGGAAGCTGAAGGAGGCCGGGATCGGCACCTATATCCTGTTCCAGGAGACCTATCACCGCAAGAGCTACGAGGAGCTCCACCCCACCGGCCCCAAGCACGACTACGCCTACCACACGGAAGCCATGGACCGGGCAATGGAGGGTGGGATCGACGACGTGGGCCTGGGCGTCCTCTTCGGTCTTGAGCTGTATAAGTATGAGTTTGCCGGGCTTCTGATGCACGCGGAGCATCTGGAGGCGGTGCACGGCGTTGGGCCCCACACCATCAGCGTCCCCCGGGTCAAAAAGGCGGACGACATCGACCCGGCCGCCTTCGACAACGGCATCGACGACGAGACCTTCATCAAGCTGGCGGCCTGCATCCGCCTGGCCGTCCCCTACACCGGCATGATCATCTCCACCCGGGAGAGCGAGCAGGTACGGCAGCGGATGCTGCAGGTGGGCATCTCCCAGATCAGCGGCGCTTCCCGCACCTCCGTGGGCGGCTATACGGAAGCGGAGCGGCCCCACGACACGGAGCAGTTCGACGTTTCCGACCAGCGGACCCTGGACGACGTGGTCCGCTGGCTGATGGAGAGCGGGCACATCCCTTCCTTCTGCACCGCCTGCTACCGGGAGGGCCGCACCGGGGACCGTTTCATGTCCCTGTGCAAAAACGGCCAGATCCTCAACTGCTGCCATCCCAACGCGCTGATGACCCTGGCGGAGTATCTGGAGGATTACGCGGGGCCAGAAACGAAGGCGCTGGGCTACCGGATGATCGAGGAGGAGCTGAAGCGCATCCCGAAGGAGAAGGTCCGCGCCATCGCGGAGCAGAACATCCGGGACATCCGTTCCTCCAACCGGCGGGATTTCCGCTTCTGAGTCGCTCCGGGAAGAGCTTCGTCACCGGTATTGCGGCGTTTGCCGACAGCACGGCCTGCCGGGATACTTGTGACGCATCAGATGAGCAATCCGGATCGTTCATTGCCGACCGTGGAAATGCCGTCTGGCTGCTAAACACGCCTGAAACTGACAGATACCCCCGCGGGGCATGCTTCCCAAGACTGTGCCCCACGGGGGTATTATTGGAACTCGGCTGAGACGGAAGCATTGACCTCAGCCGCGGATATCCTCTCTGAGCCGGTCAGGCTTTGCCTTCTTCGCCTCCCTCAACGTATCCGTTATCGTATCGTTGATCACGATCCCGCGCTCCGTTCCTGTCGTTCTGCGGTCAGTGTACAAAGGCGCAAACAGAAATACAGGGCAAATATCCAATTGACATAGTAGGTTGATGTGTTATACTGAGATCCACAAATCACCCCGGCTTGACCCAAGGAGGAAATGCGATGTGCGTCGGCGTAAAGAGATGAAGGTGTGGATCGCGGATGTCAGCCCGTAACGGAAAAACCGCCCTTGTCGCCATGAGCGGCGGCGTGGACAGCTCCGTGGCGGCGTGGCTGATGCTGCGGGAGGGCTACGACTGCATGGGCGTGACCATGCGCCTGTTCCGCAATCCGGATATCGGGCGCAGCCTCGCTCACGCCTGCTGCTCCCTGGCGGATATTGACGACGCCGCCGAGGTGGCGTTTCAGCTGGATATCCCCCATGCCGTGGCGGATTTTACGGCGGAATTCCGGGCGCTCGTCATGGAGAAATTCGTCCGCACCTACGAAAACGGCGGCACGCCCAATCCCTGCATCGACTGCAACCGTTATCTGAAATTTGATCGGCTACTGCGGTATGCCGACGGGGAGGGCATGGACTGCGTCGTGACCGGCCATTATGCCCGCATCGAATATGACCCTGCCGGGCAGCGGTATCTGCTGAAAAAGGCGCTGGACCGGAGCAAGGACCAGAGCTACGTTTTGTATATGCTGACCCAGGAGCAGCTGGAGCGCATCCGCTTTCCTTTGGGCGGGCTGCGAAAATCGGAGGTCCGGGAGATTGCGGAAAGGCAAGGCTTCTGCAACGCCCGGAAGCACGACAGCCAGGATATCTGCTTCGTGCCGGACGGGGACTACGGGCGCTTTTTGGAGACCTTCACCGGAAGCCGCCGGCCGGAAGGAGCGTTCCTGGATGAAAACGGGCGGCGCATCGGCACCCATCGGGGAGCGGAGAAATACACCATCGGGCAGCGCCGGGGCCTGGGCGTGGCCGCCGGAGGACGGCTTTACGTGGTGGCGAAGGATATGGAAAGCAATACCGTGACTCTCGGCCCGGACGCGGCGCTGTACCGCAGCTCCCTATTGGCCGGGGAACTGAACTGGATCTCCGGGACCGTTCCGGATCAGGCTCTGCGCTGCAAGGCGAAAACGCGCTACCGGCAGACCGAACAGTGGGCTTCTGTCGATCCCCTGGGGGAGGGCCGGGTACGTGTGATGTTCGATGAACCCCAGCGGGCCATCGCCCCCGGACAGGCTGTGGTCTTTTATGACGGGGACACGGTCCTGGGCGGAGGAACGATCCTGGAGGCGTAAAACAAATGATCTATCTCGATTATTCCGCGAATACGCCCATGGATCCCGCCGTGCTTGCGGTCTACGGAGAAACGGAGCAGGCGTATATCGGGAACCCCAATTCCGAACACCCCGCCGGACTGGCGGCAAGAGAAAGACTGGCGGCGGTCACGGATTCCATCTCAGCCCGGCTTGGCATCCGGAGCGCGGAAATCATCTATACCTCCGGCGCCAGCGAGGCGAACAATCTGGCCCTCAAGGGCATCGCCCGGATGCAGCGCCATCTGGGAAAGCACATCATCACCACGCCCCTGGAGCACCCCTCTGTCAGCGGCCCGCTGACCTGGCTTCAGGAGCAGGGGTATGAGATCGACCTGGTGGATGTGGGGCGGGACGGAAAAGTGAGCCTCGATCACCTGCGGGAGCTGCTGCGCAGAGATACCGTCCTGGTCGCCGTCGCCGCCGTGGACAGCGAGCTGGGCGCAGTACAGCCGGTCCGGGAAATCGCAGAGCTTCTCCTGGCCTGGCCCGATTGCCGCTTCCATGTGGATGCGACCCAGGCCGTCGGTAAGCTGGACTTTTCCTTTGCGGGGATCGACACGGTCAGTCTGACCGCCCACAAGATCTACGGGCCCAACGGGATCGGCATGCTTTTTAAGCGCGGCAGCGTCCTGCTGGAGCCGCTGATCCACGGAGGGACCGGCGCTTCCCTGTATCGGAGCGGTACGCCGACCCTCGGGCTGGCTGCGGCTTTGGATACAGCGCTGGCCCTGTCTATGGAGGCCCGGAAAGAACGCTGTGCCTATGTCAAAGAGCTGAACAACACGCTGCGCAGCGCCCTTTCCGCCTACCCGAAGGTGCGCCTTAACAGCCCGGAGGACGCCCTTCCCCACATCCTGAATCTCAGCGTGTCCGGCGTGAAGGGGACCGTCTTCCAGAAGGCCCTGGGGGAAAAAGGCGTATGCGTCTCCGTGAAATCCGCATGCAGCACGGATGGAACGCCCTCCCGGGCCGTCTACGCCGTCAGCCGGGACAGGCGCAACGCCCTGTCCTCCTGGCGGATCAGCCTGAGCCATCTGACGACGGAGGCGGAGACCTGCGGGTTCCTGGAGGCTTTTGATCAGTGTTACAAGGAACTGACTACATGAGAGAAGAGTTGGAAACCTGGCAGCTGGTGGAACGCAGCATTATGAAAAAGTACCGAAAGGAGCTTTGGAAGCCCTTTATCGCCGCCGTCAAGCGTTATGAGCTGATCCGCTCGGACGACCGGATCGCCGTCTGCATATCCGGCGGCAAGGACTCCATGCTCATGGCGAAGCTCATGCAGCTCCTCCGGCGGTTCAGTGACTTCCCCTTCGAGCTCGTATTTCTGGTCATGGACCCTGGCTACAACGCGCTGAACCGGCAGAAGATCGAAGCGAATGCCGCCCTGCTGCATATCCCGATCAATGTTTTCGAGACGAACATTTTTGAGGTGGCGAATTCCGAGGACCGTTCCCCCTGCTATCTCTGCGCCAGGATGCGCCGGGGACACCTGTACGCCTAAGCAAAGGAGCTGGGCTGCAACAAGATCGCCCTGGGGCATCATATGAACGATGTGATCGAAACGACGGTCATGGCTATGTTTTACGGCGCCCAGCTCCAGGCCATGCCTCCCAAGCTGCACAGCACGAATTTCGAGGGCATGGAGTTGATCCGGCCCCTCTACTGCATCCATGAGGATGACATCCTGGCGTGGAAACGGTACAACGATCTGGAATTCATCCAGTGCGCCTGCCGCTTTACGGAGAATTGCACCGCATGCGACAACGGCGGCGGGGGCTCCAAACGGCAGGAGATCAAGACCCTTCTCCGCAGGCTGAAACGGGATAACCCGAACATCGAAAAGAGCATATTCCGCAGCATCCATTCCGTTTCCCTGGACACCTTTCCGGGTTGGAAGCGGAAGGGTGAGGAGCACACGTTTTTGGAGGACTACGATGATTGAACTGAAGGAACCGGTCACGGAAGAGCTGCGCAGGAAGCTGGCGCGTTTGGAGGAAAACCTCCGGGACCTCGGTTCTCTGGCAGTGGGCTTTTCGGGAGGGGTGGATTCTTCCTTCCTTCTGGCGACCGCCCACGCTGTGCTTGGGGATCGCATGATCGCGGTGACGGGGGCGGATCCGTCCGTTCCCGAAAGGGAGCTGGAGGAAGCCAGGCGCTTCTGTCGGGATCGCGGCATCCGGCATATCGTATGCGCCGTGGATCCGCTGAAGGAGGAGGGGTATCGGACGAACTCCCCGGACCGCTGCTATTTCTGCAAGCGCGGGATCTTCACGGAGGTCCGAAGGATCGCGGAGGAAAACGGCATCAACTATCTGGCGGAAGGATCCAATCTGGACGACATTGGCGATTACCGCCCCGGCCTCCGGGCCGTGGCGGAGCTTGAAGTCAAAAGCCCGCTCAGAGAGGCGGGGCTGACCAAGGCGGATATCCGGCTGTTGTCCAGGGCGATGGGCCTGCCCACCTGGAGCAAGCCCGCCTATGCGTGTCTGGCCTCCCGCTTTGTGTACGGGGAGGAGATCACGGAAGAAAAACTCCGTATGATCGATCATGCGGAGCAATTTCTCATTGAGTTGGGCTTCTTTGCGGAACGCGTCCGCCTCCACGGGAAGATCGCCAGGATCGAGGTGCCGCCGGAGGATATCCAGCGCCTTGCGTCGGAGGAGGTCAGAGAGCCGGTGTATGCGGAATTCCGCAGACTGGGGTTCCTGTTCGTCACGCTGGATCTGAAGGGCTACCGTACCGGCAGCATGAATCTGACGCTGGAAAAGAACGGTTGACCGCAGGAATGGAGCGCATCGAATAACGGTGCGCTCTTTTTGCTTGCGTTATAGACTCTATATATAACCAAGTATTCAGATAGGATATTAGACATTGCTGGGCGCTGCGGTTATACTGTGCCCATCCTTTGAGAGACCCGGCAGCGATTTTTCGCCCGGATGCTCAAGAGACGACCATTGGAGAAAAGGAGGTCTTCGGAATGACGAGCAGATTCACCGAGCTGCTTCGAAACAATTTTCGATGTGGACGAATGCGCTTCTCCCGGACTGAACTGGTGGCCGGGTGCCCCACTGCACCCTGGAGCTGTATCCGCTGATACAGACACAGCCTGACAGCCATCGTCAGCCCGGGAGCGCAAGACGCTGCCGGGCTGGTTTTTTGCCCGGCGTACGAAATCAGCGGCTCACAAATCCTATTGAAACAGGAAAGGAATCAAGACCATGAAAAAAAACTTTGTAGCGATCCTCATCCTCATCCTCATATCCGGCCTGCTGACCGGCTGCAGCCAGAAGGCAAGCGGCGCAAACACTACGGTGCAGCCGGTGGCCTCCGTAACTGACGGCGCTGCCGTCACCGCCCCGGCGGACCACGGCAAGCTGAAGGTTTCCTTCCCCGCCGGTTCTGTCCGGGTCTCCATCAACATCCTGGCCCAGGAGCTGGGCTACTTTCAGGAAGAGGGCGTGAGCGTCGAGCCCGTCAACCTGGGGGGCGTGGATGCGCTCACCGCCATCAACGGCAGCGGCGATCAGCTGGATATCCTGAATACCGGCTTCGTGAACGACATCCAGTCCATCGGCGGGGGCTACGATCTCACTTTCATTGCCGGGACCGCCGTGGAGGGCGGCGCCGTCATCGCCAGAAAGGGGCAGGCGGAGCGCTTCAAGAGCGCGGATACCATCATTGACATCGAAGCGGTCACCGGGGCGAAGCTGGGCTTTGTCCGCAACGAGGCGGCCTGGGTCATCACCCGGCAGTACCTGCTGGATCACGGCGTGGCGAACGAGACCATCGCCGCCATCGAGGCCGAGGACACGGGCAGCGTCAGCTATTACGCCCAGAGCACCAACGTGGCGCAGGCTGTCCAGGCGGGGGAAGTGGACCTGGGCTTCCTGCCCCTGGAGTACGCGCTCCTCTATGCCGACGCCTACGACCTGGAGATCGTTACCCCCTCCGGCGCTCTCTCCCCGGACTATGTCTGCTGCAGGGAGGTGACCTCCGCCAGCCGCTATGCCACTAAGTATGACGCCTTCGTCGCATACGAGACTGCCCGCATCCGGGCCTTTGAGACCTACAAAAGGAGCGTGACCGACCCGGAGATCCGCAGCAAGGTGGTGCAGACCATTGTGGACTATACCGGCAAGGAGACCGAATATGTGGAGACCGTCCTCTACGGCGGCGTCACCAAGTACGCCGTGGACCCCAACACCGCCGGGATCGTCAGCTATGTGGAGGCAGCGTATAACTCCGGCGCTCTGGCCGGAAACGCCACGGATTTCAGCCAGTACGACATCCGGCAAAACGTGAGCACCGGCGCGTATCTGGAGGCCCTGAACAATCTGATCGCCAGGGAGCCGGACAACGCCTTTTATCAGGAATTGCTGGCGCAGTATAACGCTGCGAACTGAGCCGGGAAACGGAGGATCGCCATGGGCAGGATCTACGAAAGCATATTGGAGCTCAGCGGTTCCACGCCGCTGCTGCGGCTCAGAGGTTTTGTGAAGGCGCACGGCCTGCAGGCAAACCTGCTGGCGAAGCTGGAATCCTACAACCCGGCGGGCAGCCTGAAAGACCGCATCGCCCTCTATATGATCCGGGACGCGAAGGAGAAGGGCCTTCTCAAGAAGGACAGCGTCATCATCGAGCCTACCAGCGGCAACACCGGCATCGGCCTGGCCGTCGCCGCAGCCGCGGAGGGCTACCGGCTCATCATCGTCATGCCGGACACCATGAGTCTGGAACGCAGGAAGCTGCTCAAAGCCTACGGCGCGGAGGTGGTGCTCACCGACGGCAGCGGCGGCATGAAGGCTGCCATCGCAAAGGCAAAACAGCTGGCCGGGGAGATTCCCCACAGCTTTATCCCCGGCCAGTTCACCAACGAGGCAAATCCCCGCGCCCACTATGAAACCACCGGCCCGGAGATCTGGAAGGATACCAACGGCAATGTGGACGTCCTGGTGGCGGGCGTGGGCACTGGCGGAACCATCTCCGGCGCAGGTAAATACCTCAAGGAGCGGAATCCCGACCTAAAGATCGTGGCTGTGGAGCCGAAGGATTCTCCGGTCCTCTCCGAAGGCCGGTCCGGCGTCCATGGCATCCAGGGCCTGGGGGCGGGGTTCATCCCCGCCACCCTGGACACCGAGATCTATGACGAGGTCATTGCCGTATCCACCGCTGCCGCTCTGCGGGCTTCCGCGGAGCTGGCGAGACAGGATGCCGTGCTGGCCGGCATTTCCTCCGGCGCGGTTCTGGCTGCAGGGGAGCAGTTGGCTCTCCGGCCGGAATACAAGGACAAGAGCATCGTGCTGATCCTGCCGGACGGCGGAGAGCGCTATCTGACCACGGCCCTGTACGATTGACCGCAGGAGTGATGACTATGACCACCGCTGAACCCAAGATCGCCATCCGAAACGTCAGCTTTGACTATGTGAGTGAGAAAAAAGCCTTTCCTGCGCTGCAGAACGTGAGCCTGGAGATCCGGGAAGGGGAGTTTATCTGCCTGTTGGGGGCCTCAGGCTGCGGGAAATCCACGCTGCTCAGCCTGCTGAACGGCCTTCAGCGCCCCCGCAGCGGCGAAATCACCTTGAATGGAAAGCCCATCAAAGGACCTGGGATCGACCGGGCGGTGGTGTTCCAGCAGTATTCCCTGTTTCCCTGGCTCACCGTGAAGGGAAACGTGCTCTTCGGTATCCGGCAGAGCGGGAAGAAATACAGCCGGAAGGAGCGGGAAGACCTGGCCAACCGCTATGTGGAGCAGGTAGGGCTCACCGCCGCCGCCGACCGCTATCCCAGCCAGCTCTCCGGCGGCATGAAGCAGCGCGTCGCCGTGGCCAGGGCGCTGGCCCTGGAATCGGAGGTCCTTCTGTTGGACGAGCCCTTCGGCGCCATCGACCCCAAGCTCCGCCTGGAGCTGCAGGAGCTGGTCTCCCGGCTCTGTGTGGAGCACAGGCGGACGGTGGTATTCGTGACCCACGACCTGGACGAGGCCATCCTGCTGGCGGACCGGATCGTGGTGATGGCGCCGGGGAGGATACGGAACACCCTTCCGGTCAGCCTGCCCCACCCCAGGGTGCGGGAGGAACTGATCCGCACGGAGGAATATGAAAAGCTCCACCGCCAGCTCATCATGGCTTTCTATGACCAGGTGGAGGAGACTATCGACGCGGGGGTGGCGCTGTGAAAGACTTCTTCAAAAACGGCGGCAGGCAGTGGCCGGAATTCATCCTGGCGGCGGCATTTTTTGTCCTCAATGTGATCCTGGCCCTGACCCTGCCCTACTACTCCGCACATTCCCGGTACTATGACAGCGGCGCCTACGTCGTCGTGCTTTCTGCAGCTTTTGTGACCTATACCCTGTATCTCCTGGCGGCGAAGAAAAAGAGCACGTCGGATATCGCCGTCCTCCTCTTCGGCTTTTTCCTCCTGTGGGAGCTGTCTTTCAAGCTGGGACTTGTCCATAATGATCTGCTGATCCCGTCGCCGGAGGGCCTGTTCCATGTGTATGTGGAAAAGCCGAAGGAGATCCTGGCGGACGTCTGGGGTTCCCTGCGGCTGCTCTTCTGGGGTTTCCTGACAGCCGCTGTGTTCGGCACGGTCCTGGGCCTGCTGGCGGGCTGGGTGCCCCGTATCCGGGAAGTCCTGCTGCCCGTCTCCAAGGTCATCACACTGATCCCGCCCCTCATGTTTTCCGCCTACCTCATCATGCTCCTGTCCACCTTCCGGCAGGCGGCCATTGCGGTGATCTTCTTCGCTGTCTTCTGGCCTACCTTTCAGGGGACGGTGAGCCGGGTGGGACAGATCGACCCCTCCATTATCGAAGCGGCCAGGACCATGGGCGTCGGCACCGTGGGGATGCTCTTCAAGGTCATCTTTCCCTACTGCATGCCCGGTATCATCCAGAGCATTTCCGGGAGCCTTCGGGGTGCGTTCATGTGTCTCAGCGGCGCGGAGATGCTGGGCATCAACCTGGGTATCGGCTACTTTATCGAGAAATACAAGAGCTTTGCGGATTACCGCTGCGTTTTGGCCGGCATCGTCGTCGTCGGCTTTGTGACCACCCTCATCGACATTCTGGTCAGCCGGGTCAAAAAGAGCCTGATCCACTGGACCTATTGAGAAAGAAGAAGGGAATACCATGGGAATCGAAATCAGAAAAAGCATCTGCCGCGTCTGCTCCCGGGGCTGCCCCATCGACGTGGAGATCAAAAACGAAGAGATCCGTCAGATCACGCCCTCCAATCCCCAAAACGGCGGTCAGCTCTGCGCTCTGGGTTATGCCTACAAGGAATACGTCACCCGCCCGGATCGGATCCGGACGCCCCTGCGTCGCGTAGGGGAGCGGGGCAGCGGCCAGTGGGAATCCATCACCTGGGAGGAGGCCTACCGGGAGATCGGGGATAAGCTCCTGAAGCTCCGGGCGGAATACGGCGCGGACACCGTCGCCTTTTATACCGGCTATACCAAGTGGTACCGCCCGGTCTATCAGAGATTCGTCCATTCCTTCGGGACCCTGAACTACGGGACGGAATCCAGCGCCTGCCACCAGTCCTACCGCATGGCCAGCGAGTTGAATTTCGGTGTGCTGACCACGCCGGACATTCCAAATTCGGACCTGTTCATCGGCTGGGCGTACAATCCCTTTTACAGCGGAAATTCCCAGGGAAACCCACTGGAGGAGTTCCGGGAGCGGGGTGGCCGGGTCATCATCGTCGATCCGAAATATACGCCCGCCGCAAAATTGGCGGACATCCATCTCCGCCCCGATCCCGGCACCGACGGCGCATTGGCCCACTTCTTCGGGAATTATCTGATCCAGCATGGGAAAACGGATGAGGAATACATCGCCGCTTACGTCCACGGGTTCCCGGAGTATAAGCGTTACGTCCGGAAGTTCACCCTGGAAAAGACCGCGCAGATCACGGGTATCCCGGAAGCAACGCTGCTCACCGCAGCGGAGCTGATCGCCGATTCCCCGGTTTTCAGCATAAACATCTCCGGCGCTGCAATCCCGCATCACACAAACGGCATGCAGAACTGTCGGGCTATCCAGGCGCTGCTGGCCATTACGGGGAATTTCGACCGGGAGGGGGGCAATCTGCCCGTGGAGTATCCGGTGGATGCCCTGAACCTGAAGGTGGAGTGGGACAAGTTCGTGGATGAGACCCGCCCCCTCAGCGAGGACGGCAGCGGCTACCAGAACTCCGTGGCCTGGCATAAAAAGAACCCCGGCTTCCGGGCCGAGGGAAGAAAGACCTGCAAGCCCAAGATCGGCTCCGGGCGCTTTCCCCTGTGGGCGCAGGTGGTGGACGAATTCCAGAGCATGGACTTATCCAGGCAGATCCTGGAGGGAACCCCTTATCCTATCCGGGCCGTCTTCGCCCTGGGCATGAACCGGCGGATGTTCCTTGAGAATGAGAAGCTCATGGAGGCCCTGGGAAAGCTGGAATTCTTCGTGGATGTGGACGTTTTCTGGACCGACGCGGCAAAGCTGGCGGATATCGTCCTGCCTGCCTGCACCTCGGTAGAGCGCGCCGAACTGGTGTGCTCCGGCCCCACCGTCCGGTATGTCAGCCCGGCCATCAAGCCCCTGTATCAGTCCAAGTCGGACGTGGACATCCTGTGCGAGCTTGCCGATAGGATGGAGCTGGCCGATCCGCTGCTGCGCCGGGGCTATGAGGCCATCGTTCGGCATGTGATGATGAAGATCGGCATCACCTTCGACGATCTGAGATCCTCCGGTGCGGCGATGAAGATACCCGGAAAAGAGCCTTATCGTCCGGGCAAAAGCCTGCAGCTGGGGCTGCGGACGCCAACGGGGAAGATCGAACTGTACTCCGAGACCATCGCAGATATCCCGGAGGAATACGGGCTGAATCCGCTGCCCACCTACCGGGACAGCCTGCCCCGAAAGGGAAAAAACGAGTACCCGCTGACGCTGGTAGCCGGTTCCCGAATCTCCACCCGCTTCCATTCCCGCTTCAACGGCGTCCGCGCATCGGACTACTTCCGCGCCGTTCCTTCAGCGGAGCTGCATCCACTGGACGCCCAGACCCTGGGCATCCGCCAGGGCGACGCTATCTTGGTCACTACGCCGACGGGCACGATGCGCGTTCATGCCGAACTCACCAAAGCGGCCAAGCGCGGCACGGTATTCATGTTCCAGAGCTATGCGGACGAGGCGGACGTGAACCGGATCATCGACGGAAACCATCTGGACCCCTATTCCGGCTTTCCGGGATATCGGACGGTCCGGTGCAAAGTTGAGGAGGAGCAGGCGGTATGAACATCCATTTCACATTCCATCCGGAACGCTGCGTCGGCTGCGGCGCCTGTGTAATGGCCTGTATCAACGAAAATGAGCTCGACATTACGAAGCAGCTGCCCTTTCGCCTTTTGAAGAAAAACGAATACGGCGACGGGGATACGCTGAGCATCACCTGGTTCGTCCATGGCTGCATGCACTGCCGGGAACATCCCTGCATGGACGCCTGCCCGAAAAGCTGCTTTTTCGTGGACAGGGAGACCGTCACGGTGCAGCTTGATAATTCCGGCTGCGTCGGCTGCCGCAGGTGCGCGCAGGCCTGCCCCTATGAAGCGATCCGGCAAAACGAAAAGCGGGCGTCAAAATGCGACGGCTGCCGTAGGCGGCTCCGGCAGGGTCAGCTGCCCCTCTGCGTGCTGGCCTGTCCCCGCCAGGCGTTGACAGTGAACGAGAAAAACCGGGTGGTGGCAGACGGTCTGAGAGCTTTACGGAAGGAACTGGCGGAATATCACCAAGGAGCGGTGCAGTGATTTAACATACAGAAATCATTCCTGAGAATCATTCTCAACTATAGAAAAAGCCGTTGCCTTCCTGTTGGAAAGCAGCGACTTTTCTTATACGCCCGAAACCGTCAGCTTACAACAATTAGTTTTGATTAGTTCCTTATCACTGTTAAGCCAAGTGTTTTGCGGCTTTTCACCCCTCCGCGGCTGCGCTGCGGAATGCCTGCGAAGGGTCCTGCCGGAGAGAAGACGGCAGTGGATGAAGAATGCAAAAAAATCCAAACAATCGTTGCAGTTGCACCTGGGATATTTTATAATGTTTGATATAGGAAAAGATAATCGGAAAATGGGAAAGGAGACGGGAACATGAAAACCTGGAAGCGCCTGTTTTCTCTGCTGCTGTGCGCCGCGCTCCTGGCGTGCGCGCTCACCGGCGTCAGCTTCGCTGAGGATGACATTGAATACGGCAGCGACGGCAACATCACATGGACATTTAACTACAACAGCGGCACACTGACCTTCAGCGGGACGGGACCGATGGGGGGTGACGGCTCTGCGTGGCATGGATATTTCCAAATGACCACGTCCATTGTGATCGAGCCCGGCGTGACGAGCGTCGGAGATTTCGCATTCAGCGATTTCTGGCATGCGACGAGCGTGACGCTGCCGGAGGGTCTCACCAGCATCGGATATCAATCGTTCGGCGGCTGCAGCGGACTGACGAGCCTGACGCTGCCGGACGGGCTCGTCAGCATCGACCAGATCGCGTTCTACTACTGCACCGGACTGACGAGCCTGACGATCCCCAGCAGCATCACCACCATCGGATTCCAGGCGTTCGGCGGCTGTTCGAAACTGGCGAATGTGAGCTTCAACGGCACCGAAGAGGAATGGAACGCCGTCGAGGTCATGGGCTACAACGACTGCCTCCTGAACGCTTCGTTCCAGTTCCAGACTCCTCCGCTGGCGATCGAGCAGCAGCCTGAGTCCTGCACGGCGGTCATAGGCGAACCGGCGACCTTCCGTGTTTCGGCGGTCGGCGGAGAAGAAACCTACAGCTATCAATGGCAGTATCAGAAGCCGGGCGAAACCACCTGGCGGAACGTATCGGTAAACGGCACCTCCGCGGAATATGCGCTCGTGACGGCGGAGCGCCACAACGGCTACCGCTACCGCTGCCGGGTGAAGGACTCTTCCGACCCGGTGCAGACGGTGTATTCCAACGAAGTGCTCCTGACGGTGAGCGCATATCCGACGGGCAGCTGCGGCAGCGAGGGCAGCAGCGTCACCTGGGTGCTGTTCGACGACGGGTCGCTGACCATCAGCGGTACGGGAGCAATGGCGGATTATTCCGCCGACAACCCTGCTCCGTGGTATGCCCGTAAGGATTCGATCCTTTCCGTGATCATTCAGCCCGGCGTGACGAGCGTCGGGGACAGCGCGTTCGAAGCCTGCACCGGCCTGACGGACATAACGCTCCCCGACGGCGTCACGAGCATTGGGGACAGCGCGTTCCATGAATGCTCCGCGCTGACGGTCGTAACGCTTCCGGGCAGCCTTGCTTCCATCGGAGAACATGCATTCTGTCTCTGTGACAGCCTGACGGACGTATACTTCATCGGCCCTCAATTTTACTGGGACAACGTCACCCTCGGCTCCGACAACGACCCGCTTCTGAATGCCTCGTTCCACCTCCAGCCGCCGATGTACATCACGGAGCAGCCGGCGTCCGTGACGGCGATCGTCGGCTCAAAGGCCTCCTTCCACGTGTACCTGTACGGCGGCACACTGTTCTACAGCTTTCAGTGGCAGTATCGGGCGCCGGGCGAGACCGCCTGGCAGAACATATCGTCAGACGACACCTCCGGTGTGTATACCCTCACGGTGGAGGAGCAGCACAACGGATATTGCTACCGCTGCGCAGTGACGGATTCCTCCGATCCGCCACAGACGGTGTATACCGACGAAGCGACGCTGACGGTGATCCAGTCGGTGTCGGGCAGCTGCGGCAGCGAAGGGGACAACGTCACCTGGTCACTGGACGGCACCGGAAGGCTGGTCATCAGCGGAACGGGAGCAATGAGCGATGATTCTCCCTGGGCTGGTTACAGCCAGGGGATCAAGTCCGTCCTAATCCAGCCCGGCGTGACGAGCATCGGCGAATGGGCGTTCCAGAACTGTACCGCCCTTACGGACGTGACGCTCCCGGACGGCCTGACAAGCATCGGTAGAGGGTCGTTCTCGGGCTGTGAACAGCTGACGGCCATCACGCTCCCGGACGGCCTGACAAGCATCGGTGACTCGTCGTTCTCGGGCTGTGAACAGCTGACGGCCATCACGCTCCCGGACGGCCTGACAAGCATCGGTGACGGGGCGTTCATAAACTGCGTGCGCCTGCGGACCATCACGATCCCGGACAGCGTGACAAGCATCGGAAGCAGGGCCTTCCTGCAATGCCCGGGACTTATTGACGGGAACGGATTCGTGATCGTCAGAGGGAAACTGTTCGATTATTACGGCCCCGGCGGAGACGTGACGATCCCGGCCGGCGTGACCGTCATCGATGAAGGCGCATTCTTGAACAACAACGCATTGACGAGCGTGGCGATCCCGTCCAGTGTGACCTCCATCCGGCCCAGCGCGTTCGAAGCCTGCACCGAACTGACGGACGTTTACTTCCTCGGCACCGAAAATGAATGGAACTCCGTCTCCATCCTGTACAGCAACGACCCGATTCAGAACGCCACGATCCATTTTCTGCCGCAGCTGATCATCGTGCAGCAGCCGACGGCTCAGACGGTGATCGTGGGCGGAGCGGCGTCTTTCTCCATTTCGGCGGTGGACGGCCTTGCGCCGCTCACCTATCTGTGGCAGGAATCGGCGGACGGCGGCGCGAGCTGGACGGATTTGGCAGCCATGACCGGCGGCTCGGTGGCCTTGAATTTCTCGACGACAGCCGCGCACAACGGAAAGATGTACCGCTGCACGGTGACGGACGCCGGGGGCCGCACCGCCGTCTCCGACGCGGTGTTGCTGACGGTGAGCCCCCCGCCCACCGTTGACTGCGGCGCCCCCGGCGCCTGGGTCACCTGGGCGCTGGACTACACCGGAACGCTGACCATCAGCGGGACGGGGGATATGGCGGATTATTCGACGGACCGTCCCGCTCCGTGGTACGAAGTCAGAGGAACCATCGCATCCGTCGTCATCCAGCTCGGCGTGACGGGCATCGGCGAATGCGCGTTCGACGGCTGCAGCGCCCTCACCGGCGTGACGCTCCCCGACAGCTTGACCGCCATCGGGGCATGCGCGTTCCGGGACTGCGGCAGCCTGACGGACGTATACTTCCTCGGCAACGGAGACGACTGGAACGCCGTCACCAATGCTTCGGACGACCTTCCCTTCCTGAACGCGCAGCTCCACCTCTTCCCATATCTGAAAATCACGCTCCAGCCGGAGCCCGTGTCGGTGCGCGCCGGCGCAGAGGTGTCCTTCCGCGTGTCGGCAGACTACGGGGTGGAGCCCATAAGCTATCGCTGGCAGTATCAGAAGCCGGGGGAAACCACGTGGCGGAACGTCACCCAAAACGGCGCCTCCGAGGTATATACCCTCACGACGGAGGAGCGGCACAACGGCTACCGCTACCGCTGCCGGGTGACGGATTCCTCCGATCCGGCACAGACGGTGTATTCCGATGAAGTGCTGCTGACGGTGGACCCGCCGCTGACGGGCAGCTACGGCGACAACGTCACCTGGACGCTGGACGGCAGCGGAACGCTGACCATCAGCGGAACGGGATCGATGTGGAGCTATTCCCCCAGCAACATTCCCTGGAAAGAGCATCGCCCGCTGATCACGTCCGTCATCATTCAGCCCGGCGTGACGACCGTCGGAAGATACGCGTTCAGCGGCTGCAGCAACCTGACGAGCGCGGCGCTCCCGGACGGCGTCACCGGCATCGGATACTCTGCGTTCAACGAATGCACCAGCCTGACAAGCGTGACGATCCCGGACAGCGTCACCTCCATCGAAGGCTATGCGTTCAACGAATGCGCCAGCCTGACAAGCGTAACGATCCCGGACGGCGTCACCTCCATCGAAAACTCTACGTTCTTCAGATGCACCAGCCTGACGAGCGCGGCGCTCCCGGACAGTGTCACCAGCATCGGGAAGGATGCGTTTTTCGAATGCAGGAGTCTGACAAGCATGACGATCCCGGCCGGCGTCACCTCCATACCGGGAAACACTTTCAACTATTGCACCAGCCTGACAAGCGTGACGATCCCGGAGGGCGTGACGAGCATCGGAAACCGCGCGTTCCAAAACTGCACCGCCCTGACGGACGTGACGATCCCCGACAGCGTCACGAGCATGGGGACCTCCGCGTTCATGTCCTGCAAGAGCCTGAAAAGCGTAACGATCCCCCGCAGCTTAACCGCCATCCCAGGTGATGCGTTCAAAAGATGCAGCAGCCTGACGGACGTATACTTCCGCGGCACCGAAGCGGAATGGGCCGCCATTGCCTTCGACTCCGGCAACGAATCGCTTTTGTATGCTTCGATCCACTTCCTTCCGCAGATGAGGATCTCGCTCCAGCCGGAGCCTCAGACGGTGCTCGCAGGCGCAGAGGTGACCTTCCGCGCGTCGGCGGACTACGGGGCGGAGCCCTACAGCTATCGCTGGCAGTATCGGAAGCCTGGAGAATCGACGTGGCGGAACGTATCCAAAAACGGCACCTCTGCGGTCTTGACGCTCACGGCCGAGGAGCGGCACAACGGATATCTCTACCGCTGCAAGGTGACGGATTCCTCCGATCCGGCAAAGACGTTGTATTCCGATGAAGTGCTGCTGACGGTGAACCCGCCGCTGACGGGCTTTTGCGGTGACAACGTCACCTTGACGCTGGACGGCACCGGCGTGCTGATCATCGGCGGGACGGGAGCGATGGCGGATTTTGCCTATGATCCCGTTGAAGGCGCCGTTTCTCCCTGGTACGAATACCGGCAGTCCGTCGTGTCCGTCGTCATTCAGCCCGGCGTGACGCGTATCGGCGCCAATGCGTTCTGCGACATCCCCTCCCTGGAGAGCGTGACCCTTCCGGACAGCCTGACGAGCATCGGCTACGCCGCGTTCAGCGGCTGCAGCAGCCTGACGGACATCACGTTCCCGACCGGTCTGACGAGCATCGATTACAGCGCGTTCAGCGGCTGCAGCGGCCTGACGAGCGTCGTGCTGCCGGCCGGTCTGACGAGCATCCAGGGCAGCGTGTTCTACAACTGCAGAAGCCTGACGAACGTGTCGATCCCGGAGGGCGTGACGAGCATCGGCTACGGCGCGTTCTACGACTGCCCCCTGACGAGCGTGACGATCCCGGAGGGCGTAACGAGCATCGGAAGCAGAGCGTTCATGTGGTGCACGAGCCTGACGAGCGTGACGCTCCCCAGCAGTCTGGCCACCATCGGGGAAGATGCCTTCTACGGCTGCGACCTCATCAGTGACGTATACTTTCTCGGCACAGAAGCGGAATGGGCCGCCATTGCCTTCGACTCCGGCAACGACCCGCTTCAGAATGCTTCTATCCTCTTCCTTGCGCTGCTGCAGATCCAGCTCCAGCCGGAGCCCCAGACGGTGCGCACAGGCGCAGAGGCGTCCTTCCGCGTGACGGCAGCCGGCGGCACGGCGCCCTACAGCTATCGCTGGCAGTATCGGAAGCCGGGGGAAACCACCTGGCGGAACGTCTCCCAAAACGGCGCCTCCGCATCCTATACCCTCACGACGGAGGAGCGGCACAACGGATATCTCTACCGCTGCAAGGTGAAGGATTCCTCCGATCCGGTATCGACGGTGTATTCCGATGAAGTGCTGCTGACGGTGGACCCGCCGTTTACGGGCAGCTGCGGCGCCAACCTCACCTGGGCGCTGGACGGCACCGGAACGCTGATCATCAGCGGGACGGGGGTCACGGAGGATTATCTCCATTTTGATTATCCCTGGATCGATTACCGCCCGTCCATCGTGTCCGTCGTCGTTCAGCCCGGCGTGACGGCCATCGGCTACGGCGCGTTCCAGAACTGCACCGCCCTGACGAGTTTGACGCTGCCGGACAGCCTCGTGATGATCGGGGATTACGCGTTCTGCGGCTGCTCCGGCCTGACGAGCATGTCGATCGGGAGCGGCCTCGCGAGCATCGGGGCTTTCAGCTTCTACGGCTGCCGCAGCCTGACGGACGTCACCTACAACGGCACCGCCGAGGAATGGGCGGAGGTCTCCATCCAGGACGGCAACGATCTCGCCTGGATCGCTTCGATCCGCTTCCAGACCAAGCCCCTGTCCCTCAGGCAGCAGCCGGAGTCCCAGGCGATAAACCCGGGATGGCAGGCGGTGTTCAGCGTGACGGCGGCAGGCGGCACGGAGCCCTATGCATATCAGTGGCAGGTATCCGAAAACGGCGGGACAAGCTGGGCGGATGTGCCGGACGACTCCGGCGCGACGTGGGAGCTCTCCTTCTTCACCGAGCCGGAGCAGAACGGGAATCTTTACCGCTGCGTGGTGACGGACGCGGCCGGCAGCACCGTCTTCTCAGATGCGGCGGAGCTGACGGTGAATCCGCCGCCGCTGACCGTGTTCCTGCAGCCGTCGGATTCCCTGACGGCCATCGCGGGCGGCACGGCAGTCTTCGACGCTGCGGTGCTGGGGGGCGTGGAGCCCTACAGCTACCAGTGGCAGTATCAGTAACCGGGCGAGACCACATGGCGGAACGTGACCGCAAACGGCACCTCCGCAGAGTATGTGCTCGCGGCGCAGCTGCGCCACGACGGTTATCGGTATCGCTGCAGGGTGACGGATTCGGCCGCGGCGCCGCAGACGGAGATCTCGGAGGAAATCCTGCTGATGGTGGTCTCGTCGCTGACGGGCGAATGCGGCAGCGAGGGCGGCAACGTTATCTGGACGCTGGACAGCTCGGGGATCCTGACCATCAGCGGGACGGGAGAGATGGCGGATTATATCAACCAGCCCCCCTGGCTGATTCACAGCGCAGCCTTCACGTCCGTTGTCATCCAGCCCGGCGTGACCAGCATCGGCGCCGGCGCGTTCATGGACTGTGCCGGTCTGACGTCCGTCATGATCCCGGACACCGTGACCTCCATCGGCATGCGGGCGTTCCGGGGCTGCGGCAGCCTGACGGATATCACGATCCCGGACAGCGTGGTCTCCATCGGAAGCGAGGCCTTCCGATCCTGCGCGGGGCTTGCGGATCCGGACGGGTTCGTGTTCTTCAAGGGGATCCTGTTCGATTACTGCGGCTCCGACAGTGACGTGGATATCCCGGCCGGTGTGACCGGCATCGGCGACGGCGTCTTCATGAACCGCACCGAAATGACAAGCGTGATGATTCCGGACGGCGTGACCAGTATCGGCGACGGCGCATTCTACGGCTGCACCGGGCTCACGAGCGTGATGATGGCCGACAGCGTGACCGGCATCGGCTACGGTGCGTTCATGGACTGCAGCGGCCTGGCGCAGGTGTTCTTCGGCGGCGACGAGAGCGCATGGACTGCGATCTCCGTCGCGCAGGGCAACGAGCCCCTTCTGAACGCGCAGATCGAATTTAGCGCCATCATCGCGCGGCCCCTCTGCATCCTGAGCCAGCCGTCCTCCGTCTCCGTGTTCGTCGGCGCGCAGGCAGAGTTCCATGTGACGGTCTCCGAAGGCACGGCGCCGTATACGTATCAGTGGCAGGTATCCAAGAACGGCGGCGGCAGCTGGACGAATGTACTGTCCGCCTCCGGTAAGACCGCGGACTTCGCCTTCACGGCGAAAACCACCCACAACGGATATATGTACCACTGCGTGATCACGGACGCGGCGGGCGTCGTCCTGGTCTCCGAGGCGGCGGCGCTGGCTACGGCACAGCCGCCGACAGGCGGCGCCTGCGGCGCCGAAGGGGCCAACGTCACCTGGACGCTGGACGGCAGCGGAACGCTGACCGTCAGCGGGACAGGGGCGATGATAGATTTCAACGATGAATTCCCCCCATGGTATGATTACCGCGAGTTTGTCACGGCCATCCGCGTCCAGCCCGGCGTGACCCATATCGGGAAATACTCCTTCGTCGTCTGCAAAGCGACGGACGTGACCATAGGGGAGGGCGTGACCGACATCGGGAATTATGCCTTCGGCCTTTGCACAGAGCTGACCGGCGTGACCATCCCGGGCAGCGTGACGCGCATCGGAGAGGGCGCGTTCGTGAGTTGCGACAGCCTGACGGACGTGTACTATACCGGCACGGAAAGCATGTGGAACGCGATCAGCATCGATTTCGACAACAACCAAGCGCTTGCGTATGCTTCGCTGCATTGCCTGGGTCCTGTGGCTCCGGCCGTCGCGATCACCGCCGACCTCACGGACTACGTCGGGCCTGTGGGCAGCACCGCTTCCTTCACCGTGCAGGCGGAGGGCGCCGGCCTCACCTATCAGTGGTGGGTCAAGAGCCGCACCGCCACCAGGTTCTCCAAGTCCAGCGTCGTCTCCGCCACCTACAGCGTCACCCTCACGGAAGCCAATTCCGGCCGTCAGCTCTACTGCGTCGTCACCGACGCGGCGGGCAACACCGCCCAGACCAACACCGTGAGCATGACCGTCGGCGAGACGCCTGCCGCGCTTGCGATCATCACCGACCTCACGGACTACTACGGACCTGAAGGCAGCACCGCTTCCTTCACCGTGGTCGCTTCGGGCGAAGGCCTCACCTACCAGTGGTATGTCAAGAAGCCCACCGCCTCGAAGTTCTCCAAGTCCTCCATCACCGGCGACACCTACTCCGTGGAACTCACCGCCGCCCGGAACGGCAACCAGGTCTACTGCGTGGTGACCGACGCCGGCGGCAACACCGTACAGACCGGCACCGTGACCATGACCATTCGCGAAGCCGTTTCCGTCGAAGAGCTTGAGGACTACGTCGGAGCGCAGGGCAGCACGGCCACCTTCACCGCGATCGCCACGGGCGAGGGCCTCACCTATCAGTGGTGGGTCAAGAAGCCCTCCGCGACGAAGTTCTCCAAGTCCTCTATCACCGGCGACACCTACGCCGTGGAGCTCACCGCCGAGCGGAACGGCAACCAGGTCTACTGCGTGGTGACCGACGCCTTCGGCAACACCGTACAGACCAACACCGTGAGCATGATCATCGGCAGCCCGCTCTCCGTCGCCGAGCTCACGGATTACACGGGACCTGAGAACAGCACGGCGACCTTCACCGTCTCCGCCGAGGGCGAGGGCCTTACCTATCAGTGGTACGTCAAGAAGCCCTCAGCGACGAAGTTCTCCAAATCCTCCATCACCGG
>JAFXUU010000078.1 GCA_017524845.1 Oscillospiraceae bacterium
CGGCTGCGCCTCCGGCCGAGCCGACGTCCGAGCCCACGCCCGAGCCCACGCCTGATCCCACGCCCGAGCCCACGCCCGAGCCAACGCCCGAGCCCACGCCCGAGCCTACGGCAGCGCCTACGTCCGAGCCGACGCCTGAACCCACGCCGGAGCAGACGGCCGAGCCTGCGCCCGCGCCCACGGCTGCGCCGACAGCCGCGCCCGCCTCCGGCGGTCTCGGCGGCGGCGCCGTTGCCGTCGTCGTGATCGCCGCCGTCGTCGTGATCGCCGCCGTCGTGATCGCCCTGAAGAAAAAGAAATAAGGACCGGGAGTGGAGAGCATGAAACTGAAACGCATCCTGACCGCCCTTCTGGCGCTCTGTCTGCTGGCCGCCTGCGCCGCCTGCGGCGGAGACGGCGAGCCCTCCCCCGCCGGGACCCAGGCCCCGGCGGTCACCGCCGCGCCCACCCCCCGGCCCGGGGAGGAGAACGCCCCGAAGATCTCCGGCCTCACCTATGAGAGCACCGTCCCCCTCCATTACGCCGACCAGTTCGCCATCTACAAATACGAGGGCGGCTACTCCTTCATCGACATGGTGAACAGCGACCGGATCCTGGTCGTTCCCGAGGGCGGGACCGTTCCCGACGGGCTGGACAAGGACGTGGTCGTCTTAAAGCAGCCCCTGAAGAGCATCTACCTGGCCGCCACCAGCGCCATGGCCCTCTTCGACGGGCTGGACGCCCTGGACACCATCACCTTCGTGGGCAGCAAGAACTGGTATACGGAAAACGCCGTCAAGGCCTTCGAGAACGGCGACTTCGTCTACGCGGGCAAATACAACGCCCCGGACTACGAGATGCTCATGGCGGGCAGCTGCGATCTGGCCATCGAATCCACCATGATCCTCCACAATCCGGAGGTGAAGGAGAAGCTCATCGAGGTGGGCATCAAGACGATCGTGGAGCGCTCCAGCTATGAGGAGCATCCCCTGGGGCGCACGGAGTGGATCAAGGTCTACGGGGCGCTGCTGGGGCTGGAGGACAGGGCAGAGGCCGTGTTTTCGCGCGAGGAGGGAAAGGTGAAGGCCCTGGAATCCCTGGAGAGCACCGGCAAGACCGTGGCCTTCTTCTACGTCAACACCAGCGGCAACGTGGTGACCTACAAGAGCGAGGGCTACATCCCCGCCATGATCACCCTGGCCGGGGGCGTATACATCTTCCCGGACCTGGGCCTGGGGGACGACAGCAAGCTCAGCAGCATCAACATGAACATGGAGGAATTCTACAACGCCGCCGTGAACGCGGATTACATCATCTACAACTGCTCCATCGCCGCCCAGCTCCACACGATCGGGGACCTGACGAGCCTGAGCCCCGTGCTGGAGAAGTTCAAGGCGGTGAAGGAGGGCAACGCCTGGTGCACCACCGAGAGCATGTTCCAGCAGACGGACAAGATGGGAACCATCATTCAGGAGATGAACCGGATCTTCACCGGGACCACCGACGGCAGCGACCTCACCTATATTTTCCGATTGGAGTAAGCCATGAGCAGGAAAGAAGCGGACAAGACCCCCGCCGCGCTCCGTCTCCGGGGAGAGACGGAGGCGGAGGAATTCAATCTGACGGCGGCAGCCAGGGCCCGGTATTTCGCCGTGATCCTGGGCCTGCTGATCGCCATGGCCGCCCTGGTGGTCTGGAACATCAACACCGGCAGCGTACACATCTCCGTGGGCAGCATCGCCCGCATCCTCTTCCTGAAGGAGGGGGACGAGACGCAGATGGGCATCGTCTGGCAGCTGCGGCTGCCCCGCATCATCGCCGCGGCGGTGCTGGGCGGCGGCCTGGCCCTCTCCGGCTTCCTGATGCAGACCTTCTTCGGCAATCCCATCGCCGGGCCCTTCGTGCTGGGCATCTCCGCCGGCTCCAAGCTCATCGTGGCCATGGTGATGATCGTCGCCCTGCGCTTCGTGAGCTACGTCTCCTCCTGGATGATGGTGATCGCAGCCTTCATAGGCGCTCTCATCGCCATGGGCTTCGTGCTCCTGGCCGCCCGAAGCATCCGGCAGATGTCCATGCTCCTGGTGGCGGGCATCATGATCAGCTACATCTGCTCCGCCATCACGGAGTTCCTCATCACCTTCGCCAAGGACAGCGACATCGTGAACCTCCACAGCTGGTCCCAGGGCAGCTTCTCCGGCACCACCTGGAGCAACGTGACGGTGTTCTCCATCATCGTCCTGGCCAGCCTCGTCGTCGTCTTCTTCATGAGCAAGCCCATCGGGGCCTATCAGATGGGCGAGAGCTACGCCCAGAGCATGGGCGTCAACGTCAAGCGCTTCCGGGTGATCCTCATCCTCATGTCCAGCCTCATCGCGGGCTGCGTCACCGCCTTCGCCGGGCCCATCTCCTTCGTGGGCATCGCGGTGCCCCATCTGGTGAAGATGCTGCTGAAGACCGCCAAGCCCATCGTGGTCGTCCCCTGCTGCTTCTTCGGCGGAGCGGTGTTCTGCCTCTTCTGCGACTACATCGCCCGCACCGCCTTCGCCCCCACGGAGCTCTCCATCAGCACCGTGACCGCCATCTTCGGCGCGCCGGTGGTGATCGTCATGCTGGTGCGCCGCCACGGCAGCCGGGCCTAAGGAGGGATCGCCGTGAGTGAATACTATTTCCGCACTTCCGACCTCTCCGTCGGCTACAACGGAAAGACCCTGATCCGGGACATCGAGATCCGCATCCACGCCGGGGAGATCCTCACCCTCATCGGGCCCAACGGCTCGGGGAAGTCCACCATCCTCAAGAGCATCACCAAGCACCTGGCCGCCATCCGGGGCGACAGCTTCATCGCCGACGCCTCCGTGAAGGACATGAGCTACAAGGAGCTCTCCCAAAAGCTCGCGGTGGTGCTCACCGAGCGCATCAAGGGCGAGCTCCTCACCTGCTGGGACGTGGTGTCCACCGGGCGCTACCCCTACACCAATTCCCTGGGCCTTCTCTCCCCGGAGGACCGGGAGAAGGTCCGCGCCGCCATGGAGCGGGTCCACGCCTGGGAGCTGGCAGAAAAGGACTTTACCGCCATCAGCGACGGACAGCGGCAGCGGGTGCTCCTGGCCCGGGCGATCTGCCAGGAGCCGGAGATCATCGTGCTGGACGAGCCCACCAGCTTCCTGGACATCCGCCACAAGCTGGAGCTGCTGAGCATCCTCCGCTCCATGGCCCGGGAGAAGGGCATCACCGTCATCATGTCCCTCCACGAGATCGACCTGGCCCAGAAGATCTCCGACAAGGTGATGTGCGTCAGCGGCGACGTGATCGCCCACTTCGGCACGCCGGAGGAGATCTTCCGGGAGGACGTCATCAATTCCCTCTACGGCATCACGGCGGGGACCTACGACATCCGCTTCGGCAGCGTGGAGCTGCCCCGGCCCGCCGGGGAGCCCCGGGTCTTCGTGATCTCCGGCTGCGGCAGCGGCGCGGCGGTCTTCCGCCGCCTGCAGCGGGCGGACGTCCCCTTCTGCGCCGGGATCCTCTTCGAGAACGACATGGACTTCCCCATCGCCCGGAGCCTGGCCTCGGAGGTCTTCTCCGCGCCTCCCTTCGAGCCCATCGGGGAGGAGGTCTACCGCCGGGCCCTGGCGGCCATGGAGAAGTGCACCTCCGTGATCTGTACGGATTTCCCCCTGGGGGAGATGAACCGGCGGGTCGCGGAGCTCATGGAAGAAGCGAAAAAGCGCGGACTTATGAAGGAAGGAGGCAAGGAGACATAAGGCATCGCCGCGCAAATATCCGGCAAAGGTTTCTGCCGAACCCATCCCGTTCCCCAGTGCCGCCGCAGGGCGGGCAAAAGGGAATCAGGTGCGAGTCCTGAGCGATCCGGTCACTGTCAGCGGCGAGCCGGGCAGCAAGCGAGCCATTGTGCCCCCGGGCATGAGAAGGCGCTGCCGCGGCCCCGACCCGCAAGCCAGGAAACCTGCTGGGGAAAACCGGCGGGCCATGCCCGCCCCCGATGTTTCAGGGGCTGCCGACGACGGCCCCGGAAGGAGGACAAATGAAGAATTCAGGAAGAAAGCTGCTCACTCTGCTGCTGGCGATCCTCATGATCCTCAGCTGCATGACCGCCGCCATCGCCGCGGAGGACGGCGCAACCCCCGCGGAAGCCTTCGATTACGACGGCGACGAGGTTAGTTTCATCAAGGACGACGGCTCCCCGTTCGGCATGTTCGCCCCCCAGGAGGGCACCACCTGCGTCATCGACGGCAATAACGTCGTTATCCACTTCGTGCCCAAGAACACCACCGTCTACGGAAGCCTGCATTTCGGCCCCATCGGCGACGAGCTCACCGCCGACGTGACCTTCAACGAGGACGGCACCTTCGATATCTCCATTTCCAAGGCTAACTGCGGCAAGGCGATCCCCGCCGCCCCCATCAAGGTGAAGGACGGCGGCACCACCACCACGCAGTACTACCTCGCCATCCCCGCCGCCGATAAGCTGGAGGATATCACGCCTCCCGCCGTGCCCTTCGACTACGACGGCGACACGGTGAACTTCATCAAGGACGACGGCTCCCAGTTCGGCATGTTCACCCCCCAGGAGGGCACCACCTGCGTCATTGACGGCAATAACGTCGTTATCCACTTCGTGCCCAAGAACACCACCGTCTACGGAAGCCTCCACTTCGGCAGCATCTACGACGAGCTCACCGCCGACGTGACCTTCAGCGAGGACGGTTCCTTCGATATCACCCTCCCCAAGGCTAACTGCGGCAAGGCCATCCCCGTCGCCCCCATCAAGGTGAAGGACGGCGGCACCACCGCCACGCAGTATTACCTCGCCATCCCCGCCGCCGACAAGCTGGAGGATATCACGCCTCCCGCCGTGCCCTTCGACTACGACGGCGACACGGTGAACTTCATCAAGGACGACGGCTCCCAGTTCGGCATGTTCACCCCCCAGGAGGGCACCAC
>JAFXUU010000079.1 GCA_017524845.1 Oscillospiraceae bacterium
CTCCCCGTCCCCGGCCATGGCGGTATAAGGCGCGGGCGTCGGCTCCGGCGTCGGCGGGGCCGTGGGGGCGGGCGTCGGCGTCGGCGCTGCGCAGGCGGCCAGAAGCAGGAGCGCCGCCAGCAGGAGCAGGATACGCGGCCTCATGCTTCTCACCCCCGGTAACGCCGGAATATGGTGCAGCCGCCGTAGACGACGTCGCTCACCGCCGCGGCGTAGGCGTGCATGATCTCATCGTACCGCTCGGGGATCGCCGCGCAGGGGACGCCAGCCCCGTCGGCATACAGGCGGGGGCGGTACATGAGACAGCGCCCGTCCACCTGGGCGCTGAGCCAGCGGAACCAGTCCGTCAGAGGAAAGCCCAGGTCCTCCAGCACGTGAAGGCCCAGCAGGGTGCTGCTCTCCGTGCGTTCCTCCGATTTCAGACCGTAATTCGTCCAAACGAGATAATTTGTGGAGAGCATACCCAGCAGCTCCTCCGGCGGCCAGGCCTCCGTGTCGGTGCCCCGGCAGCAGCCCAGAGCGTCGTACACATTGCGGCCGTCCGGCAGACCCAGGTTCGGCCGGTGATCCCCCCAGAACACCAGCATCACCGGCTCCTCCCGCCCGGCCAGGGCCGCCGCCAGGGCGCCCAGGGCGGCGTCGGCGTCCTCCGTGCCGCGGACGAAGGTGTCCAGGAGCGCCAGCTCGTCCCCGTCCAGCAGGGAAGAGGTGGGGGCGGAAGCGCTGCCCTCTCCGAATTTGGCGGCGTTGTAGGGCTGATGGTTCTCCATGCTCACGGCGAAAATGAACTGCTTCGTTCCCTCCGCTGCGTCCAGAAGGGCGAGGATCTTTTCCGTGAGGGCCATGTCGGAGATGAAGCCCCCGGCCGTCTCCGCATCTTCGGGGAAGCTGTCGGCGAACAGCGCCCGGTCGAAGCCGAAGGCGTCGTATATGAGGGGGCGGTTATAGAGCTTCTCGTTGTAGGAGTGGAGAAAGGTCTTTTCGTAGCCCAGGGCCGTGAAAACGTCCGAGATGCAGGGCAGATTGCGATACCGCTCCTCCGACAGGGAGGTGAGGGTGTCCGCGCCCCGCAGCAGGGCGCTGCAGATCCCCGTCAGCACCTCCATCTCCACGTAGCCGGTGCCGCCGCAGTAGGTGGGGGAGATGAAGACGCCCGTGCGGCCCTCCGCGGCCAGGGCGTGGAAATTGGCAAGGGGATCCGTTTCATATTCGACGCCCGGCAGCTCCGTCACGTCGAAGAAGCTCTCGGACATGAGGAAGATCACCGTGGGCTCTGTGGGCTCCGGCATCGGCGCGGGGGAGGGCTCGGCGGGAGAGCCTCCCTCCGTCTGTCCCTCCGGCGGCGCGGAGGCCGCGGGCATCTCCTCTGCGGCGTCGGCCTCATACACCTGGGCGTGGATGGCGGAGAGCACCGCCGGGTCCGCTCCCTGGGCGCCGGGCCGGGCGGCGGTCTCCCGCCAGGCGGCGTAGAGGCGCAGCACCGGACCTGCGCCGCCGACGCCCTCCGGCGCGGGGCGCAGGACGGCGAAGGCCGCCGTCAGGAGAAGGGAGAGGCCGAGCGCTCCGAGGCGCAGTCCCTTTCCGCCCCGGAGCCGCCGCCCGAAGACGATCAGCAGGACCAGCAGCAGGGTGTAGGCTCCCAGCACGGCCCCGGAGACCGGCGTCAGCCGGGCCTGGGGCAGGGCGAAGCCCACGATCTCCCCGGCCCCGGAGAGCATGGAGAAATCCCCCAACTCCAGAGGCGTGCCGTTGATGCGCTGCTTATAGTAGCTGACGAGGGCCAGGGTCAGGGCGGGGAGGCCCTCCGCCAGCCAAACGCACCAGGGGCGGCCGAAGACCGCCCAGAGCAGAAGAGCGGGACAGAGGAGCAGCAGGTATTCCGCGCCCCAGCCCGCGGAGGCAAGGAGCGCGGAGAGGCCCTGCAGGCCGATGAGGCGGCCCAGGAGCAGGAGCAGCAGCGGCAGAAGCAGCGCCGCGGCAGCGGCAGGGAGCGCCTGCCCGAGCTTTGATTTTTCCCCCGCCATGCGCCCTCACCTCCCCGGCTGCCGCGCCGCTCCCGCGGCGCTTTACAAATGCTTGCGGATGAACTAAAATACTTTAGCAGAAGGGAAGATGCATGTCAAACCTTGAGACGGATTTTTGGGGGAAAGACCATGAAAAATCTGGAAAAGACCTATGTGGAGCCCATCAGCGTGCCGCCGGAGGAATTTCCGGCGGACCCGGCGCTGCCGGAGGGCTGCCGGGAGCTGCGCCTGACGGACGATCCCATGGGCGTGAGCTTCGTCAGCAACGTGATCTACGCCCGGCGGGACGGGGTCGAGCTGCACCTGCAGCTTTTTCTGCCCACGGCGGGGATGATGCCGGACGGGAAACGCCGCCCCCTGGTGGTCTTCATCCCCGGCAGCGCCTTCATGCAGCAGAATCTGGATCAGATGGTGCCCGAGCTCTGCGATTTTGCCCGCCGGGGCTGGGTGGTGGCCAATGTGGAATACCGCCACAGCGGCATCGCGCCCTTCCCGGCCCAGGCGGAGGACGCCAAGACCGCCATGCGCTTCCTGCGCCTCCATGGTGCGGAATACGGTGTCGACCCTGAGAAGACGGCCTATTTCGGCACTTCCTCCGGGGCCCACACCGCCCTGATGGCGGGCATCACCGGCGACGGGGAGCCGGATACGCCTCTGTACGGGGAGGTCAGCGCCGAGGCCGCCGCCATTGTGGACTGGTTCGGTCCTACGGACATTCAGTGGATGAGCTGCTGTCCCTCCACCATGGACCATGTGGCAGCCGACAGCCCGGAGGGGCTGCTCATCGGGGGCAAGAACGTGTGGGAGCACCCGGAGCTGGCCGGGCCGGTGGACCCGGCCTCCTGGCTCCGCCAGGAAAAGGAGACCCCGCCCATCCTGATGATGCACGGGGACCGGGACATCCTGGTGCCCTTCGACCAGAGCGTGCGGCTTTACGGGCGCCTGCGGGAAATGGGAAAGAGCGTGGAATTCTACAAGCTGCTGGACGCTTCCCACGGCTTCAACGGCTTCCGCAGCCGGGCCGCCTGGGACGTGGCGGACGAGTTCCTCCGGAGAAAGCTGGGCGTCCGTTGAGCGGCGTCCTGCTGGTCACCTGCTTCGAGCCCTTCGGCGGCCGGATGGTGAATATGTCCCGGGAGGCGGTCCTGGCCCTGCCGGAGCAGATCGGCGGCTGGACGGTGCGCAGGCGCTGCCTGCCCGTGGCCTTCAGACTGGCGGCGGAAGAAGCCGCGGCCGCGGCGGAGGAGACCGGCGCCGCCGCCGTCCTCGCCGTGGGAGAAGCGGGGGGCAG
>JAFXUU010000080.1 GCA_017524845.1 Oscillospiraceae bacterium
CACGAAATTCTCCAAGTCCAGCATCACCGCCGCCACCTACCGCGTGACCCTCACCGAAGCCCGGAACGGCAACTAGGTCTACTGCGTCGTCACCGACGCCTTCGGCAGCACGGCCCAGACGAGCACCGTCACCATGACCGCGGCGGAGCCCCTCGCCCTCACCGCCGAACTGGAGGATTACGTGGGTCCGCTCGGCAGCATGGCGACCTTTACCGCGCAGGCCACAGGCGAGGGACTTACCTATCAGTGGTGGGTGAAGAAACCCACCGCAACGAAGTTCTCCAAATCCAGCATCACCGCCGACACCTACAGCGTGGAGCTCACCTCGGCGAGAGACGGCAACCAGGTCTACTGCATCGTCACCGACGCTTACGGCAACACCGTTCAGACGAACACCGCGACCATGACCCTTGCCGAGCCCCTCACCATCACCGCCGAGCTGGAGGACTTCTCCGGTCCGCTCGGCAGCATGGCGACCTTTACCGTGGAGGCCACGGGCGAAGGCCTCACCTATCAGTGGTGGGTGAAGAAGCCCAGCGCGGCGAAGTTCTCCAGGTCCAGCATCACGGCGGCCACCTACAGCGTGGAGCTCACCGAGGCCCGGAACGGCAACCAGGTCTACTGCGTCGTCACCGACGCCTGGGGCAATACCGTTCAGACGAACACCGCGACCATGACCGTCGGATAAACAAAAACCGCGCCTTGTCAGCGCGTCTGCGAAAGGCCCGGTCCCGCAAAAGCGGGAGCGGGCTTTTTGCTATCTTTTACATGAAAAACTCTTGCTTTTCCGGCAAACGTTAAGTATTCTATAAACAAAAAATGTTTTGGGTTTCCGGGTCCGCCCCCAGAGGCGCCGGAGACACAGAAGGAGTGCAAGCGAAGTGAAGAAGCCTGTGAAGAAGCTGATGTCCCTCGCCCTCGCCGCCGTGTTCCTGCTGGGCCTGCTGCCCGTCGCCGTTCCGGCGGACGACGGCTTTGCGGTGCGCCTGGCCGACTGCGTGGAGATCGGGACCTACTCTGTCGGCCCTGCGTATCTCTATACCGGCGCCGTGCCCGCGGACGCCGCGGAGGTGACCTTTGCGGATCACCAGGCCGAAGGCACGATCATCATGAACGCAATGCCCAGCCCGGGGGGCATCGACGGCACGAATACGGCCCCGATGCTCGCGAACTACGCCATTACCGCGGCAGACGTGGCGGCCAACAGCGACTGGTCGCTGAACGCAGACTACGCGGACTATCCCTTTTTGAACGCCATGGCCTTCTGCGTGGTGGACGGCGGCGATTACAGCATGACCACCTATGTCATCGCCGGCGGATCGGGGGGCGGCAGTCTGACCGAGGATATGACCGGCGAATGCGGCGACAGCCTGACCTGGGTCCTGGACACGAGCGGGACGCTGACGGTCAGCGGGACAGGAGATATGTGGGACTATCTCTACTATAACTCCGACCGTCCCTGGGAAGACGTAAAGGACTGCATCGTCTCTCTGGTGGTGACCGAGGGCGTGACCGGCATCGGTGAACGGGCCTTCGAAGACTGCCGCAGCCTTGTCTCCGTATCTCTGCCGAACAGTCTGGTTTCCATCCGTTCGATCGCGTTTCAGAGCTGCTCCGGACTGCAGACGTTCTCCATCCCCGCAGGCGTCTCCATGATCGAGATCGACGCCTTCAACCGCTGCGATAATCTCGCCGGCTTTTTTGTGGACGGGGGCAACCTCGTTTACAGCAGCTCGGACGGTTTCCTTCTCAGCAAGGATGGGAAAACCCTGATCCTCTGTCCCCAGGGAGCCAGCGGCATCTGCGCGATCCCCGCGGGTGTGGAGACCGTCGCGTACGATTCCTTCAGTTCCTGCACCGGCCTGACCTCCGTTGTGATCCCTGCCAGCGTCCGCGAGATCAGCGACCATGCGTTCATCGGTTGCGACGCCGTGACCTCCTACGTCGTGGACGAAGCCAACCCCTGCTTCAAAAACAGCGCGGACGGCGTCCTTTTCACCAAGGACGGGAGGGAGCTGGTCCGTTGTCCCGAACCGCCGTACGGGGTTTATCAGATCCCCGAGGGCGTGACCACCCTCCGGAACTACGCCTTTGATCTGTGCATGAATCTCTCGGGCATCAACATCCCCGCCAGCGTCACGACGATCGGGGAAATGACCTTTTCCGGCTGCAGCCGCCTGACCGCCTTCAACGTGGCGGAGGATAACGCCGCGTTTTCCGATCGCGACGGCGTCCTTTTCAACAAGAGCGGGACGGAGCTGATCCGGGTCACGGCCGTCCAGAAGGAATCCTACTGCATCCCCTCCGGCGTGACGACCGTCAGGGCCTGGGCCTTTGACTATACGCCGCGAATCGACAACCTGACCGTTCCTCTCAGCGTCACGGCGTTCGAGGATCACGCCTTCCCCAACTGCTACTGGCTGCACGACGCGTATTACGCCGGAAGCCCGGAGCAATGGGCTTCCGTCGAGGGATGGCCCGAGTATTTCTTTGACTGCACGGTCCATTTCAATTCCCCGGGCTTCGGCATCCTCGACCAGCCGGAAAACTACGTGGGCGCCGCGGGCAGCACGGCGACCTTCACCGTGGAGGCGGTGGGGATCGGCCTTGTCAGCTATCTCTGGTACGTCAGAGACCCGGGGAGCGGCGCGTTCGTGAGCTCCGGCGTGACCGGGCCGACCTATACGGACACGCTGACGGAAATGAACTCCGGGCGGCAGCTCTACTGTGTCGTCGAGGACACCTCGGGCAACCGCGTAGAGACGAGAACGGTGTCCATGACCGTCGACGCCCCGCCCGCCAGCCTGCGGATCGTCACCCAGCCGGCGGACTACGCGGGTCCGGTGGGAAGCACGGCGACCTTCACCGTGGAAGCGGTGGGAGACGGGCCTCTCAGCTATATGTGGCAGATCCTGCGCCCCGGAAGCAGCGCCTTTGAGCTGACGAACGTGACGGGGAAAACTTATACGGAAACGCTGACGGAGGAAAACTCCGGGCAGATGGTGTTCTGCATCGTGACAGACGTACACAACGACTACGTCGTAACGGATCCCGTGAGAATGACCGTGGAGACCTCGCCGTCGCCTCTGACCGTCGCCGCTCAGCCGACGGACTACACAGGTCCGGCGGGAAGCACGGCGGCCTTCACCGTGGAAGCGGAGGGCGGCACGCAGCCTTACGTCTATGCCTGGTACATCAAAAACCCCGGCGCGAGCAGCTTCGAAAGGACCGGCGTGACGGGTCCCGCTTACAGCACGGAGCTGACGGCAGCCAACTCCGGGCGGCAGGTCTACTGCGTCGTCACGGATTTTGACGGCGCCAGCGTGCAGACGGACACGGTGAGCATGACGGTCGAAGGAGACGGGCTCTCCGGCGAATGCGGCGACGGCCTCGCCTGGTCGCTGGACGGCGACGGGGTCCTGCGGATCGAGGGCACGGGTCCGATGTGGGACTACAGCTACTATGACGATATCTACAACGACCTGACGCCCGCGCCCTGGAGCATCGAAAAGGACCGGATCCAGTCGGCGGAGATCGCTCCCGGCGTCACTTCCATCGGGAACTACGCATTCTATAATCTGCCCGCCCTGACGGACGTAACGATCCCCGACACTGTAACGAGCATCGGTTACTTTGCTTTCGGCTTCTGCACAAGCCTCCCCGGCATAACGATCCCCGCCGGCGTAACGAGCATCGGAGACTACGCGTTTTACGGCTGCGACAGCCTGACGGACGTCCATTACGGCGGCGACGAGGCCGCGTGGACGCAGATCAGCTTCGGCTCGAACAACGATGCGCTGCTGACTGCCGACGTTCATTTCGACGGCGAAGCGCCCGTGCCCCTCGCCATCACCGCCGACCTGGTGGATTATGTGGGCAGCGTCGGCGATACGGCCTCCTTCACCGTCCTTGCCGAGGGCGGCACGGAGCCCTATACCTACACCTGGTACGTCAAAAAGCTCAGCGCGACGAAGTTCAGCAAGTCCTCCATCACCGCCGCCACCTACAGCGTCGAGCTTACCGAGGCACGGAACGGCAATCAGCTCTACTGCGTCGTCACCGACGCCGAAGGCAACACCGCGCAGACGAACACCGTCTCCATGACCGTCAGCGCAGCCCAGACGCCCCTTGCCATCACCGCAGACCTCGCGGACTTCACGGGCAGCATCGGCGATACGGCTTCCTTCACCGTCCAGGCCGAGGGCGACGGGCTCAGCTACCAGTGGTGGGTCAAATCCCGCACCGCGACGAAGTTCTCCAAATCCTCCGTCGTCGCCGCCACCTACAGCGTGGCCCTCACGGCTTCCAATTCCGGGCGGCAGCTCTACTGCGTCGTCACCGACGCCTACGGCAACACCGCCCGGACGAATACGGTCTCCATGACCGTCGCCGCATCTCAGACGCCCCTTGCCGTCACCGCCAACCTGGCGGATTTCACGGGCAGCATCGGCGATACGGCTTCCTTCACCGTCCTTGCCGAGGGCGACGGACTCAGCTACCAGTGGTGGGTCAAATCCCGCACCGCGACGAAGTTCTCCAAATCCTCCGTCGTCGCCGCCACCTACAGCG
>JAFXUU010000009.1 GCA_017524845.1 Oscillospiraceae bacterium
GCAACGAAACTGTTTATCTCAACGGAAAAGGCGTCACGCTGCTGATTGAATACGGAGAATAGCGCATTTTCTGAGAGTAGAAAACTGAAAAACTGATGCTCGGCTTATCCATTCGGAGGGCCGAGCATCTCTCTTTTTGCAGTTAACCTAGCCTATGTTGCAAAAATTCAAGAAATCGCTCATATGCATTCCTTTCCTTATAATATGCAAGTCATATTCATAAAGAAGAGAAGGCACATACCGCGAAACTTTTTTCGAGCAGGTGCCTTCTCTTGTTGAATCCGACCTTCCATCACCTCCTGAAAATGAGGTTTTTTCCAGTCGTGGCCCTTTTCTGGGCCGAATACTTGATTTTCGATGATGGACAAAATCAGCAAAAACCTAGTGTTCTCAATGGTTTGAACGACTTTGTCCTATTATAACTCATACCTCGATGCGCCGGACGATGCCCGCTGCTTTTATTTCTCTCTTACCTCCTGCTTTCGGCATACCCGCGCGGCACGCAGCGCAAATCCTGCCTGCCCTTGGCCGGGGCTGCCTTCTGTCTCTCCGTCAATTCGGGCGATGCCCGAAACAGCCTGCGCAGGAATTGGGTTCCGCAGTTTCCACTTTTCCATGCGCACGGCATGATTTGGCGAAGCATCCGAATGCCGACATGAGAAACCGAACCTGCTGCATAACTCGGAGAAGGAGCCACGACTGCGTGGACTCGCCGGTTACGCAAGAAATCAATGAAGCCCTCCCGCAATCCTGCAAAACGGCGGGATGAGGGGAGGGCTCAAATATGCAGCCGATGCTTTTCATTTTGGGAGAACAGCGCAAGCATCCAATAATAGCGTGATCGCGGCACACTAAAATATGTATAATTTTGTGATTGTGGCTCTGAAGGGATAATGAGGTTATTGCAGCAGCGAGGGAAACTGAAGGGACGCACTGCGCAATAGTTCACGAAGGTTATTGAAATGTGCGAATTATCGAGTATAATAGATATTGAAATGTGCGATCCTCTCGTTGCAATAGATATTGAATTGTGTATTATTTTGAGAAAAGAACCTGCTGAAAAGTGCGGAGGTGCGCTGTGTTATATCGAAAAATCCAACCGTTTATTGAGAGCTATCTGAAGTCGGACTCCAACAAAGTGCTGATCATCGACGGAGCGCGGCAGATCGGCAAGACGTATATCATCCGTCACGTTGGCCGACAGCTCTTTGAGAATTACATCGAGCTGAACTTCGTGGAGGACCAAAACGGCCCCAAGCTATTTGAGCAAGTGCGCACCGTCCGGGATTTCTATTTTCAGGTCAGCACGATCGCCGGCGAAAAAATGGGCGGGAAGAAAAATACGCTGATCTTCCTTGACGAGATCCAGGCCTATCCTCATCTGCTGACCATGCTGAAGTTTCTTAAGGCGGACGACAGGTTCACCTACATTGCAAGTGGCTCGCTGCTTGGTGTGACCTTGAAGAAAACGAGCTCAATCCCCATGGGCAGCATCGAGCTCAAACGCATGTTCCCTCTGGATTTTGAAGAGTTCCTTCTGGCAAACGGCTTTAACCGCTTCGCCATCGACATGATGCGCGAGAAGTTCCGGGCCGCTGAAAGCCTGGACGCCGCCGCCCACGAAAAGGTGATGGATCTTTTCAAAAAGTATCTGCTGATCGGCGGGCTGCCGGATGCCGTCAACACCTTCATCGCAGATATGAATATTGTGAAGGTGCGGACGATCCATCGGGATATCCGCGCGTTTTATGCCGACGATGCTTCGAAGTATGAAGCGGACAACGCTAAAAAGCTGAAGATCCGCAGGATCTATGAAATGATCCCTTCCAATATGGGGAACAAGAAGAAGCGTGTGGTCTTTCAAGAGATCGAGGACAAGCGGGGCAAGCGCTTCTCCGATTATCAGGATGAGTTTGAATACCTGATTTCTGCGGGAATCGCCCTGGACGTTAACGCGATTTCCACGCCCGTATTCCCCCTTACGCAGGCCGTCGGCAAGAATCTCCTCAAGCTCTACTTGAACGACGTGGGCCTTCTGACGGACGTATTATACGGCAGCAATATCCGCGCGATCCTGGATGACGAGACGGGAATCAATCTCGGCTCCGTGTATGAAAGCGTGGTGGCCCAGGAGCTGGCTGCCCACGGCTGCAGGCTGTTTTATTACGATAACCGTACGAAAGGGGAGGTCGATTTCCTGATCGACGATTACGACAGCCTGTCCGCCGTCCCCATCGAGGTGAAATCCGGCAAGGACTACACCATCCACAGCGCACTGAGCGCCTTTGTGAAGAACGAAGACTATCATGGGAAAAAGGCTTATGTCCTGTCCAACACCCGCGAAATCACGACGAGCGGGATGATTGCGTATCTGCCAATCTATGATGTGATGTTTTTGGGAACGGCGGAAGAAACAAGTTTTTGATGTAAAAGAGAAGGGATAGAAACTAGCCCTTGCAGGGCAAAATCGTGTGCCAACAGGGCGCTTTTCACCCCTATTGTATGACCCTGAACCAAAGGGATACATATTCAAGCTTTTATACAACACGTAAAAACATTGTTTTCTTCTTCCCGGTGTGGTATGATATCACCACCATAAAGAGTGCGCGAGAGACAAGCTCGATGACCGCACGACAACCTACCGCTTCGCGGCAAGGTGCCAAGGCTTGAACGATGGGTCAAATACGACGCCGATCTGAACGGCCGCCGCTCCCTCCCGGGAGCGGCGGCCGCCGTTTCCTGATGATTCTATTTGTTTCCCGCCGCCAGGAGACCGGCCACGAGGACGGCCAGGGTCCCCACGTCCCGGGCGGCAACGGCCTTGTCCGCGGGCAGGGTGACGCCCAGCTCCCGCTCCATGGCCTGGAACAGCAGGGCCTTCTTCACCGTGGCGGAGGTGGCCCCGGCGCAGCTCCGGGCCGTGTCCAGGACCGCCGCCAGCTCCGGCGTGACCTTCATCATATGGGCGAGGCCGGCCTCCGTCAGCTCCCGGATATCGTCGCTTCGGCAGACGTCCTCCGGGAGCATGTATTTATGGAGGATGTAGGCGCGCAGATGCTCCTTTACGAAGGCCGCGTCCGGCGAAGCACATTCCCGGAGGCAGCGCGCCTCCCGCGCCGCCGCGGCGGTATGCTGCAGCAGCGCCTCCCGGACGCGGTCCCGATCCGCCGCGCTCAAAGGGAGAGCAGCGGCTCCACGCCCAGGACCTCGGCCAGCCGGATCAGCGCGTCGGTGCAGTCGCCGTAGACCAGGGCCACGTGGTTGCCCACCAGACACTGCTTCTTGTAGCAGTCCAGCTGGTCCTTCACCCGGAAGATCACCAGGTTGTTGCAGTTGTTGGCCTCGTAGCCGTCGCCGCAGACGATGTCGCCCCTGGCGATGAAGAGCTTGGAGCCGTCGGGGCTGAAGCGGCACATGGTCACGGTCTGGCCCGCGTCCTGGGTGAAGTCGTAGCGCAGGACCGCGCCGAACTTCTGCTCGTGGGCGAAATGGCGGAGGGCGTATTTGCCCTTCTTCTTGGGATCCCGGTAGCAGCGGTTGGCCACGCTGTGCTCCATGACGTAGAGGTTGTGGGGATCGTCGGCGATCAGCTTCGCCTTCACCTCGTCGGAGGGCCAGCGGGCCAGGGACATGAATTCGCCTGTGGAATCCTCATAGGGCAGGGGCGTGGTGTTGCCCATGTAGGGGCTCATGCCGGAAACGGCGATCAGCGCCTGCTGGCTGAGGACGGAGTCGGCGTCGTACTCGCAGGAGGAGGGGATGCCCTGCTCCATCATGAGGGAATGGGTGAGACAGAAGGTGAACTTCATCTCGTTGATCCTGCGGGTGGAGCAGATGTCCGGGCAGGGGGCGGTGAAGCCGTTGCACTCCAGGAGGTCCATGTTCTTCCGGACGGTGAGGTAGGCCACCAGGGAATTGATGAGGTACTGGCGGCTGATGTCCGCCACCTCGGCCCCGCCGATCAGCTCGTCGGCCATGGCCCCGGCTTCCTTCAGCTCCTCCTCGGTGATGTTGGGGGTCACGCGGCCGGGCGTGGTGTGGTTGCCGCCCTCGGGCAGGGGGGACATCTGGTCCAGCAGCTCATGGGCGTTGACGTAGCGGAAGCGAGCGCCCAGGCGCCTGGTGATGAGCTCTTGGTTGGTGAAGGTGTCCACGCTGCTGAAGGACACGTTGGAATTGAAGCGGTTGACCAGAAGGATGCGGGTATTGCGGATGACCTTCTTGGCCCGCAGGGCGGCCAGCAGCTTCGTGGTCTCAGACCAGCACATGGGGACGTAGATCTCCTTCGCGGGGTCCTTCGCCTTGACGGCGGCGCAGTCGGTGATGGGAGAGAAGGCGCTCTCCGGGTCCACGATCAGGGGCGTGTCAAAGCGCATGGCGAAATCCACCACGAAATCGTCCAGGCCGATGTTGGTGAAGAAGAAGGCCACGTCCGCGTCCACCATGCCGAGGCGCATGCTCTCCCACATCTCCAGGGTGTTCTCCCAGTCGTCCGTCCGGCAGACCCGGATGGGCTCCAGCACGTCCACGCCCTCGGGCTTCCACTTGTCCAGCTGGTTCAGGAACATGGTGTAGAGGTCCTCGTTCGCGAACTTGTCGAAGCCGGGCTGCAGGGCCTCGCCCTGGCCGAAGCGGCAGGGGCCCTCGTAGAAATACCTGTGCTCCAGGCCCAGCAGCACGGGGCGGACCTTCAGGCGGATGTCGGATGCCTTGATGATGCTCATATTCAGCCTCCCAATTGTTTATTTTTCGGCGGGCGGTTCCCCGCCGGTATCCTCGCGCTTTTTCAGCAGCTGCCCGGCCTGTCTCTGCAGGGCGGCGGCCACGTAGCCGATCCCCTTCTGCCGGTGCTCGTCAAAGCCCCCCAGCAGCAGCGGATCCTTCCAGAAATACAGCTCTGCGCCGGCGGCGGCCTCCAGCGGCCGGCCGTCCAGCACGTTCATCAGGAGATACAGCAGACCCTTGATGATGTAGGTGTCGCTGTCCGCGTCGAAGCGGAAGCACCCCTCCTCCGCCCGGGACCGGAGCCAGACGTGAGACTGGCAGCCCTCCACCGCGTTTTCCGGCCTTTTGACCTCCTCCGGGCAGGGGGGCAGCAGCGACGCCAGCCCCAGGAGATAGCTGTAGCAGGCGAAGGGGTCTCCCAGCTCCCGGAATTCCTCCAGGATGCGCGCCTGCTCCCGCTCCAGCTCATCCACGGGCGTTCTCCCCCACGGGTACGCCCGCCTTCTTCGCCCCCTCCAGGCTCCGCCTGAGGGCGACGGTCAGGGCGTCGAGCTCCTCGGCCGTGTTGTAGAACGCCGGGGAAACGCGGACGGAGCCGGACAGCCCCAGACGCCGGTGTAGGGGGATGGCACAGTGGCTGCCGGAGCGCACGGCGATGCCCTGGCTGTCCAGCAGCATGGCGATATCGTAGGCCTGCAGGGGCGGGGCGACGAAGCTCAGCACCCCGGCGCGCTGCTTCGGCGCGCCCAGGATCCGCAGCCCGGGGAGCTCCCGCAGGCGCTTTTCCGCATACTGCAGCAGCGCCTTCTCCCGCTTCGCGATGCGCCGGCGGCCCACGGCCTGCAGATATTCCAGCGCCGCGCCCAGGCCGGCGATCCCGGCCAGGTTGGGGGTCCCCGCCTCGAATTTCAGCGGTCCCCGCTCATACAGCACCGTATCCTCCCGGATGGCGCTCACCATGCCCCCGCCGGTGCGGGGCGGGGTGAGGCGCTCCAGCCAGGCCTCGCTGCCGTAGAGAACGCCGACGCCCGTTGGGCCCATGACCTTGTGGGAGGAGAAATAGAGGAAATCGCAGTCCAGCTCCCGGACGCCCGGCAGGCAGCAGCGCATGGCCTGGGCCGCGTCCACCGCCACGGCGCAGCCCGCGGCGTGGGCCCGGTCGGCGATCTCCCGCAGGGGGTTCACGGTGCCCAGCACGTTGGAAACGGCGCAGACCGCCAGCAGCTTGGGCCGCCGCTCCAGCAGCCGATCCAGCGCGTCCAGGTCCAGCTCCCCTTCCTCCGTCACCGGCACGAGGGCCAGCTCCGCCCCCGTGCGGCGGCAGGCCTCCCGCCAGGGCAGGAGGTTGGAGTGGTGTTCCATCTCCGTGGACAGCACCAGATCCCCCGGCTTCAGCTCCGTGAGGGCGAAGGCGTCCGCCAGCAGATTGGCGGACTGGGTGGCGCCTCCGGTGAACACGATCTCTCCGGCGGAGGCTGCGCCCAGGAATTCGGCGCAGATCTGCCTCGTCTCCTCCACCGCCGCCTCGGCACGGCGGCTCAGGCAGTAGACGCCCCGGTATACGTTGGCGTGCTGGCTGCGCCAGTAGTTTTCCAGGGCCCAGAGCACGGGCCTGGCGCATTGGGTGGTGGCGGCGTTGTCCAGGTAGATCACCGGCCGCCCGTCGCATTCCGCCTGTTCGATCATGGGGAAATCCCGCTCGCGGATGATCGTATGCCAATCGGCCATCCCTCTGCCCTCCGTTTCTTTTCTCGGCTGAGATTATCGGAGAGGGCGCCGCGTTTGTCAACGCGGCGCCCTCTCCGGTTTTTCATGGGGGGGTAGAAATTATGTTAATCTCAGTTGATTTTCAGGCGGCTGCATTCCTCCAGGAACACCCGGGCCAGGGGATTGCCGTTCTGCTCGTTCCACACCAGGACAAAGTCCTCCGGCGGCAGCTCCGGGAGCACGGTGCAGGCCACGGCGCGGCCGTTTGCCATGATGTGGTTGGCGTTGGCCACGGCCAGGCCCTTGTTCAGCTCCACCCAGAAGATCTGGGTGTCCAGGTTCGGGGCGTAGAGCAGCTTCGGCTCGAAGCCGGCGGCCAGGCAGGTGGAGCGCATCAGCTTTTCCGAATAGAGGCTCTCCGACTCCGATAGGAGAATGATGGTATCGTCTTTGAAGTCCGCGAGGCGCAGGCCCTCCCGCCCGGCGCAGGGATGGTCCCTGGGCATCACCAGCAGGGTGTCCATCCGGTTGACGGGCATATAGCGCACCTTGGGATTGCGCTTCACGGCGGATTCCATAAGCTCCACGAAATCCAGGCGGTTTTCCGCAGCGGCCTCGTTGAGCCAGCGATAGTCCTCCCAGACCACCCGCAGCTCCGCCCGGGGATGGGCCTCCTCAAAGCGCAGAAGGATGGTCCGGATGTTGTCGTCCAGCATCTGCCCCTTCAGGAAGCCGAAGGTCAGGGTGCCGCTGAGATCCCTCGTCAGGGCCCGGGCCTCCTCCAGCGCCCGGGAAAAGGTCACCCGGGTGCGCTTCATGGACTCCAGGAGGATGGTGCCCGCGGGGGTCAGGGAAAGGGCGTGGGGCCCCCGCCAGAAGAGCGTGACCTCCAGCTCCCGCTCCAGCGCCAGCACGTTTTTGCTGACGGCGGCGGTGGTCATATACAGGTGCTGGGCCGCCTTGGTAAAGCTGCCGTACTCGGCGGCGGCGAAAAAGCACTCGACCTGCGAGCTGGTCATGGTCTATGCCCCTCTCCTTCCGTTTTCTGTCATTTTACCAAGACCGTCCGCCCGCGTCAACGGTTTCGGCGTCCGTCCGGCAAGGGTCCTCAGCCCAGGAGCACCGCCAGCCGGATCATAAGTCCGAGGTCGGGCGGCAGGGGACGGCGAAGGAGCTCGTCGGGCGGGAGCGCCGGTCCCCCGGGCAGGGCGGTGAAAACGCGGCTGCGGCCCATGCAGCAGACGCTGTAGGACGGGCCAGGGCCCCTGCGGGAGGCGCAAAGCCCGCCGTCATACAGGATCAGGCCCATGGCGCCGGGGTGCGCCGCCCAGAGCGCCTCCGGCCCGTCGTGCCCGAGGCCGCAGCCCAGCTCGGTCACGGGATGGCCCAGCGCTTCGGCAAAGATGCGGAGGGCGGAATGATAAGGGCTGGCATACGCGCTGCCCATGCAGCCCATCAGGAGCGCAGGGGCCTCTTCCTTAAGAGCGCCGGTCTCCCGCAGCCAGCGCTGTCCCTCCAGCACGTAATGGGCCGGAAGGAGCGACTCCGTCAGGAAGGTGCGGCCGGAGATCAGATCGCCGCAGAGGGTGCGGATCTCGCCGCGCATGAGCTCCGCCAGGGCCTCGGGCCTCTCCCCCCCGGCAAGCATATCCTCCAGCAGAGACCGGATATCCGGCTTCCCGCCGGAGGCGATGAGGGCCCGCAGGGCGGGCTCCACACGTGCAGAAGACATGGCGCGTCCCCCGTTTCAAATCGAATTTTATACTAATCTTCCATTAAAATACGACAGTCCTTGCGGCCTGATTTGCGCCAACCTTCGTTGTCGTCCTTGGCGGGCGCCAGCCCGCCTGTGTCCTTCGCCTCGGCTGACACAAATCATGCTCGCAATTCCTTGTCTAGTTTCAACGGAAAATTAGTATAATCCGATTATCCGGCCGGGGACGGGGCTTGTCAACTTTCCCGCTTCAACTCTTTCCCCAGGGGGCTTCCACGAATTGGAAAAGCCGGAGCCCGTTATCGGCGGTCTCCGGCCGTGGTCCTTTTTCCTTTTTTCTCGCATCTCAGCCCCCCACCTGCGCGGGCACGCCGCAGGCTTCCGCCAGGGCGCGGAGCTCTTCCATCCGCCCGGCACCGGGCACGGAATATTCCGGCGCGGGGGGCAGCCCCAGACGCTCCGCCTTCCCCGCTCCCAACCGGTGACAGGGCAGGAGATGGAGGGCCGTGTCCGGTCCCAGGGAGGCGGCGAAGCGGGCCGTGGCCCGCAGGTTTTCCTCCGAATCGTTGCAGCCGGGGATCACGGGCATGCGGATCGCCGTCGGCACGCCCAGGTCCCGGCGGATGTGCCGGATGTTCTCCAGAATCCCCTCGTTGGGGACGCCGGTGAGCCTGCGGTGGGTCCCGCTGTCCATGTGCTTCACGTCCAGCAGGGCCAGGTCCGCGTGGGCGTACACCAGGTCGACGGCCTCCCGGGGGGCATAGGAGCAGCTCTCCACGGCGGTATGGACCCCGGCGGCCCGGGCTCCGGCCAGGAGGGCGGCGGAAAAGGCCGGGTGGACCAGGGGCTCTCCGCCGGAGAGGGTCACGCCGCCGCCGGACTCTTCAAAGAAGAGCCGGTCCCCCAAGGCTTCCTCCAGGACCTCCGCCACGGTCATCCGCCGGCCGCAGAGCTCCCTCGCCCCGGCGGGGCAGACCTTCGCGCAGGCCCCGCAGCCCGTGCACCGCCGCCGGTCCGTCTCCGGCCTCAGGCCGGGCGTGATCGCGCCCCGGGGACAGGCTCCGGCGCAGGCCCCGCAGCCGGTGCACTTCTCCTTATAATACAGCAGCTGGGGTCCGGCGTCGTGGGACTCGGGATTCGCGCACCAGAGGCAGCGGAGGGGGCAGCCCTTCAGGAAGACGACGGTGCGGATGCCCGGCCCGTCGTGGAGGCAGAAGGGCTGGATGTTGAACACCGGGGCGGCGAGGGCCGGGGCGCTCACAGGCTCTGGGAGGTGCGCTCGATCACCTCGTCCTGGATGCTTTCGGGCAGGCGGGTGAAGTAGGCGCTGTAGCCCGCCACCCGCACCACCAGCTCCGGATGGGCCTCGGGACGGACCTTGGCGTCCTCCATCTCGGCCCGGTCCACCACGTTGAACTGCACGTGCTTTCCCCCGTGGGTCAGGTAGGTTTTGATCATGCTCGCCAGCTTCTCCAGGTCGGCCCGGGTGCCCATGGCGGAGGGATGGAACTTCATGTTCATCAGGGTGCCCTGGTAGGCGTCCTGATCCACGGTCATGGCGCTGCGGAACACCGCCAGGGGCCCGTGGGTGTCCTGGCCGTGATCCGGGGAGAGGGAGGCGTCCGCCAGGATCTCCCCGCCCTTCCGCCCGTCGGGCGTGGCGCCGGTGAGGGCGCCGCCGGGCTGGTGGGCGGAGATGGAGATGGCGTTGGGCTTCAGGGTGTCCCCGTAGACGCAGGGCAGGGAGAGGCAGGTGTCGGCGTGGAAGCGGTAGACCTCCGCCACCATTTCGTCCACCTCCCGGACGGCGTTGCCGTATTTGGGGACGGCCCGGAACTCCCGGCGCATGTCCTCATAGCCCTCCCAGTCCGCGTCCAGGGCCTCCAGCAGCTGGGCCATGGTGTATTTCTTCTCGTCGAAGACGAGCTTTTTGACGGCGTACAGCCCGTTTCCGGCGTTCACGCCTCCCACGGCCCCCAGCACGGCCCCGTTCTCGAAGGGGAAACGGCGGGAGAACATGTCCTTTCCCGCCTTCACCCCGCCGTGCATGAGGGCGGAGCGGAACACGTCCGGGAAAAGCTCCCGCTCGGCGATCATCTCCACGTTGAGGCGCTCGTTGGCCATGCCCATGAGATAGGCGATCTCCCGGAACACCGCCGCCTTGAACTCCTCAAAGCTCTCCATCTTCGTCACGTCCCCCACGTCGATGCCCACCCGCTCCTTCGTATAGCGGCACCAGCCGCCGTGGAGGGCGATGTCCATGGCGTGGGGGATGATGAAGAACACGGCCACCTGGGTGCGGGTCTCGGCCTGGACGTTGCCGTCCACGCAGCCGGTGGCGCAGTAGTCCCGGGCCTGCTCCACGGTGAGCCGGTTCGTCTCGCTCTGCTCCGTGAAGAAGCGGATGTAGGATTCGTCCCCCAGGAAGGCGGGCATGCCCAGGCCGGAGCGCACGCACTCCAGGGCCTTCACCATGAGCTCGTCCGGCGTGCCCCTGTGGACCCGCAGCGTCACCGTGTGGTGGGGCAGATGGGTCTCCTTCGCCGCCTCCAGCAGGAGATAGCTCAGCTCGTTGGAGGCGTCCGTCCCGTCGGCCTTCTGGCCGCCGACAGTCCAGTTGTACCACTTGGCCATGCCCGCGTTCTTCTGCCGGTTGGCCTTGCCGGAGACCCGGTTGAGCTTCATCACCTTGCAGCGGAGGATCTCCAGCAGCTCCAGCACCTCGCCGTCCGTGATCCGCCCTTCGTCTACGTCCCGGCGGTAGTAGGGGTACATATACTGGTCGAAGCGCCCCGCCGTGGAGGTGGGAGAGGGGCAGACCATCAAAAAGGTGAACCAGAAGCTCTGGAGGGCTTCCCGGAAGGTCTCCGCGGGGTATTCCGGCACCTTCCGGCAGATGCGGCCCATCTCCCGGAGCTCGGAAGCCCGCCGCGGGTCCTTCTCCTCCCCCGCCAGGGCCTCGCAGAGGTCGGCGTAGCGGTGGGCAAAGCGGATCCACGCCTCGAAAACGATGACGACGCCCTCCCAGAAATTGCGCTTCTCCACCGCGTCGGGGGTGGTGTAGCGCAGGTCCCGGAGGCAGGCCTTCGCCTCTTCGATGATGCTCCGGGCGCCCTTTTCCAGCACCAGGGCATAGTCCACGCACACAAGGGAAAAGCCGGGGCCCAGCCCGTAGCCGCTCATGGCGAAACCGCCCCCGGAGCCGCCCCGCCGGTCCTTCCAGGGGGGCAGGATGACGCCGGACTTCATGAAGGGCCAGAGGCGCTCGCTGTCCCCCAGGCTCTTGCCCATGGCCTCCATCAGGTTCTGATTGGCGGCGTTGCCGGCAAAGCGCTCGTTGAGGCGGTAGAGCTCCTCCTCGTCCTCGGGGCTGATGGTGTAGATCTCGCTCTTGAGGGCCTCCACCTCGTCCTTCGTCCAGACCCCGTATTCATACTGCATCTCCAGGCCGAAGGGCTTGCTGGCCCCGGAGCCGCAGAGCAGGTCCTCCGGCTCGATGAAGACGGTGATGTTGTCCAGGATGTGGGCGTGGAGCTTGCTGCGGCGCAGCAGCATGGGCTCGCCCCCCGTCCGGTCCAGGGATTCGTTGGCCAGGCGGAAGAGCTCCACGCAGAGGGGGTATTTGTTCACCCGCAGGCTTTCCTTCATCCGGAGCACGCGGTCGGTCATGCCGTTTCCCTACCTTTCCCGCCGGGGGAGGCTCACTCGCCCCGGAAGCGCTCCGCGACGCCCTGCAGGAAGGACGCGCCGAAGTCCAGAGCCTTCTTCCCCTTCTCCCGGCTCAGGAGCTCCACCGTTTCGCCGCCGACCTTCACCAGGCGGATGCGGCAGTTGAAGCCCAGGGCGGCGGCCGCCGCGGCCGCCAGGGTCCAGGGCGCGGCATACAGGCCCACGGCCGCCCCGGCGACCCCCGCGTTCAGGGGCAGGTTCAGGACAAGCTGCTCTCCCCGCAGCACCTGGATGCGGGCGATGCCGCCCCGGCGGATGAGCTCCTTCAGCCGCTCGGCCAGAGACGCGGCGTTTTCGTTGTCGTTCATGTTTTTCCTCCTTCGCTGTTCCTCCGTCGGGATCGGGACGGAGCTGCGGACAGGCGGAAAAGCGCACCCGCGCCCTTCCGCGCGTTCGTTCGGCCTTCGTTTTCGCCGAAGACCCGTATCGGACTGCGGACGGGTCCCGGATACGGAGCCTCGACACGCTTCCGGTACTCTGAGTATATGTCACGGCCCCGGGGATGTCAACGCCGATTCGCCGCCCGGACGGGGGCCGCGGGGCGCTGCCGGTCCCGCAGCGCGTCCGGCGATCAGACTGATCGGTTCAAAAAAGAGCCCCCGGATCAACCGTCCTGCGGTGATCCGGGGGCTGCTGTGGCGTTATGCTCTTTCCTTATCCGTAGCACTTTTTGCAGGCTGTCAACCCCTCCTGTTTGGCTTCATCCACCGTGATTTTCCGCGCCTTTTCAGGATTCATATTGCCGCAATCGTTCTTGTTGTGGAACTTTTTCCCTGTTTCCGAGGCCCATACGTAAGTACACGACGGCAGCGTAATGCGGTCTTCCGTACCGTCTATGATTACCGTCACACCGGCGGGTGTCGGCTCCGGAGTGGGCTGGGGCGTCGGCTCCGGTGTGGGTGCGGGCGTCGGCTCCGGTGTGGGCGCGGGCGCCGGCTCTGGTGTGGGCGCGGGCGTCGGTTCCGGTGTGGGCGCGGAATCATCTGCCGTCTCCGAAATGTCCGCCATGGATCTCAGGGAGACTGTTTCTTCCGGCGCCTCCGTTTTGGCTTTGTCTTCGGACCCATTGGAAGCAAAAGCGCCGATCAAGACGACGACAATGACCCAAAACCACCACTTCTTAAAAATGGGCTTCTTCATTCTCCCGGGTTTCTTCAAACCTATCCCTCCCGTACCGATTTCACCGCTGCCTCTTATCAGGACAACAAAAAAGTGCGCAGCCCGAAACGGAACTGCGCACCGAAAAACGCAGAGCTCCGTTTGCTGCGACACAAATCTCTGTTACCTAAAACAAGGCCAGAATAGGAGTTGCGTTTTTGCCAAAAGGCAAAAACTAACCTTGCTCTAGGTAATATGCGCCCAGAAGATAACAATATGAGATTTGTGTCGCAAACAAATGTTACCACACTCGGTCGGAAAAGGCAACAAGCAATAGCAGATGGTTGACCTGGTACGAAACGCTGCTCAATGCAGTCATAGTATTTGACCCTGCTTAAATTGCGGAAACATAGCCGCGCGCTTGTAAAGCTCGGGTTTTCATAGTAAACTCCAAATGACAGGGAGTTGAGCAAAAGTGGAATTCTCACCGTTTGTATATGACAGGGCCAGTCGCGTTCAGGTTCCCGTTTTCATCGAGCCGATGACGCGAAAAGACGCCGAAAGAACAAACTCCGACCCTCTGTGGCAAACTTCATGGACCAGCGATTATCACAGTGATGACAGGATCGAGAAGTATGCCGCACGGGCGGGAGGCGAGCTTATCGCACTTGGGGCCTATGAGTTCTTCACCTATCTTGTCTGATGAAAAGTGGTTCTGACATGGATAAATCAAGGCCTGTACCCTCCGATGCGGCTGATTATTGCCGCAGGGATCCGGAGGCTGATCGGTTTTACGAGATATTTTTCAAGCTGTGCCGCAAATACGGCGTCAGTTGGGCCAGTGCAGACGAAAAGGAAAAGCGGTTCATAGAAGAAGTCACCCGGGTCACCTACGAGCGGGACAGGGCCCTTCGTCTGGGGCTGCCGCCGGAGGACGTGCGGCCCGCTTTTGTCTCCTGAAAGTGTAAGATAATAATCTCACAGCCAACTGCGGAAAGGGGCGCCTGACGATGCTTTCCCCGAGAGAGAATTTCATCCGTTATTTCAAAAACGAGCCCACGGAGCGGATGCCCAGCTCCCTGGACTACAAGCAATTCGGCCCGGAAGAGGTGATCGAAAACGTCTGCCGGGGCTTTGTTTACCAGCAGACGCCCTTCCCCCGGGAGAAGTACGGCGGCCGGGGCTACTTCGGCCTGGACTGGGTCTTCGAGCCCGAGGTGGGCGGCGCCATCACCGTGGGCAAGTTCTTCGACGATATCGGGGACTGGGAGAAATACGTGGAGTGGCCGGACCTGGGCGCCGTCGACTGGGAGAAGGTCCGGGAGAAGAACAGCGAGTATCTGGACACGGACAAGCTGCTGCGCGCCTCCATCTTCGCCGGCTTCTACGAGCGGCTCATCTCCTTCATCGGCTTTGAGGACGCGGCCGTGGCCCTGGTGGACGAGGATCTGCAGGCGGCCGTGCACGGGCTCTTCGACCGGCTGGCGGACCTCTACGTGGACTTCATCCGGCGCATGCACAGATATTTCAACGTGGAGCTTTTCGAGCTGCATGACGACTGGGGTTCCCAGCGCTCCCCCTTCTTCTCCCTGGACACCCATTCGGAAATGATCCTTCCCTACATCAAGAAGGTGGTGGACGGCGCCCATAAGGAGGGCTGCTTCATCGAGATGCACTCCTGCGGCAACGTGGAGCCCCTGATGCCCAACTTCGTCGAAGCCGGGCTGGACACCTGGCGCGGCCAGGCCAGCGCCGTCAACAAGCCCCGGATCGTCCGGAACTGGGGCGACAGATTCAAGTTCGGCGTGGAGCTCCGGCCGGAGGCAGGCGCATCCGACGAGGAGGTCGCCGCGCTGGTGCGGGATTTCAAGGCCCAATACGCCGGAAAAAACGTCTGGGTGATGATGTCCGTCTTCATGACCCCCGAGCACCGGGCTCTCGTGGAAAAAGCGCTCTTATCCTGACGGCGCAGGGACCGGCAAACGCATCCGAAACGCATCAAGGCGCGGGCGAAGAAATTTCGCCCGCGCCTCAGATTGCAGACAAACCTATGATTCAGGGCCTCGACGCGCATGCGGGATGTGTGCAGGGGGACGGGAATCCCCCTGCACGTTATAATCCACGCAAAATCAGAAAACATTTTCTGATTTTGCCGCTCAGCGTGTCGACACTTTGTCGACACGCTGAGGCGCGGGCGAAGAAATTTCGCCCGCGCCTCGTAATATGTTCTCCGTTATTTTTTCTTCTTGCTCTTCTTTCCCTTCAGCTCCTCGCCGAAGATCTCGCCCAGCCTGCTGCGCTTTCCCTCCTCGCCGAAGGTCTCTCCCAGCTTCCGCAGGAGCTCCTTCTGCTCCGACGTCAGATTCATGGGGGTCTGCACCGTGACGGTGACGAACTGATCCCCCCGGCCGGAGGAATTGAGCCGCTGGATGCCCTTGCCCCGCAGGCGGAAGACCGTGCCGGTCTGGGTCCCGTCGGGGATGGTGTACTTCACCTTTCCGTCCAGGGTGGGGACCTCCACGCTGTCCCCCAGGGCCGCCTGGGTGATGGTGATGGGCATATTGTAATAGACGTTGAAGCCGTCCCGCTCGAACTGGCTGTGGGGCAGGACGGAGACGGTCACCAGCAGGTCCCCGGCGAGGCCGCCGTTCGCGCCTCGGTGCCCCAGGCCGTGGACGGAGAGGGTCTGCCCGTCGTCGATGCCGGCGGGGAACTCCACCTTGGCGGTGGTGTTCTTCCGCACGGCGCCCTTTCCCCGGCACTTGGGGCAGGGGCTGTGGATGATCCGCCCGGTGCCGGAGCACTCCGGGCAGGGGGCGGTGCTGGACATGACGCCGAAGGCCGTGCGCACCTGGCTGCGGACGGTGCCCGTGCCGGAGCAGCGCTTGCAGACCTCGGGCGTGGTGCCCTTCTCGCAGCCGGAGCCGCCGCACTCGGGACAGTTCTCGATGCGGGAGACGGGGATCTCCTTGGTGCAGCCGAAGGCCGCCTCCTCGAAGGTGAGCTGCGTCTGCACCCGGATGTTCTCCCCCCGCCGGGCGGCGTTCGCCCGGCTCCCCCCGGCGCTGCGGGTACCGCCGCCGAAGAAGGAATCGAAGATGTCCCCGATATCGAAATCGCCGAAGCCCCCGAAGCCGCCGCCGAAACCGCCTGCGCCGCCCTGATTCGCGGCGAAATTGGGATCGACCCCGGCGAAGCCGAACTGATCGTAGCGGCTGCGCTTCTCCGGATCGGACAGCACCTCGTAGGCCTCCCCGATCTCCTTGAAGCGGGCCTCCGCGTTTTTATCCCCCGGATTCATGTCCGGGTGGTTCTCCTTGGCGAGACGGCGGTATGCTTTCTTGATCTCGTCCTCACCGGCCCCCTTCTGGAGCCCCAGGACCTCGTAATAATCCCGTTTGTCCGCCATAACATCACCTCATTGTCTGTTCGGGAAAAACCTGCCGCGCGCCGTCGGCCCTCCGGGCCGGCGGCGCGAAGCAGAAAGAAGATGAAAAAAGATATTTTCGCTTGCTGCGAGCCATCTCTGCGGGGGCGGCTCCGTCAGTTGTTGTCGTCGTCCACGACCTCGTAGTCGGCGTCCTGGTAGTTCCCGCCGGCCGCGCCGCCGGCATTCCCGCCGGGGTTCGCGCCGCCGTAAGCTCCGTTGGCGTCTCC
>JAFXUU010000081.1 GCA_017524845.1 Oscillospiraceae bacterium
CCAAGGAACCCGGTATCGTCTGCAACCTCCGCTTCCTGAAGTGACCGAACACGCACAAATCAAATCGCCCGGGCTTTTCGCGCTGCGAAAAGCCCGGGCGTGTATTTCCCGCGGAGGTTCAGGGCTGGGGGCCGCCGTTCAGCATGGCCTGATACCGGCCGCAGATCCCCTCCACGTCCGGCCCGAATTCGATCTGCCGCCCCTTGTGGAGCCAAAGCACCTTGTCCGAGAGGCTGCGGATCTGCTCCAGGGAATGGGAGACCAGGATGGTGGTGGCCCCGGAGCCGATGATCTCCCGCATCTTTGCTTCGCTCTTTTCCTTGAAGGCCCCGTCGCCAACGGAGAGCACCTCGTCCAGAATGAGGATGTCCGGGCGGACCAGGCTGGCGATGGAAAAGGCCAGGCGGGACTTCATGCCCGAGGACAGCTGCTTGAAGGGCCGCTCCTGGAAGTCCTCCAGCTCCGCGAAGGAGATGATCTCCCCGTAGGTCTCGTCCATGAATTTCCGGGTGTAGCCCAGCATGGCGCCCCGGAGATAGGTGTTCTCCCGCACAGTAAGGTCCCCGTCGAAGCCGGAGGCCAGCTCCAGCAGGGCGGCGATAGTCCCCTCCCGGCGGATGCTGCCTTTGGTGGGCTCCATGATGCCGGAGATCGCCTTCAGCAGGGTGGATTTTCCCGCTCCGTTGGTGCCGATGATGCCCAGCATCTCCCCTCTTTCCAGGGAAAAGGTGACGTCCCGATCCGCCCAGAAGGAGTTTACCCGGTAGTTGCCCCTGAGCTTGCGCATCACGTATTCCTTCAGGCCGATATCCTTGAAATCCCCCGTGATATAGCGGATGGATACGTTGTTCGCTTCGAGTATGCTCATGACCCCGCTCCTCTCCGTCAGAGATAATACAGGAACTTCGTGTTGTTCTTCCTGTACATGAGGCAGCCGAGCCCCAGGGAGATCCCCGCGTAGGCCAGCATCAGCAGATGGAACCAGATCGTGGGGATCGTGGCGTCGATGACGATCTTGCGGAAATAACGGATGAAGAGATAGATGGGATTCAGCAGGAAAAGATACTGGGTCAGCTGGCTGTAGGAATCGATGGAATAGAAGATGGCGGACATATACATGAGCAGGCGGGTGAATACCTCCCACAGATACTTGATATCCTTGAAGAACACGAACAGGGCCGAAAGGATCATCCCCAGCCCCAGGTTGAAGGCCATGAGGCAGGCCGTGGGATAGACGAGCAGGATAAAACGCCAGGTGAAGCGGACGTGATCCAGGGCGCAGAAGAGGAAGAACACCAGCAGCGTGATGCCGAAATTGATGAGGGTCTGTACGTTTTTGGAAAAGAGGAAGAGATACTTCGGCACGTTCACCTTGGTGAAGATCCCCGAATTGCCCACCAGAGCGGCCATGCCCTCGCTGGTGGATTCGGCGAAATAGGTGAAGACCAGGGTCCCGCAGAAGAGGAACGTGGTATAGTGGTCCATATTCCTCCCGAAGAATTGGGTGAAGACCAGGCGCATCACCAGCAGCATCAGCAGCGGCGACAGGATGCTCCACAGCATGCCCAGCACCGTGCGCTTGTATTTCTTTTTGAAGTCCCGCTTCACCAGCTCCTCAAAGAGGAACTGGTGCCTTTTCAGCTTCTGAAACATCTTATCCTCTCACCTGCAGGGTGCAGCGTACGGGGGCGTAATGCCCGCGCCCGTCCGCGCTGACCATGATGAATTCGACCGCCGTCTCCCCCGACGCCGGAAGGAGAGAGGCGGGCAGCGTCACGGAAAAGCCCACGTTCTCCAGAGCCTCGCAGCCGAAGTGCTCCGCCACGTCCGGCCGGGACAGGCCGTATTCGCAGGGCAGCTCCCTGTCCCCAATCCGGAGATACAGGGCGCTGAGGGGCGCGGCCGCCATGAAATCCGCCGCCCAGCCCGTGATCTCCAGGTCCCGGCCGGCCTCCACGGCGACGGCGCCGCTCCCGTCGGGGCTGACGCCGCCGAACTTCGCCAGGATGCCCCCGTCGCCGATCCAGCCGAAGCCGGTGTCATGCTGCTTCCCCAGGTCGGTCTCCGACGGTCCGTCCTCCCGTTCCTCGCTGATGAGGAAGAAGGTCTCCGGCGCGTAGAGCAGGCTTCCGTCTGCGCTGACCATGTGGAAACGGATCTCCGTGCGCCCGGAGGGGTCCAGCAGCTCCGAGGGGAAGGACACGGTGAAGCCCACCGCATCCGTCAGGCCCGGGATGCCGAAATGCTCCGCGACGCCCTTCCACTCCGACCCGTAGGCGCAGGCGAAGACCTCTCCGCCGATCTCCAGATAGAGACCGCCGAGAGGCGCCTCCCGGAGGAAGTCCGCCGCCCAGCCCGTGAGGGTGACGGCTCTGCCGCCGAAGGCGCGGAGGCTGCGGGTCTCGTCCGCCGTTTCCGAGCCGCATTTGGGCAGGATGCCGTGGAAACCGATCCAGCCCACGTCCGGCCTCGACTGCGTCCCTCCGGAGGGCAGGACGGGCAGATCCGCGGAAGCGGCCTCCTCCGGCGGGAGCAGCACGTCCCGGATCAGGCGCTCGCTGCACTGGAACAGCACGGCGTCCGGCCGCACCTCCCGGTCGATCCGTTCCTCTGTCTGCCGGATGCGGAGAGAATCCGTCTCCGCGAAGCATTCCGCGAGATACCGGGGCAGGAGCCGGTTCATCATCATCTGGGAATCGCCGTAGATGAGGAGGGTGCCCTCTGCCCCCGTCCCGTCGTTCTTCAGGAGGACGGGCAGGGTCGTGGTCGTCTCGTAGGGTTCGCAGACGGACTTCAGGCTTTCGTATTCCTCCCCCGCGGCTGCCTCCCGGACGGAGCTGTCCCAGGTCTCAGCGAAGGGGGCCGTCTCCGGCGGCAGGAGGCGGGCGGCGCCGATCATGTCGTAGAGATCGCCCCGGTATTCCTGCGGAGAGAAGGAGATTTCCGGCAGCCGCCCGGCGGAAACGACGCCCCGCGCCGCCAGCTCCTCCAGGATCTGACGGCAGGCAACGAAGGAACCGTACTGGGTCCAGTGCGTATCCGTCTTATAGTACAGCTGGCCGCTTTCCTTCGCCGCCAGCAGGCTCTCCTTGGCGTTAATCACCGTCACGTCCGTGTTGGCCCGCAGGTATTCGGACAGCTGATCGCACACGGTGTATCCCGTTTCCCCGCCGCCCACGGAAAGGTATTCCGGATAGACGGAGGCCTTGGAGGGGGTGAGCAGCAGCACGTAGGAGACGCCCTGCGCCGCGTATTCCCCGGCCAGGGTCTGCTGCCTTTCGGCGATGCGCCGGAGCTCCTCCTCGCCGAGCAGCTCGCTCCCCGTGCCGATCTCGATATTCTGATTGGCCGTGAGGAAGACCCAGCCCTTTTTGCCCAGATGCACCCGGTCCGTGGTGGCGACGCCCAGCAGCCGGTATTTCACCCCCACGTAGGCGTCCAGGAAAACGTCCCGAAGTCCGATATGGTCGCTGAGCCAGTCGTTGATGCCGGCGAGGGCCTCCCCCCGCAGCTTTCCGGAGGCGTCCCGCAGGGCGGGGAAATCCGCCAGGACCCGGTTTTCCGCCGTAGAGACCACGCCGGTCTCCCGGTTGAAGGTGAACACCGGCACCAGAAGGAGCGCGGCGAAGAGCAGGATGAAAACGACGCTGCGGACGGCTTTTCCCTTACCCATGGCGGCTCCTTTCTCAGAAATTGAAATAAATGAAGGGATTGAAGGAATTGGAGACGGTGAAGGCGACGGCCAGGGCCGCCAGCGCCAGCAGCGCCAGCTTCTTCAGCGCGTCCCAGACCGCCTCGCCGGGCAGCTTCTTCCGCAGGGCGGCCAGGAGGCTGCGGAGCAGGGGCAGGGAGAGCAGCGCCCCCAGCAGGAGGACGCGCCAGTATTGCCGCAGGAGATAGAGGGACTGCCCATCGGCAAGGCCCGCGCCGCCCAGGCCCAGCATGCTCCGGAGATAGGCCGCAGCGCCGCCCAGGTTCTCGGCCCGGAAGAGGACCCAGCCCAGCACCACGCAGAGCAGGGTGAACACCCGGTATACGGCCGCGGCCGCCGGCTTCCCCGGCAGCTTTTTGGGGAGGTCCAGCAGCTTCTCCGCCGTCAGGAGCAGGAAATACAGCAGGCCCCAGAGGATGAAGGTCCAGTTGGCCCCGTGCCAGACGCCGGTGAGGAGCCAGACGGCCAGGAGGTTGCGCACCAGCTTTCCCCGGGACACCCGGGAGCCGCCCAGGGGGAAATAAACGTAGTCCCGGAACCAGGAGCCCAGGGAGATATGCCAGCGGCGCCAGAATTCCGTCACGGTGGCGGAGGCATAGGGGTAATCGAAGTTTTCGTCGAAGTGGAAGCCGAACATCCGGCCCAGGCCGATGGCCATGTCCGAATAGCCGGAAAAATCGAAGTAGATCTGCAGGGTGTAGGCGAGGGCCCCCAGCCAGGCCAGCAGCGCCGGAATGGGACCAGCGGCGTCGAAGGCCTGGTCCGCCAGGCTCGCCGCGGTGTTCGCCAGGATCACCTTTTTGGCGAGGCCGAGGATGAACCGCTCGAGGCCGGAGCTGAAATCCCGGAGGCTCTCCCGCCGGGTGCGGATCTCCTCCGCCACCGTCTGGTAGCGGACGATGGGTCCCGCGATGAGCTGGGGGAAGAAGGCGATATACAGTCCCACGTTCAGGGGATTGCGCTGCACCTCGCCCCGGCCCCGGTACACGTCGAATACGTAGCTCATGGCCTGGAAGGTAAAAAAGGAGATGCCGATGGGCAGCACGATCGCGGTCTGCTTCAGGAGGCTCTCCCCCAGTCCCAGCCGGAGCAGCAGGGCGTTGGCGTTGGCCACGGTGAAATTGAGATACTTGAAGACGAAAAATACCGCCAGGTTGAAGATCACCGCCAGGACGACGGGAAAGCGTCCCGCCTTCGCAATGCCCGGCGCAGCGCGCTTCTCACCTGCTACCCACAGGGCCAGGGCATAGTTCACCGCAATGGAGAGGCCCAGCAGGAGGAGATACCTCGGCCCGCCCCAGCCGTAGAAGACGAGGGACATAATGAGCAGGAACACGTTGCGGAAGCGCCGGTCCAGCAGATAATAGGCGATCAGCGTCAGCGGCAGGAAGGCGAAGAGGAATACGGCGGATGAAAAAACCATGCTCTCTCCCCTCCGGGCTCAGGCCCGCTCCCCGTCTTTCTCCGCGGGCGGCAGCGATCTCCGCCGCTCCTCTAGGAAGCGGAGCAGCTCGTCCGCCCGGGCGCGGAAGGTATGCTTCTCCCGCACCAGGGCCATGCCCCGGGCGGCGATCTTCTCCCGCTCGGCGGGATGCTCCATATAAAAGCGCACCTTCTCAGCCAGATCCTCCCTGTCCTTATAGGTGACGACGCAGCCCGCCAGCACGTCCTCCAAGCCCTCGATCTCATCGGAGATCACGAAGGCGCCGGCGGAGAGGGCGTCGAAAATGCGGTTGGAGATAAAGCCCTTCTGCCGCATGTCCTCCCAATGGTCGTTCAGGAGGATGGCCGCGTCCCGGTAGTCCCGCCCCAGGGTCTCGTTGGGCAGATACTCCCCCTTGATATACTTTTCGTCGATCAGCCCGTGCCAGTTCGTGCCGTATACGGAGAGGTCGTAGGGCGTAGGGATGAGGTCCCGGAGGATGCGGCGGAAGACCTTTCTGGAATTGCCCACAAAGAGCAGCTCATAGCGCTTTTCCCCGCCTTCTCCGTAGGCGGGCCCGTTGAAGACCGCGGGATCGGTGCACTGCAGGAGGGGCCGCACCGGCACCCGCAGGAGCGGCTTCAGGTGCTCCGCCCAGGCAGCCGAGGCCACGAAGACCCCGTCGTAGCCCTCGTATTCCTCCGGCGTCACATCGTCCGGGTGGGAGATGTTCCACATGAGGTTGCGGTGCTGCAGCTTCGGCCGGTAGACGCTCAGGCCCCGCAGCACGATCACCGTGCCGCCGCCGAAGGGCTCGTCCCACTCCGGGAGGATGCGCAGCTCCGTGGGTCTGCCGCTCTCCTCGAAGCACTTTTTCAGGGCCTGGGCAAAATGGTAGTCGCCCCAGGAATTGGCTTCGCTCCAACGGGGGACGGGGATCATGACGGCGATCCGGTCCCCGTCGGGATCGGCCAGCCGGGCCAGCTTTTCCAGCAGGGAGCGGGCGCGGATATCGTAGGTGTGGTGCTCCAGCACGAATTTCTGCAGCTTTTTCGTGAGCTCCTCCCGCTCGGCGGGGTGCTCCATATAGTAGCGCAGCTTCTCCCGGAATTCCTCCGCGGTGCGGAAGACGGGGAGCAGCCCCCGGAAGGTCTCCTCCGCCCCCTTGGCTCCGTTGGTGAGCACCAGCCGCCCGGCCGCCAGAGCGTCGTACACGCGGCTGTTCACCGCGCCGTACTGGATCGTGACGCGGTTCGCGTCGTCCACCACCAGCTTCGTATACTTGTACACCAGCGGGATCTCGCCGTAGTTTACGAAGCCGCCCGTGTAGGGCGCGAAGCGGGGCACCTGCTCCCAGTTCTTGCCGAACACCCGGAAGCGGTAGGGCACGGCCTTCGGATCCAGGATATCCATGATCTCCCGGGGATCGTTCCAGTAGCTGCCGGTAAACACATAGTCGCAGCCGAAGCGCGCCCGTTCCTCCTCCGTCTCCTCCGCGGCCGCCGCGTCCAAAAAGCGGTGGGCGTTGGCGGCGATGGGAAAGAGGCCGACGCTGCGGCCGGTGGCCCGGGAGAGCCAGCTGCAGGCCGTCTCGCTGGAGGCCAGCACGAGGGAATACCGATCGATGGAGGGGTTCGCCGCCCAGCGATCGAACCAGTTGCGGGCCCAGGCCACCGTGACGAGGCCGGGGGAACAGCGATAGGCCTTGCCGAGATCGTAGGCGTCCAGCATGGACACCAGCACGTCCGTGTCCTCCCCCACGTCGTACCAGTCCGCCTCCCCCCGGCGGCAGAGGTATCTGACGCTGTGGCCCAGCTTCTGAAGGGACTCCGCCAGCTCCATGGCGGTGAAATAGTCCCCCGCGGAGACATTCTCCCCCGCCTCCGTCACGGCGAAGGCAAAGGTGAGGGCACGGGGAGAAAAGAGCCGCTGCCCGGAGATGCGGTCCAGCTTCAGTTCCCGTTCCAGATAAGCGCCCCAGGTCTCCCGGAAGCGGCGGATGTTCCCCCGCCGCCGGGCGGCCACGGCCTCGCTGCTGTCTTTTGTCTGGCTGCCGAATTCATGGTGGAAGAGCATGGCGCGGGGGGTATAGTAATTCTCATAGCCCCGCCGGTGCAGCTTCAGGCAGAGGTCCACGTCCTCATAGCCGTAGACGTACCCCTCGTCGAAGCCGCCCACGGCGTCGAAGGCGCCGCGGGATACCAGCAGCACGGCGGCGGTCACCGCCGCTATCCGGCGCGCCTCCCCGTCGTCCGGCCAGGCCTGCTCGCCGTTGCCCAGGTTGAACGGCCGGATGAAGGGCTCTCCCTCGAAGCCGTCCTCCCGGAAGCCGACGCCCCGGTGCTGGATCAGCAGGTCCTTTCCGGCGTTGAGCCCGCCGATCCCGGCGGGATAGATCAGCTTCGCGCCGACGGCGCCGGCGTTTTCATGCGCGGCGGCGACGGCCAGCAGCTCGTCCAGCCAGCCGTCCGTCACCTCTATGTCGTTGTTCAGGAACAGGAGGTATTCGCCGGAGGCCTCCCGCGCGCCCTGGTTGTTGGCTTCGGAGAAGGAACGGTTTTCCCCGTTCTCGATGAGGCGAAGGGGGAGGTCCTTCTGCTCCCGCAGGAAATCGCAGGAGCCGTCGCCGGAGCCGTTGTCCACGACGATCAGCTCATAGTTGCCGTAAAACCGCGCGGTCCGCAGGGAAGCCGTGAGCCGCCGAAGATGGCTGAGCCCGTCGCGGTTGAGCACGATCACCGACACCAGCGGCCGCGTTTCCCCCTCCCAGGCGCGCACCCGGGCCCCGTGCAGGGTGCGCAGGTCGCCCTCCGAATACCGGGAGGGCTCCGGTTTCGCTTCCGCCTTCGGTGCGGCGGGTCTTGCCGGGGCCTTCGCCGGAGCGGGCGCGGCCTTCGGCCGGGAAGGCGCGGCCTTTGTCTCCGCCTCCCGGACGGGGGGCGGCGGCGCGGCCAGGGCCTCCGCCCGGGCCTTTTCCTGCTTCCGGCCCTCCCGATAGAGGCGGAGCAGCTCTCCCGGGAGGCGGAAGAACCCCCTGGGGGAATGGGCCGCGGCGATGAAGGCCGTGCCGATCCGGTAGCTCACGGAATTGAGATGGATCCGGGCGGCCTCCGCGTTTTCCTCCGCGAGCTCCCGCTGCCGGACGAGCTGCCGCTGACCGGCCAGCAGACGCTCCTCCGCGGCGGACAGCTTCTCTCCCTCCGCCTTCAGACGGCCGCGGAGGGCGCTCAGCTCTTCGCCCAGGCGCGCCCGTTCGTTCCCCGCGTCGGCAGCTTCCCTGGCGGCCTCCGCCAGCTTGCCGTCCAGACGCCGGGCCAGGAGCTGAGAAGCGTTCAGCTCCTCCCGAAGCTGCGTTTCCTCCTGACGGAGGCGGTCCAGCGCGGCCTCCGCTTCGCCGAGCTTTTTCTCCGAGACCCGCGCAGTCTCCAGCTCCCGGCGGAGCTCCGTCAGCTCCGACTCCAGGGCGCCGGCCCTGCCGGACAGCGCTTCCGTTTCGGTCCGGGCCTCGGTCAGCTGCCGCTCCCGCTCCTCCAGCGCATCCCGCAGGCTTTTGTTCGCGGCGCGGACCTCGCCTGCCTCTTCGTCCGCCGCGGCGGCCTTTTTTCTGCTCTCCTCCAGGGCGTCCGTCAAAAGCTCCATGCGGCTGTGGGTCCTGGCGAACCACTTGTCCGAAAAGCGCATCAGCCGGGCCAGGGGCTCCGAGGGGGTCAGCCCGGCGACCTCCCGCAGAAGGGCCTCCGGGTATTCCTGTTCCCGGTCCAGCAGGATGCCCAGGCCGGACATGATGGGGATCATGGTGAAGAAAAAGCGGCCCTCCCGCTCCGCCATGAAATCCTCCACCGCCGTCAGCACGCCGCAGCGGTAGTTCGTATAGCTGACGGAATTGCGGAGCTTATGATTGAAGCCCCTGTCCGACAGCTCGTCGGTCTCCGGGTCGATGCCGCTGATCTTATAGGCGTTCAGCCAGGCGGGCGGGATGGTGTCGGGATCGTAGTACAGGTCCCGCCGGTCGTAGGGCCAGCTCACGTCGTGGAAAAACACCAGGGGGAAGCGCTCCGTATTCTTCAGCACCAGCTGCAGCTCGGTATAGACGGTGTACCAGTTGTGATCCCCGTCGATGAGGATGGCGTCGTAGTCCCGGAGCCTGGGCAGCGCGTTGACGGAGGTGGTCTTCAGGAAGGAATAATACGCCTCCTGCCCCTTCAGCGTCCCGGCGTAATCAAAGCTGGGCGCGGGGTCCACGGACCAGACGAAGCCCTCGTGCTCCGCCGCGTAGCGCACCAGCTTGACGGTGTTCTCTCCCCGGTCGCTTCCGATCTCCACAATCCTCCGCACCCCGGCGGCCAGGAAGCAGGGCCGGATCACGTCCTCCCAGAATCTGCGCATGGCCTTACCTCCATTCCCCTTCGATTTCCTTCAGATAACGCGCCACTGCGTCCCGCCAGTCCGGCAGCGGGGTGAAGCCCGCAGCGCGCAGCTTCGACTTGTCCAGGCGGCTGTTGAAGGGCCTGGCGGCCACGCTGGCCCCGTATTCCGCCGTGGTGACCGGGACGACCGCGGTTTTCAGCCCCGCCTGTCGGTAGATCTCGCAGGTGAAATCGTACCAGCTGATGAAGCCGCCCTCGTTGGTGGCGTGGTAATAGCCGTATTTCTCCGTTTCGATCATGTCGCAGAGGAGGCGGGCCAGATCGAAGGTGTAGGTGGGGGTGCCGATCTGGTCGGTCACCACCCGGACGGAATCCCGGCTGCTCCCCGCCTTCAGCATCGTGCGGATGAAGTTTTTCCCGCTGAGGCCGAAAACCCAGGCTATGCGGACGATAAAATATTTTTCCAGCAGACCGGAGACGGCCTTCTCCCCCTCCAGCTTGCTCTGTCCGTAGACGTTCAGGGGCTTATAATCCCGGCAGTCGGGCTGCCAGGGCTCCGTTCCCTGCCCGTCGAACACGTAATCCGTGCTGATATACATCATGGCGCAGTCCAGCTCCCGGCAGACTTCCGCGATGTTCCGGGTGCCTCCGGCGTTGATGGCCATGACCTTCCCTGCGTTTGCGGGATCCTCGGCCCCGTCCACGTTGGTCCAGGCCGCGCAGTGGATCACCGCCTCCGGCTTCTCCGCCGTCAGCAGGGCGCGCACCTGCGCCGGGTCCGTGATGTCCATGGGCCGGTAGGGCAGAGTCGCCACGCTGCTTCCGTCCGAAACGCCGGCGTAGGCCGGGGTGATATCGCTGCCGAGGGCCGTCTGCCCCCGGCGGGCAAGCTCGTTCATCACGTCGTGGCCCAGCTGGCCGTTGACGCCGGTCACCAGGATCTTCATGGGGAACTCTCCCTTCTCTAAATCAGGTTCTTTCTGCTGAGCCAGAAGCTGAGCTTCATCAGAGGCGCGGGCATATACGGCAGGAGGAGCTCGAAGAGGGACGCCATGGGGGAAAACCGCCGGTATTCCCAGATGGTCCCCCGGCGCTTCCGCTCCCCCTTCCCGTAGGCCAGGCGGGCCTCCAGCCATTCCTTTCCCTGCTCCAGCGTCTCCCGCAGCTTTTCGTCCGCGAGGAAACGCTCGCAGAGCCAGCACACCGCCTTCAACGGGGTCTCCACCCGGATGCGGTAATAGCTCTCCCGGTCGTGCACGCCCTGGAGGGTGCTGCTCTGGTTCCCGCCGTGCTCCCGGTGGTAAAGGAGGGGCTCCCGCAGGGAGATCACCCTCCCGGCATTGGCGGCGAAGAGGGTGACGTAATGGTCGTAGTACATATGGGGGTTGAAGGGCACGGCGGCCTTCGCCAGGGCGGCGTCCGCCAGGAGGGCGCAGCCGGAGGCGAAATTGGAATACCAGAGGGTATCCGTCAGCCCCGTGCCGCTGCGGAAGATGTGGTGCCGCCGGATCTTCGTGATGCTGTCGGCGATCCGCTTCCCCGCCCCGTCGATGATATACATGTCCGAGCAAACCAGCCCCGCCTTCTCCGAGCGCAGCGTTTCCAGCAGCCGCGCCGTCTTCTCCGGCAGCCAGATATCGTCCTGATCGCAGTAGCAGAGATAGTCCCCCTCCGCCAGCAGGGTCAGCTTCTCGAAGGTCCGGTTGGAGCCCAGGTTCTCTTCGTTTCGCAGGAGACGCCAGGGGAAGGCGGTGACGTGCTCCCGGAAGACGGCCTCGTCCACCGGCTCGTCCGGCCCGTCGTCGCAGATGAGGAGCTCCAGGTTCGGCCAGGTCTGGGCGTTGAGGGAATCCAGCTGCAGCCGGAGCCAGTCCATCCGGGGATGATAGACCGCCAGGAGGATGGAGACCCGGGGCTCAACGGTTCCCATACATTTTCTCGTAATACTGCCGGTATTCCCCGGAGATGATCTCCTCCCACCATTCCCGGTTTTCCAGATACCAGCGGATGGTCTTTCTGATGCCGTCCTCGAATTTCGTCTCCGGCAGCCAGCCCAGCTCCCGGTGGATCTTGGCGGGATCGATGGCGTAGCGCATATCGTGGCCCTTCCGGTCGGTCACGTGGGTGATGAGGCTCTCGGGCTTTCCCAGCTCCCGGCAGATGAGCTTCACGATGTCGATGTTGCGCATCTCGTTGTGGCCGCCCACGTTGTACACCTCCCCCGCCCTTCCCCGGCGGATGATGAGGTCGATGGCCCGGCAGTGGTCCTCCACGTAGAGCCAGTCCCGCACGTTGATCCCCTCCCCGTAGACCGGCAGCGGCTTGTCGTGGAGGCAGTTGACGATCATCAGGGGGATGAGCTTCTCCGGGAAATGATAGGGGCCGTAGTTGTTGGAGCAGCGGGAGATGCTCACGGGCAGGCCGTAGGTGCGGTGGTAGGCAAGGGCCAGCAGGTCCGCCGAAGCCTTGGAGCTGGAATAGGGGGAGCTGGTGTGGATGGGCGTCTCCTCCGTGAAGAAGAGGTCCGGCCGGTCCAGGGGAAGGTCTCCGTACACCTCGTCCGTGGACACCTGATGAAAGCGTCCGACGCCGTATTTCCGGCAGGCGTCCATGAGCACGGCGGTCCCCAGGATGTTGGTCTGCAGGAACACGCCGGGATCCTCTATGCTGCGGTCCACGTGGCTCTCGGCGGCGAAATTCACTGCGATCTCCGGCTTCTCCTCCTCAAACAGGCGGAACACCGCCTCCCGGTCGCAGATATCCCCCCGCACGAAGCGGAAGGCGGGGGCGTCCATGACCCCCTTCAGGGTGGAGAGATTGCCCGCGTAGGTGAGCTTGTCCAGACAGACGACCCGGTCCTCCGGGTGCTTTTCCAGAAGATAGAATATGAAATTCGCGCCGATAAAGCCGGCGCCGCCGGTCACAAGAATCGTCATTTCCCGTCTCCTTTACAGATCGAAGGCCATGCCGGACGCGGCGAGGGTGGGGTTTCGCCGGTCCTTCTCGCTGAGGAGGAGCTCCCCGGCCTCCGGCCAGGCCACGGCGATATCCGGATCGTTCCACAGGATGCCGCCCTCGTCCTCCGGATGATAGAGCTCATCGCACTTATAGGCAAATTCCGCCGTTTCGCTGAGCACCAGGAAGCCGTGGGCGAAGCCCCGGGGGATCATCAGCTGCCGCCGGTTTTCCCCGCTGAGCAGGACCCCCGTCCATTTCCCGTAGGTCCCGCTGCCCCGGCGCAGGTCCACAGCCACGTCGAACACCTCGCCCCGCAGCACCCGCACCAGCTTTGCCTGGGGATGGGCCTTCTGAAAATGGAGGCCCCGGAGCACGCCCCTGCGGGAGGAGGACTGGTTATCCTGCACGAAGGCATAGCGCAGGCCCGCCGCCTCGAAATCGGAGGCCTTGTAGGTCTCCATGAAATAGCCCCGCTCGTCGCCGAAGGCGCGCACGTCGATGATATAAACCCCGGAAAGCTCCGTCTCCGTAAAGGTGAAATTGCCGCTGGTCATATTCAATACCTCAGCTTTCCGTCCGCCACGTTCCGCAGATGCCGGCCGTAGGGGGACTTTCCGTAGCTCTCGGCGGCCTCCCGCAGGGTCCTTTCGTCGATCCAGCCCCGGACGAAGGCGATCTCCTCCAGGGCGGCGATCTGGGAGCTCTGCCGGGTTTCGATGGTGCGCACGAATTCGGAGGCCTCCAGCAGGGAATCCATGGTGCCCGTGTCCAGCCAGGCGTAGCCCCGGCCCAGGAGGCGCACGTCCAGCAGGCCCCGCTGCAGGTACATATCGTTCAGGGTCGTGATCTCCAGCTCGCCCCGGGCCGAAGGCCGCACCTGCCCGGCAAGGGCGCTCACGCCCTTGGGATAGAAATAGAGGCCGGTGATGCAGTAGTTGCTCTTGGGCTGCTTCGGCTTCTCCTCCACGGAGATCACCCGGCCGCTCTCGTCGAATTCCACGATGCCGAAGCGCTCCGGATCCGTCACGTAATAGCCGAAGATGGTCGCCCGGCCGTTTTCGGCGTTTTCTTTTGCTTCCAGCAGCAGGCGGCTGAGGCCGTTGCCGTAGAAGATGTTGTCCCCCAGGACCATGGCGGCCGGGTCGTCCCCGATGAACGCCTCCCCCAGGGTGAAGGCCTGGGCCAGCCCGTCCGGGGAGGGCTGCACCTTGTAGGACAGGCGGAGACCGTAGCGGCTCCCGTCCCCCAGCAGACGCTGGAAATTGGGCAGGTCCGTGGGCGTGGAGATGATGAGGATATCCCGGATGTCGGCCAGCATCAGGGTGGAGATGGGATAGAACACCATCGGCTTGTCATAGACCGGCAGCAGCTGCTTGCTGGTCACCCTGGTGAGCGGGTAGAGGCGGGTGCCGCTGCCTCCCGCGAGTACGATCCCCTTCAAGGGCTGTTCAACTCCTCTTTGCGCAGAGGCGAGGCCCCTTTCCCGGGATGCGCCGCACTTCTGCAAATCTGTAATATGACAAGTTATTATATAGTAATCCGCAGCATTATACAAGCCTGAATCGCCTGTTTTGCCCGTTCCCGAAACGGCGCGGCAGCCCCGGGAGGGGCGGGCGTACACCCGAAGGAGACGAAGCGCATATTGTGGGTAAGAATATGATCGTTGAGGTGCGATATGAAGGATATCTCCGTATTTCTGGGAGCCAACTCCGCGGAGGGCTTCCGCTCCCTGTATGAGGAATATATCGAAGGGCTGGCGCCCGGCCGCCTGTGGATCCTCAAGGGCAGCGCGGGCTGCGGGAAATCCGGCCTGATGAAGCGCGTCGCCGACCGGGCGGCGGAAGAGGGCGAGGCGGTGATCCGCGTCCTCTGCTCGGGAGATCCTGCCTCTTTGGACGGGGTCTGCCTGCCGGAACGGGGCCTCGCCCTGTTCGACGGCACTTCCCCCCACGTGCTGGAGCCGGAGCTGACGGGAGAAAGAGGCTTTTACCTGGATCTCAGCCGCTTCTACATCCGCCCGGCGGAGGGGCTCGGGCATTGGGAGGCAGCCTGCCGGGAGCATTACCGCAGGGCCTACCGCCTGCTCGCCGCTGCCGGGAGCGCCGGGGCCGCTCTCCCCTTCCCGGAAGAAAGCCGGGAGGCTGTGACCGGCCGGGCCCTCGCCTTCGCCCGGAGGAACCTCCCGAAAGGGGATGGCTCCGGCAGGGTCCTTCGCTTTTTCACCGACGCCGTCACCTGCCGGGGCGTCCTCAGCCTGGCGGAAACCCGGCGGGCCCTGGCGCCCCGGCTGATCTCCCTCCGGGGGGACGGGGCGCGGGCAGACCTCTTTCTGCGGACGGTGCTGGAGGAAGCCCTGCGGCGCGGGCTTTCCCCCGTCCTCTGCCCGGACCCGCTGGAGCCGGAGCGCATCGCTCACCTGCTGCTGCCGGAGGCGGGGCTCGGCCTCACCTCCGGGGAGGGGGACCGGCGCATCCGCCTGGACCGGCTGGGGCCGGAACCGCCGGAGGAGGAACGGGCGCGGAGGAAGGAGATTCTCCGTCTGCGGGACGCCCTCCTTTCCGAAGCCCTGGAAGAGCTGGCTTCGGCAAAGGAGGCCCACGACGCCCTGGAGGAGGCGGCCGGGCCCTGCATCGACTTTTCCGGCGTGACGAAAGAGGGGGACCGGATCCTTCGGGAGATCTTCGGATGAAGAACAATCGCCCGCCGCGGATCGCAGGGTCCGCGGCGGGCGGTTCATTATCACGTCATTCCGGCTTCTTCCGGGAGGGGGACGCTCCCCCGTCGAGCTTCCATCTGCCCCCGGTGAAATGCAGTGCGCCGGAAGGGCAGCTGCGGACGCAGGCCCCGCAGCGGATGCACTCGGCGCTGTTGGGGTCGGCCGTGACGCGCACGTCCATGGGGCAGGTCCGCTCGCATTTCCCGCAGCTTACGCATTTTTCCCCGTCCAGAGACAGGCGCAGGAGGCTTATTTTCTGAAAGAGGCTGTAGAACGCCCCCAGAGGGCAGAGATATTTGCAGAAGGGCCGGTAGACGAACACGGAGGAAAAAAGGATCAGCGCCAGCCAAAGGAGCTTCCAGCGAAAGAGCAGGCCCACGGCCGCCCGCAGCTCCCCGCGCAGCAGCACCAGGGGCGCTCCGGCCTCCAGGGTCCCCACCGGACATAGGTATTTGCAGAAGAACGGCTCCCCTGCGCCGCCCTCGCCGCGCCAGAAAAAGGGCAGGGCGAAGACCAGGATCAGCAGCACCCCGTATTTCAGCAGGCGCAGGACCCGGTCGGCCTTTTCCGGCACCTTCAGCTTGGGCGTCGGTATCTTATACAGCAGCTCCTGCAGCAGCCCGAAGAGGCAGAGCCAGCCGCAGACGAAGCGTCCCGCCAACAGCCCGACGGCGGCCAGATAGCCGACCACGGAGAAGGCGAAGCGCCGCCTGCGCCCGTTGAACAGGGCCTGCATGGCCCCGATGGGGCAGGCGCCCAGGGCCCCGGGGCAGGAATAGCAGTTCATCCCCGGGACGCAGAAGCGCTTCAGAGGTCCCTGATAGATCGTGCCCTTCACGAAGCCGCTGAGATGGGCGTTGGTGAGGAGGCCCCAAATAGCCTGCACCGCCTTCCGCAGGGCGGCATGGCTCTTTCGCTTCATCTCAGCCGATCCCGATGCACTCCAGGCAGACCGCGGCGGCCTTTGCGCGCACGGTCTCCCCTTCTCCCCGCAGCGTGCCGAACAGGCAGCACAGGGCGGCCAGCCCCAGGAGAAGCAGCGTCACGCTCGTCGGAATCCGTCTTTTCACCCTTCGCTCCTTGTCTTCATTCCCCTGCCGCCAGGTACGTTTCGATCAGGGCCGTCCAGTCGTCCCGGCTCATGCTGCCCACCAGCGGACCTTCCAGAATGTTTCCGTTTTCGTCCACGAAATAGGACGTGGGGATATACTGGACGCCGCTCTCCTCGATCAGCTCCGGGCTCATGATCAGCACCGGGTAGTCCGCCCCGGTATCGGCAAGGATCGACAGGGCGTCCACCACGACGCTCTGCTGTACCCGGCCCTTGCCGTCCAGCACGTCGCAGGTCAGCCCCACGATGCCGAAACCCCGGTCCGCATACTCCCGGGCCAGGTCGCCCAGGTCGGGCATCTCCCGGATGCAAGGGCCGCAGAAGGTCGCCCAGATGTTGATCAGCGTCAGCCTGTTGCCGCCGATGAGTTCGCCCAGAGAGACCTCCTCCGCCCCCAGGTTGGAGAGAGAGGCGGCCATGAAGGCCCCGCCCAGTCCTTCGGCGGCGGGCGTCTCCGCCGGCTCCGCAGGTTTCGGCGCGGCCGTCGCGGGGGCCCCGGGGGTCTCCGGGGCGGACGGCGCGGCGGGTTTTCCGGCGCAGCCCGCCAGGAGCAGGAGCGCCAGAAGGAAGAAGCACAGCTTTTTCACGATTCGACCTCCCGAAAGCCGCGTCACAGGGAATAGAGGGCGGAATACTTCCCGATGAGGTAATCCGTATAGTACGTCGGATCGAAGGGAGCCTCCGCCGCCTGCTCGAAGATCACCTGGGGATCGTAAAGGCTGCCCTTGCTCCAGATCCGCTCCGTGAGCCAGTCCAGCACGGGCGTCAGGTCCCCGGAGGCGACGACCGCGTCCACGTCCATGCTCTCCTTCATCTTCGCCAGCAGCTGCGCCCCGTAGGCGGAGCCCAGGGCGTAGGAGGGAAAATAGCCGATGGCGCCGCCGGACCAGTGGCTGTCCTGGAGGACGCCGCTCCGGTCGTCCGGCACGTCCAGGCCCAGGTATTCCTTCACCTTGGCGTTCCAGGCCGCGGGAAGGTCGGCCACCGCCAGGCTCCCGTCCATCAGCTGCTTTTCCAGCTCGTAGCGGAGCATGACGTGGAGGCTGTAGGTGAGCTCGTCGGCCTCCGTGCGGATGAGGCTGGGTCGGGCCACGTTGGCCGCCCGGTAGAGGTCTTCCTCCGTGACGCCCGCCATCTGCGCCGGGAAAAGCTCCCGCAGCTCCGGCAGCAGGTTGCGGATAAAGCCCCGGCTGCGGCCGATGATATTCTCAAAAAAGCGGCTCTGGCTCTCGTGGATGCCCATGGAAACGCCCCCGGCCAGCACGGTATCCTGCAGCCCGTCGGCCACGTGCAGCTCGTACAGGGCGTGCCCTCCCTCGTGCACCACGCTGAAGAGGCTGGAGAGCGGGTCGTTTACATAATAATGAGTGGTGATGCGCACGTCGTGCTTGGAGCTGCCGTCGGTAAAGGGGTGCTCCGTCTCCCCGATGGCGCAGTATTCCCTGTCGATGCCGATGGCCGCCATGAGCCAGTCGGACAGCTTCCGCTGCTGCTCCACGGGAAAGTCCTTCCCGGCGAAGATGTCCTCCGGCTGCTTCCCCTTTTCCGCGATCTGCCGGATGAGGGGCACCAGGCGCTCCCGCAGCACGGCGAAGAAGGCGTCGCACTTTTCCATGGTGAGGCCCCGTTCATACTCGTCCAGCAGGGCGTCGTAGGGCTTCTTCTCCGGGGCCAGCCAGCCCGCCAGCTTCCGGTTGAAGGCCACGATCTTCTCCATATAGGGCTCGAAGGCGGGCCAGTCGCTCTCCGTCTTGGCTTTGTGCCACACGGCGTCCGCCTCGTTGAGCAGGACCTGATAGGCGACGTACTCCTCCATGGGGATCTTCTTCGTGCGTTCGTAGTCCCGCCAAAGCTCGGATACCTCCCGGCGGGTGACGGGGTCCAGCTCCTCCGTCCGCTCCCTCAGGGCGGAAAGGAGCTTTCCGGTCTCTTCCCCGGTCTGCAGCCCGTAGGTCACCTCGGAGAAGACCGCCAGCGTCTTTCCCCGGTCCTCCGCGCTCCCCGGCGGGGCGACGGTGGCGGCGTCGAAATACATGACCGTCTGGGCGTGCTGATAGGCTTTCATTTTTGCGACCAGGCTCCGGAGAAGCCCGGTCAGTTCTTCCGTTGTCCGTTCCATGCCTGCCTCCCGATCACTCAGATTACAAGTATCATAGAGCTTTCTCCCGTCGAAGTCAACCGCCCCTTGACAAAGGCGGGAAAGGCGGAAATAATGGTATCACAACTCTGAGTGAGACGGTCAGGAGGACGACAATGGAAGACGTATTGGACCGCTTTCTGCGGTATGTGAAGATCGACACCCAGTCCGCCGAGAACGGACAGCATCCCAGCACGGCAAAGCAATTCGACCTGGCCCGGCTCCTGGCCCGGGAGCTCCGGGACATGGGGGCCTCCGGGGTGAGCCTGGACGAGAAGCTCTGCTACGTTTACGCGGAACTCCCCGCCAATCTGCCGGAGGGGAAGACCGCGCCGACGGTGGGCTTCATGGCCCACATGGACACCTCCCCCGCCGTCAGCGGGGAGAACGTGAAGCCCAGGGTCGTCACCTTCACCGGGGAGGACGTGGACCTGGGGGGCAACGGGAAATACGTCCTGAGCCTGCGGGATTTCCCCTTCATGAAGGCCTTTATCGGCGAGGAGCTGGTGGTGACGGACGGCAGCACCCTCCTGGGGGCCGACGACAAGGCGGGCGTGGCGGAGATCATGGCCATGGCGGAATACCTGCTGGCCCATCCGGAAATCCGGCACGGGCGGATCTGCATCTGCTTCACCCCGGACGAGGAGGTGGGCGCCGGGACCTCCGGGATCGACCTGAGGCGCTTCGGCGCCGATTTCGGCTATACGGTGGACGGCGGGCCCCTGGGCGGCATGGAGTATGAAAACTTCAACGCAGCCTCCGCCGTACTGACCGTGCACGGCCGCAGCATCCACCCCGGCAGCGCGAAAAACACCATGCTGAACGCCCTGCTGGTGGCCATGGAGTTCCAGTCCCTGCTGCCGGTCTTCGAGAACCCCATGTACACGGAGGGCTACGAGGGCTTCTACCACCTCTGCGACCTGAACGGCGACGTGGAGAAGGCCGTGGCCGTCTATATCATCCGGGACCACGACAGGGAGAAATTCGAGCAAAAGAAAGCCCGCTTCCGGGCCTCGGCGGATTTCCTCAACGGGAAATACGGGCCGGGCACCTGCGAGGCGGAGCTGCGGGATTCCTATTACAACATGAAGGAATACATCCTTCCCCACATGGAGATCGTGGACAAGGCGAAGGAGGCCATGCTGGAGATGGGAATCACCCCCCGCGTCTCCCCCATCCGGGGCGGCACCGACGGGGCCATGCTCTCCCACATGGGGCTCCCCTGCCCCAACCTCTGCACCGGGGGCGGCAACTGCCACGGGCGCTTCGAATTCGCCTCCGTGCCCCAGATGCGGAAGATCGCGGAGCTTCTGGTGCGCATCGCCGAAAAGTACGCGGAGGGATAAGCGGACGGCAAAAGCGGACGCGCGACCCAGCGTGTCGAAAAAGCTTCGGCACGCTGAGCGGCAAAATCAGAAAATGTTTTCTGATTTTGCATGGATTATGACGTAAAGGGGGGATTCCCGTCCCCCCTTCACAATCCCCTCATGCTTGTCGAAACGTTGTTTTTGAGTTTTTCAGTCCGGGACGCGCGGCAAAGCTGCCGCGCGTCCGTTATTTCCGATCTTCGGTCACGGATCAGCCCTGGGGGGCGCCGGGCATGGGCATCTTGGTCATGTCCACGAAATTCACCCGGTTTTTCTTGCAGAACTTCTCCAGCTGGGACTTGTAGCTCTCCCAGTATTTGTCGTCCGCCTTCGTCTTGATGATGGGCGTTCCCATGGGCTCCGACTTTTTCCGGATGGTGATCATTTCCTGCATTTCCTTCTTGAACAGCTTCTTGACCTCCATCTTCATGATGGTGATCTCCTGCAGCTCGTCGGCCTTCCAGCTCATGCGGGTGGCCTGTGTGCCCAGAGTGACGCCGGCAACGATCTCCGTCTGGTCGATAAAAATCCGTTCCTTCATGTGTCCAGCGCTATCCTCCCAATTTATAGAATCTGAAGATGCGCCTATCATACGGTTTTTCGCTGGAAAAATCAATAACTATTTTTCGCCTTTTTCCCGTATTTTGTGAATCTTTTTTCTTGTGGACGGCAGTACGATATGCTATAATGCACGATGCTGCTAACCAAAAAAACGAACAGGAGTGAAAGAGAGTATGGAATTTCTTCTGGAAAACCTCTGGCTCGTGAGTCTCCTCGCCGCCATTATCGCGCTGGCGTTCGTGGGCATCCAGGCCAAAAAGGTTCTCGCCGAGGAAGAAGGCACCGACCTCATGAAGCGCATCTCCCAGAACGTGCGCAAGGGCGCCGGCGCTTTTCTCAGCCGCCAGTACAAAACCGTGGGCATCTTCTTCGTATGCATGGTCGTGATCATCGCCGTCATGGCCGCCCTGAAGCTGCTGACCTGGTACGTTCCCTTCGCCTTCCTCACCGGCGGCCTGTTCTCCGGTCTGAGCGGTTTCATCGGCATGAAGATCGCCACCAACTCCAATGCCCGGACCGCCGCCGCCGCCCAGAAGAGCCTGAACAAGGGCCTGCGCGTGGCCTTCTCCGCCGGCACCGTCATGGGCTTCACCGTCGTCGGTCTCGGCCTGCTGGATATCTCCATCTGGTATGCTTTGCTGACCAAGGTGTTCAAGGAGACGCTGGAGGTCACCACCTCCACCATGATCACCTTCGGCATGGGCGCTTCCTCCATGGCGCTGTTCGCCCGTGTGGGCGGCGGCATCTTCACCAAGGCCGCCGACGTGGGCGCCGACCTCGTGGGCAAGGTGGAAGCGGGCATCCCCGAGGATGATCCCCGGAACCCCGCCGCCATTGCCGACAATGTGGGCGATAACGTGGGCGACGTGGCCGGCATGGGCGCCG
>JAFXUU010000082.1 GCA_017524845.1 Oscillospiraceae bacterium
CGCGTCTCTGGAGCTGCCTCTTTACAACTATATAGGCGGAGTGAACGCGCGGACCCTGCCCGTGCCCATGATGAACGTGCTCAACGGCGGCACACACGCTACCGGAAGCAACGTGGATATCCAGGAATTCATGATTATGCCCGTCGGCGCAAAAAGCTGGAGAGAAGCCCTGCGCATGTGCGCCGAGGTCTTCCACACCCTGAAGAAGGTCGTCCCCGCCTCCGGCGTGGGGGACGAGGGCGGATACGCTCCCAACCTGGACAGCGACGAGGACGCCCTGAAGGCCCTGGTGGCCGCCGTCGAGAAGGCCGGCTACAGGCCCGGAGAGGATTTCATGCTGGCCATCGACGGGGCCGTGTCCGACTGGTTCAGCAAGGAGGACGGCTGCTATCACCTGCCCAAGCGGGGCATCACCATGACGCCGCAGCAGATGGTGGACATGTACGTGGACTTCGTGAAGAAATACCCCATCATCTCCATCGAGGACGGCATGGCCGAGGACGACTGGGAGGGCTGGAAGCTCCTCACGGAGGCCCTGGGCGACCGGGTACAGCTGGTGGGCGACGATCTCTTCGTCACCAACGTGAGCCGCATCCGCCGGGGCATCGAGCTGGGGGTGTGCAACAGCGTGCTCATCAAGCTCAACCAGATCGGCACCCTCACGGAGACCCTGGACGCCATCCAGCTGGCCAACCGCGCCGGATACACCGCCGTGGTGAGCCACCGTTCCGGCGAAACGGAGGACACCACCATCGCCGACCTGGTGGTGGGTCTCAACGCCGGGCAGATCAAGACCGGCGCGCCCAGCCGCACGGACCGGGTGGCGAAGTACAACCAGCTCCTGCGCATCGAGGAGGAACTGGGTGACGCGGCGCAGTACCTGGGCCGCAGGGCCTTCTTCAACCTGTAAACGCCGTATAATTCCCCCGCCGGGGGGAATAATCCCCATAGAGAGTGCTCCGAGGAGAACTTCTCCCCGGAGCCTCTTACATTATGGGGGTGAATCGTTTTGAATGAGAAACCGGATGGCGGCATCCTTCGCCGCCTGTGGCGCTTCATCGGGGAGCGCAGCTTTTATTTCATTCTGTTGCTGAGCACGGCGGTGATCGCCGTGACGGCCTGGCTTTTCTCCGCGGCTATGGACAGCACGAAGCCCCGGCCCACGCCCGACCTGCAGAAAAGCGTGACCGCCGCCGCGCCGGAGCCCACAGACAGGGCCGTCGCCTACACCTGGATGCCGGAGGCGCAGCCGCCGAAGCAGATCCTGCCGGAGGCGTCCGCGCCGGTACCGGAACCGGAGACCGCAGCGCCCGTGGAGGCCGCCGCCGGGGAGCCCGCCGCCGAGGTGCTGGCCACGGCCTTCGGCTGGCCGGTGAAGGGAGATATCTCCATGACCTACAGCGTGGACGCCCTGCTGTACGACCGCACCATGGAGGACTGGCGCACCCACGGGGCCATCGACATCGAGGCGGACCTGGGGGAAAAGGTCCTGGCCGCCGGGGACGGCACGGTGGAGCGCATCTTCACCGATCCGATGTACGGCGTGACCATGATCATCTACCACGGGGCCGGGCTCCGCAGCGTCTACTGCAACCTGGCGGGGCAGCCCGCCGTCCAGACCGGGGACGTGGTGCGCCTGGGTCAGGTGATCGGCGCGGTGGGCAGCACCGCCGACGCGGAGAACGGAGACGTGAACCACCTGCATTTCGCCATGACCCTGGACGAGACCCGGGTCAATCCCCTGGAGTTCCTGCCGGAGCGGTAAGGGAAACGGCACAGAGGCGGCAGACTCTGTCTCCCGGCGCGCCGGGATCGGAACTGAATACCGAGGTCCCCTTCCCCCGTCTTGCACCGACAGACGGGGGAAGGGGTTTTTCCGCTCTCCGGCTTGTTTTTTCCTTCCGCACCTAGTAAAATGGGCAGGAAAACGCGAATGGAGGCGAAGGCGGCATGGCATCGAAGACCGGGAAGGGCGGCGTCCTTCTCTCCCTCTTTCTCACCTTTCTGAAGATCGGCGCCTTCACCTTCGGCGGGGGCTACGCAATGATCCCCCTGATCCAGAAGGAGACGGTGGAAAACCGGAAATGGATTACGGACGAGGACGTGCTGGAGATCATCGCCATCGCGGAGAGCACCCCCGGCCCCATCGCCATCAATTCCGCCACCTTTATCGGCGTCCGGGTGGGGGGCCTCGCCGGGGCCGTCTGTGCCACCCTGGGGGTCGTCCTCCCCTCCTTCGTCTGCATCCTCATCGTCTCCCGGCTCTTGGACGCCTTCCAGCATTTGAAGCCGGTGCAGTACGCCTTCTTCGGCATCCGGGCCGGGGTGCTGGCTCTGATCCTCAAGGCATTCTGGAGCATGTACAAAAAGTGCCCCAAGGGGCTCGTTTCCTACGTCATCGCTGCCGGAGCCTTCGTGCTGGCGGCCATCCTGCGAGTGAACGTGCTGATCGTGATCCTCTGCTGCGCCGCTGCGGGGCTCGTCACCTCTCTCATCCGGGCGGGGAGGGCTGAAAAATGATCTTCCTCGACCTTTTCTGGACATTCTTCAAGATCGGCCTCTTCACCTTCGGCGGGGGCTACGCCATGCTTCCCCTGATCCAGGCGGCGGTGGAGGCCCACGGCTGGCTATCCACGGAATCTCTGCTGAACTTCGTGGCCGTGAGCGAATCCACCCCCGGCCCCTTCGCCGTGAACATCGCCACCTACATCGGCTCGGAGCTGGCCGGGATCCCCGGGTCCGCCTGCGCCACCCTGGGAGTGGTCCTCCCCAGCTTCGTCATCATCCTCATCGTCGCCCGCTGCTTCCGGCGCTTCCGCGCCAGCCGGGTCGTGGCGGGGATCATGACCGGGCTGAAGCCCGCCGTGATCGGCCTCATCGGCTCCGCCATCCTCACCATGGGGCGCACCGTTCTCTTCCCCGGCGGGATCGCCGCCGCGGCTTTCCTGACGCCCGCTTTTCTCGTCACCGCGGTCATCTTCGCGGTGATGGCGGTGCTGGCCTACAGGAAAGTACACCCCATCCTTCTCATCTGCCTCTCAGCGGCCCTGGGCATCGCCGCGGGCTATCTGCTTCTGTGAAGGGAGGCGCCGCCTTGATCATTGCCGAGCTTTTCTCCGCCGAGCCCGCGGAAAACGTGCTCGCCGCCCTCTGTCTGGGGCCGGAGCGGGTGATCTACCTGGGCTCCCGCAGCCTGATGACCGATGGGCGCATCGCCGCCACCCGGGCCTTTTTCCGGGCCAGACGGCCGGAGCTCCGGCTCTCCTTCCTGCGGGTGGACGACCGGGACTACAGCGGGGCGGCCGCCGCCATCCGGGACATCCTGGAGAAATATCCGGACTGCGCCTTTGAAATGACCGGCGGCAGCGATCTGCTGCTGGCCGCCCTGGGTTCCGCCGCCGCGCAGAAGCGGCTGCGGCTCTTCGAGCTGGACGTGCGCCGTCAGTCGCTCCACACCCTGCGGGGAGAGCTTCCCGCCCGGAAGGAGGGACTGATCCGCCCCCTCCGGGGCATCCGCGCCGGAGAATACATCCGCCTCAGCGGCGGGGAGCTCACCGAGAGCAGCTATACTCTCTCCGGAAAGCTGCCGGAGGACCTGGAGAAGGACGTGGAGGACCTCTGGAGCGTATACGTGCAGGACCCAGGCAGCTGGACGAAGCAATGCACTCTGCTGGCCGAGCTCACCGCCAGGAGCCGCAGCTGCGGCCTCACCGTTTCCGCCTCCATGCCGGAAAAATGCGAACGCAGCCACATCGAACGGCTGGAGAAAGCGGGCCTCATCTCCGCTTACGGGGAAAAGGGCAGCATCGTCACCCTCACCTTCCGCGACCAGCATGTGAAGCGCACTCTTACCCGGGCCGGGGACCTGCTGGAGCTCTGGGTCTTTCTGGCCGCCCGGGACGAACCCGCCTTTTTCACCGACGCCGTCATGGGCGCGAAGATCAGCTGGAGCGGCGGCGAGGACAAGCGAAGCACCATGAACGAGATCGACGGGCTGCTGATGCACGGGGCGGTGCCCGTTTACGTCTCCTGCAAGATCGGCTCCGTGCCCAAGGAGGCCCTGTACGAGGTGGACAGCGTGGCTGCCCGCTTCGGCGGCAGCTATGCCGTGAAGGCCCTGGTATGCTGCCGTCTGAGCGGCTCCGCCTCGGCCCGGGAGGCCCTGCGCCAGCGGGCCCGGGACATGCACATCCTGCTGGTGGAAAACGTGGACGAGCTGCCCCGCAGCCGACTTTCCGCCCTGCTGCGCCGGGAGGCCGAGGAAGGCCCCTCCGTGCGCCTGACCACATTCTGAAACTCAGGAGGCGCGCCGTGAAGCCCTATCCCGACGAGGAATTCCTGCTGACCACGCCCGCCGCCCGGCGGCTCTACCACGAATATGCCGAGGGGCAGCCCATTCTGGATTATCACTGCCATCTCTCCCCCCGGGAGCTGGCGGAGGACCGCCGCTGGGGCAATCTCACAGAGCTCTGGCTGGGCGGCGACCATTACAAATGGCGGGCCATGCGCGCCGCCGGGATCGACGAAGACTACATCACCGGGGACGCGGAGCCCCGGGACAAATTCCTGCGCTGGGCCGCGCTGATGCCCCGCCTCGTCGGCAACCCGCTCTACCATTGGAGCCACCTGGAGCTGAAGCGGTATTTCGGCGTTGCGGAGCCTCTCTCCGAAAGGAACGCCGACGCCGTCTGGGCGCTCTGCAGCGAGAAGCTGAAGGCCGTTTCCGCCCGCAGCCTGGTGCGCGCTGCGGGGGTGAAGCTCATCTATACCACGGACGATCCCCTGGATGAGCTCCGCTGGCACCGGCAGCTGAAGGAGGACTTTGAGATCGCGGTGCTCCCCGCCTTCCGGCCGGACAAGGCCCTGGGCATAGAGAAAAAAGGGTTCGCTGCCTACGTGGCCGCCCTGGGCGGGGACATTCTGGACCTGGACGGCTTTCTGAACGCCCTGATCGGCAGGATCGACCTCTTCCACGCCATGGGCTGCCGCAATTCCGACCACGGGCTGGACCGCATCCCCCGGAGCTTCGACGGGGACCCGGAGCTGACCCTGCGCCGGGCTCTCAGCGGCATGCCCGTGAGCCCGGAGGAGGCGGAGGTCTTCCGCGCCTTCGTCCTCTATTTCCTGGCGGAGGAATATGCAAAGCGGGGCTGGGTCATGCAGCTCCACTTCGGCGCTCTCCGGGACCCCAATCCCCTCGCCCTGCAGTACCTGGGTCCCGACACCGGCTTCGACGCCATCCGGGGCGAGGGCGGGGCAGGCGCGGCCCTGGGGGCGTTCCTGGGACGGCTGGAGCAGGACGGCGTGCTCCCGAAGACCGTGCTCTATTCCCTCGACCCGGGGGACAACGCCCCCGTCGGCGCCATTCTGGGCTCTTTCCAGTCGCCGGAGGCCAGGGGAAAGCTCCAGCAGGGCCCCGCCTGGTGGTTCAACGACACAAAGGAGGGCATCCTGGCGCAGCTCAACAGCCTCGCCTCCCTCTCCGTGCTGGGGGACTTCATCGGCATGACGACGGACTCCCGCAGCTTCCTCAGCTACGCCCGCCACGAATACTTCCGCCGCCTGCTTTGTGCCCTTTTGGGACGCTGGGTGACCGAGGGGGACGTCCCGGAGGACTGGGACGGCCTGGGAGAGCTGATACGGGATGTCTGCTGGCGCAACGCCGCCCGTTACTTCGAGTTTCAATTTGAATAAAGCGCCGCCGCACCGTTTGCAGAACAGGCAGACGGTGCGGCGGTTAATTGTCTTCGTTATTTTTCCGGCGTCCAGGGGAGCAGCGGCCCGGGGGCGGCCCCGTGACCGCCGACGCTCTTATACATATAGACCGTGTCATACCAGCGGCCGAACTTGAAGCCGCATTGGGGCAGCCGCCCGACCTCCTCCCAGCCCATGCGCCGGTGAAAGAGGACGCTCCCCTCCGTAACGTAGGGGTCCTCGCCCCGGGGGACCGTGATGCAGGCGTAGAGGCTTTGCAGACCCATGGCGCGGCAGGCCGCCTCCAGGGCATCGTAGAGCCGCCGACCGTATCCCCTGCCCCGGACCTCCGGGGCCAGGTAGATGCTGGTCTCCGCCGACCAGCCGTAGGCGGCCCGGCTGCGGAAGGCGGCGGCGTAGGCGTAGCCCGCGACGCCGGTCTCCGTCTCCAGGCAGAAATAGGGATACTTTCCCCGGATGGAGGCGATGCGGGCGCGGAATTCCTCCGGCGTCGGCACCGTGTATTCGAAGGTGACGGCCGTATGCTCCACGTAGGGAGCGTATACGGCCAGCAGGGCTTCCGCGTCGTCCGGCAAAGCCGGGCGGATCAGGGCTTCCTTCATATCAGGCTCATCCTTCCAAAAAAGCAGCCGGTCTGCATCCGCAGACCGGCAGGGCGTATCTTCATTCTTCGAGGATCGGATAGGGGCAGGCGGGGAGATAATCCATGGGGTCCGCCGCCTCGCCGCCGCCGGGATGGAACTCAAAGTGGCAGTGGTTGCCGGAGGCCACGCCGGTGCAGCCCATGAGGGCGATGGTCTCGCCCTGCTTCACGCTTTCGCCCTCCGATACCAGGATGGCGGAGCAATGGGCGTAATAGGTGACGTCCCCGTTTTCGTGCTGGATCTTCACCAGCAGCCCGTAGCCGAAATAGTCCTCCGCAAAGAGGACGACCCCGCCGTCCGACGCCATGATGGGCGTCCCCGCGTCGCTGGCGATGTCCACGCCCTGATGATCGGAGGATCCGAAGCCCGTCCTGGGGCCGAAGAAGGAGGAAAGCCAGGCCGATTCCACGGGCCAGATGTAGCTGCCGGTGGAGCGGTGCACCCGGGTGCCGACGATCACGACCTCGTCCACGGGCTCCTGATGCACCCGATCCCGTTCCACGCACCGGGTCAGCCGGCCGTTCTGATAGACCGTGCCGTATTTCACGCTTTCCTCTCCGTCCTGGCCGACGCGCCGAACGTATCCCTCGGCCGCATACAAGCGGCTGTCGCTGATCTCCTCAACCGCGCAGGGGATCTGCTTGGTGACGGTGACGCTCCCCCGGGTCTCCACGGTGACCGCGGCGGCCAGGGCCTCCTCCGCGTCAGCCAGCAGACGGGCGTCCACCACGGCGGAGGCGACCACCACCTCCTCCAGGAAGCGGATCTTCTCCGTATCCTCACGAACGTAGCGCGAGGCCAGGGACTTCAGCGCTTCGGCGGCCTGCTCCCGCTCTTCAAAGGCGCAGACGGCTTCCCCGTCCACGTAGACGACCTGCAGCTCCCGCAGCTCCGGTACGGAGGCCAGAAGCCTGTCCGCCACCGCGTCCTCCGTATCCGATCCGGCCCGGAGCGCCACGTAGGTGGTGAGCTCCTCCGGCGACCAGGCGCGGCCCAGCGCGTCGCTGACGGAGTGCTCCACCCGGTCCACGATGCCGTCCAGCTCTTCCCTGCTGGAAACGTATCCCAGAAGGTCCCCGTCCATGTTCACGGCGAGGGCGAAGCTCAGCTTTCCCGCCGCCAGCAGCGCCCCGAGGGTGACCGCCGCCAGCAGCAGCACCCGCCCGCTCCCTCCCAGCCGGGAGGCGAGACGGCGGAGAGCCCCGTTCTTCCTGTTCACTTTTCCACCGAACAGCTTTCGCATATCCTCTGGCCGCTCCTGAAGAAGAAGGATTACAAAAAGGATTACATTTAGGTAACAAGTATTCTACACAGGTTACAGCCTTCTGTCAAGCCGAAATCAGGGGTTTTTTGCCTCTCCGGAACACCCGCCGCAGCCCTTCCCTCTCCGGGGCCGACAGCGGGTCATGCCGGGGAAAAGGCGCGCATAGGATAGGCCGAGGTGATCCTGAAATGGCTATGCTGTATGAAGACAACCGAAAGTCCGGGGAGGCCCACTCCCTGACCCTGAACGAACGGAAGCGCCTGAGCGTCAGCGGCGTGCAGGACGTGGAGGCCTTCGATGAGGAATCGGTGATCCTGTCCACCACCGGCGGTGCCCTCACCGTCCGGGGCAGCGGGCTCAAGATCAGCAAGCTGAGCCTGGACGGCGGTGAGCTTCTGGTGGAGGGGCGGATCGACGGCATGGACTACGCCGGAGAGCACGAGCGGAGCCGGGGCTTCCTGGGCAGACTGCTGGGCTGATGCGCATCGATCCCGGCAGTCAGGCCCTGCAGGCCCTGCTGAGCCTGGGCTGCGGCCTGGCGCTGGGCTTTCTTTACGATCTTCTGGGAGCCATGCTGCGCCGGGCCGGGCGGGAAAAGCTGCTCCCCGTCTTCTACTCTCCCTACTGTCTGCTGGCCGCGGTGCTGCTCTTCCTCCTGGGCAGCATCGCCGGCCGGGGCCAGCTGCGCCTGTTCATGCTCCTGGGCATGCTCCTGGGCGGGCTCTGCTATCTTCTCCTGCTCCGTCCGGTCGGCGCTCCGGCCGCCGCCGGTATCGCCGGTCTCGCCGGAGCCGGTCTGCGCGTTTTGCTGACCCCTCTGCGCCTTCTGCGTATCCCCTTGAAAAAAACTTACAAAATTGCAAAAAAACTCTTTATTTCTCTGAAGAGATGGTTTACAATGCATTTTGGGGTTTTGGATTCAGCTTATAAATCGGATCCGGCGGAGGCAGGTTATGAAGCAGAGAAAATCGGGTATCGCTATCGTTATGGGCATGGTGCTGGTGACCGTGATGGTCTACGCGGTCCTGTCCCTGGCAAAAATGAACGCCCGCATCGAGGCGGCGGAGGCCGCCCGGGACGCTTTGGCAGCCGAGGCCCAGGCTCTGACCGTGGGCAACGCTTCCCTGGAATACGAGATCGAGCACAGCGGCGACCTGGACATGATCGAGCGGGTCGCCAGGGATAAGCTGGGGCTGGTCCTGCCCGGAGAGATCGTCTACTACGACATCGGCGGCTGATCCGCAGCCCGGTCCGTCGCCGGTTTCCGGCGGCCCGCCGCCTCAGGAAGGATCGAATGGAGGAACCCGCGTTTCTATGGAATTGACAGTTGGCAGCATCGTTGACGGGAAGGTCAGCGGGATCACGAAGTTCGGTGCGTTCGTATCCCTTCCCGAGGGCCGTTCCGGCCTCGTACATATCTCCGAGATCGCATACGCTTACGTCAACGAGGTAAGCGACTATCTCCACGTGGGGCAGGAGGTGAAGGTCAAGGTCGTCGGCATCGACGATAACGGCCGCATCAACCTCTCCATCAAAAAGACCGCCGACCCGCCGCCGCGGCAGGCCCGGCGGCCCGCCCCCCCGCCGGCC
>JAFXUU010000083.1 GCA_017524845.1 Oscillospiraceae bacterium
TACGCGGGAAACAAACAACCGTTATCTGTTATATATTTACTTATTCCTTGACCTGCAGCAATCGCATGGGGCTCTGCCGCAGGATGGACGCCGAGATGGCGGCACTTGCGCCGACGCAGAGGGCGAAGTGGGCCAGCACGTACAAGAGCGGCACCAGGATCACCCCCAGGAAGCCCAGGCCGTTCACCGCGAACAGGGCAATAATAGCAAGCACGAGTCCCGCCAGGCACAAAACCGCCTGCTCCAGCGTGAGCCGCCGGATCGTGAGCTTTTTCGACCAGCCCAGGGCCCGGAGGATGGCAGCCTCCTTTTGCTCCTGCAAAATCATCAGCACGGGCAGCAGCGTACCGAGGATCAGCGCCGCGGCCACGGTGAGGGGGTACAGCGTCTCGATCAGCCGGTAGATGCGATAGATGCGGTCCGCGTCGGAGGTATCCATGCTGAAGGTGGGCGGCCTTTTCACGGTATACTGGATCTCCGCGGCCAGCTGCCGGATCGCATCCGCGTCGTGATAGTCGTTCAGAGTGAAGATCGCGCTGTCCAGATAGAGCACGGAGCCCAGGCAGCTGTAGAAGGGAAAGGCCTCCGCCGGCGCGTAGACGACCCGGGCCGGGTCCTCCGTCTCCACCCGGCCGACGACCGTATAGAAATTGCGGTACCGGTCCCGCAGGGCCACCATGTCCTCCCAGGTGGAGACCCGGACCTCCGGATGCCCCGTCGTGAGATAGCCGATGCAGCCCGCCTCGTTCACGCGCACCTTGTCTCCCAGCTCCACGCCCAGCTCCTCCATCACCGGCGCGGGGAGGATGCAGACCATTGCCGAAGCGTTGTCGGCGCGCTCGCCGTCCCAGCCCTCCAGCCAGGTGACGGGCGCGGCGGCCTCCTCCTCCAGCCGGTTGGTGAAGACCACCGCGGCGGAGGAGAATTCCAGCTCCGCCTCCGTGTCCTTATACAGCCTCCGGTAGACCGGGTCCCGCAGAAGGCCGGTTTTCATCAGCATCCTGGCCGGCTGATGGTGAGCCCGTCGTAGAAGCAGGCGTCCACCTCCACCGTAGCTGCCAGCTCGGCGTAGCGGCTGCGCAGCACCGTGAGCTGACCCACGGCCCCCACAAGCAGGGCCGCCAGCAGCAGGGCCAGGGCCGTTCGGAAGCCCGCCCGCCGGATATGGCGCAGGATATAGCGCCGCAGGAAGCCCTTGACCGGCTTTCCCGTGACGGTCGCGGGGAGGGCCAGCACCGCCGCGGCCGCGGCCAGCTCCTCCGTGCCGAGTTCCCCGGAGAGCTCCGCCCTGCCCCTCTCCTTCCGGCGCTCGCTGTCCTGCAGGAGCGCCAGGGGGCTGCGCCGTCCCAGTCCGCGAAGATAGACCCCTGCCAGCAGGCAGATCACCGCCAGCAGGCCCAGGGCACCCAGCAGGTAGACGCTGAAATGGGCGGCGGGCGCCGCTTCCAGCCCGGCTTCGGCAAATTCCTTCAGGCTCGCCTCCATGGCGGCGCCGCTGCGCAGCCAGGCGGCGGACAGTCCCAGGGCGGCGGACAGGGCCGCCAGCGCCGCAAGAGGCAGCAGCAGCGCCCGGGCGGCAGCCCGTTTCGGCGTGCCCAGGGCCCGGAGCACGGCATATTCCCTGCGCCGCCGGTGGAGGAAGAGATAGAGGGTCAGTCCCGCCGCCAGCAGGGCGGCGGCGGTGAAAATGAGGAGCTTCATCAGGGTCAGGGCCCGGGTCTGGCCCATCTTTTCCGCCACGACGGGCCAGTTGGCGTCGCTCCAGGCATAGCCCAGGCCCAGGGCCTCTACCAGAGGCAGGCCCTCGGCCGTGAACGCGCCGATATTGGCCGTATCCCGCACCAGGAAGCTGATCTCCGCGGGGCGGAAGCTGTGGTTTTCCGCGCCGCAGCGCTCCGGCAGAAACGCCGTCGGCACGAAGATCGCGTTTTCCGAATAGGCCCAGTAGGGGTCCTGCTCCTGCCAGGAGCCGGTGGAATAGAAGCTGTAGTATTCGTGCTCCTGCCAGCGGCGGCCCCCGGTGTCCTTCCAGGTGCCCACGACGGTGAAGCTCTGCTGCGTCCATTCCCCGGCATAGCGGCTCCGGGCCACGGCTACGGCTCCCAGGGGCTCATACTGCTCCATGAGCCGATCCCCCAGGCGGAGGGTGATTTCGTCCCCCAGGCGCAGGCCGTTATCCGAGAGGAAGCGCTCGCTCACCACGCAGACCGGGCTGCCCGCGTCTGCGGGGGTGAGGAGGCGTCCCTGCACCGCGTTGAGCTGCTGCCGCGTCACCCGGCGGATGGCGGCCATGTCGTCGGTATACACCACGTCGAAGGTATGGATATCGTCGTTCGTCACCTGAATGAGCTCCCGGAGCTGGGCGAAGTCCTCCCCCTCCAGATAGTTCTCCGGCAGATCGGTGACGTCCGTGACGTAGGGCCACCAGCCCTTCAGGCTGTCGTCCCCCAGGTAGAAGCCGTAGGTATAGCTCTCCGGCGAGTCGTAACGCTGGGCGCGGACCGCGAAAACGTAACGCCGCCCCTTTTCCACGGCGTCTGCCAGGGACTTCGTCACGTCGAAGCCCAGGCTGTCCACGCTGTCGCCGCTGATGCCGCCCAGCTTGTAGTATTTGTCCGAGCCGACGCCCTCGTCCGCTACGGTGCAAACGATCAGACGGGCCTTCCCGTTCAGGCTGCGGAGCTGCTCGTCCAGGGCGGCCCGGTTCCCGGCCAGGAGAGTCACGTCCTCCAGCATCAGGTTATATATGCCCGCATTGGATTGATACATGCCCCGGGCGTAGTCTTCGTTGATGCCCTTTCCCGCCACGGTGGCCTCGATCACCAGCCGGTCCACGAAGCCGTAGTTGGCCCAGGCCCCGTCGATCCGGCGGTAATCCGCCGAGACCCCGGCGGTCATGTAGCGGCGGTCCACGGCGTCGATATAGGGCAGGGCCTCCAGGGCTTCCAGGTCCGCTTCCGTCAGGGCCTCGTGGTGGGTGCTCTCATAGGTGACGCGGCCCCGGTAGCTCTCCCCCAGCTCCGTCAGCAGGAACCAGCTGTCCGTCCCGTCGATCGGCCATTCAACCGGGCTGCGTTCCACGGTGAGCACGCCCTCCACCGCTTCCTCCGCCTGCTTGAGGGCTTCCGTCTGCATCACGTAGGAGGAGAGATTGTCCAGCAGCAGAAAGGCCGCCGCCGCCAGCAGGAGGACCGTCAGCGCCGTTTTCACCGGGCTCCGAAGCAGGGTTTTGAACCAGAGGCCCATGGGCGGCGCTCCCGTGGGACGCTCCCGGCGCACGTACTTCACCCGCACCAGGGTCACCGTCCCCTCCTTCACCTGGTACACCAGCAGCCAGCCCGGCTCCACCCGGCAGGCCCGGGCTTCCGTCCATCGCAGGGCCGCGTCCCGGCTGTCCCGGGGCAGCGGCGCGCCCCGGTGCAGCAGCTCCAGCAGGGCCCGCAGCTTCGCCGGATCGCAGCCCTTCCGCAGCCCCCGGCGGTAATCCCGCCGGAACCGCGCCGTATAGCGGAGTGTGTTCATGTGTTCTTCCTCCTTTGCGGAGATTTGGGGCCGGCGAAGCCGGAGACGGAGGGAGCCCCCCGCCGGGACGTGCCCGCAGCGGACTCAGGCAGGGGAATCGACCCCCGTCCCATCGCCGCGTCCTCTCACTTGCCGTCCGCTTCCCCATCCCCTTCCAGGGCATTCATCAGCGCGTCCACGCTGTCGTATTCCGCGCTGACGCCCTGGCCCCGCTCCGAATCCGCGATGGCGCGCAGGGTGCTCCGGTCGGGCTTGCGGATCACCTCGAAGGGGATGCGCTGCTCCCGTACGGCCCTGGTGAGGAACATACGGCAGGCCGTGTTGAGGCTCAGGCCCATGTCGGCAAAGAGGGCGTCCGCCTGCTCCTTGAGTTCCTTGTCCATCCGCAGCGTCACGTTCACGGTTTTCATATCAGGTTCCCCCTTGATCTTTGATTGTCCCGATTATACCGGGTACTTCGGAAATATGCAAGTATTATGCAGTCATTTTATGTGCATTTTCAGGGAATTGAGGCAGAAAAACCCCCCGCGCCCATCGGCGCGGGGGTAGGAAAGCGTCCGGCGTCAGCCCGCCAGGCGGAAGGTGTTCAGGAGGGCGGAGAGCAGCGCCCCTTCCTCCTCCAGCCGGTCCAGGCGGCAGAGGAGCGCCGCGGCCACCACGCCGTCCCCGGCGTCCAGAAGGCGGCCCTCGGCCTGCCACTCCCCGTCGGAGGCGGTGACCAGGCCCACGCTGCCCCGGGTGCGGCCCAGGGCGGAGGCCTCGGAGAACTCGATCTCCGTGAAATCCAGATATCCGTCCATGAAGCCGGGCAGGAGGCTCTCCCCGTCGGTCCCGGCGATAAAGCTCAGCTCCAGCCAGGCGGCCTCCGGATCGGAGACGCAGCGGAAGATCCAGGCGTTGTGGGCATACTCCGCCGTGACGGCCTCCGTCGGCACGGTGCAGGTGAACTCCATGCCGCCGCTCCCCGTCAGGTCCCCGGAAAAGCGCCGGGCGGGATATTCCACGCCCCCCGCCGTCAGCACCGCGTCCGCCGTGGGAACGGGGCTCTCAGGGACCTCCGTGGGCGTGGGCGTCGGCGCGGGGGTCGGCGTGGGCGTCGGCTCCGGCGTGGGCGCGGCCGTGGGCGTGGGGGTGGGCTCCGGCGCGGCCGTGGGCGTGGGCGTCGTCGGTGCCGGCCCCGTGCAGGCCCAGAGGCCCAGGAGCAGGAGGGCGCAGAGAAGGATGGCGGCGCGGCGCATCAGCCGACCTCGGCTTTCAGCCGCTCCGCGGCCAGCCGGAGCCGCCGCAGGGCCTCTTCCTTCCCCAGGAGGCAGCAGATCTCCACCGCCCCGCCGGGGGTGACCGCCTGGCCGCTGAGGGCGATGCGCACGGGCCACAGCAGCTTCGCGTTCTTCACCTCCAGCTTCTCCGCGAGGCCGATGAGGGCGTCGTGGACGCGCGCCTGATCCCAGGGCTCGACGGCCTCCACCGCCGGGATGGCGGCGCGCAGCATCTCCAGGCTGACGGCCCGGTCCGTCTTGGACTTCTTGTTGACGTAAAGCTCCGTATCGTAGTCCGGCAGGGTCTTCAGGAAGCCCAGCTGCCCCGGGATATCCGAGAGCTTCTCGCAGCGCTGCTGCAGGAGGGAGGCGATGAGGGCCGTGTCCATCCCCGGCGCGGCCTCCTCGATGTAGGGCGCGGCCAGGGCGCAGAACTCCTCCGGGCTCTTCCCCCGGATATACTCGCTGTTGAAATGGGTGAGCTTCACCGGGTCGAAGATGGCCGGGGACTTGCTCAGCCCCTTCAGATCGAAAACCTCCGCCAGCTCGGCCAGGGTGAAGAGCTCCCGCTCCCCCGCCGGGCTCCAGCCCAGGAGGGCCACGTAGTTCAGGACGGCTTCCTTCAGGTAGCCCCGGGAAAGCAGATCCTCGTAGGTAGGGTCCCCATGGCGCTTGCTCAGCTTGTGCTGGGCGTCCCGCATGATGGGGGAGCAGTGGACGTATTTCGGCACCTCCCAGCCCAGGGCCCTGTAGAGCAGATCGTACTTGGGGGCGCTGGAGAGGTATTCCGTGCCCCGGACCACGTGGGTGATGCCCATGAGGTGATCGTCGATCACGTTGGCGAAATTGTAGGTGGGCAGCCCGTCCCGCTTCATGAGCACCTGGTCGTCCAGGTCGGCGTTGGGTGCGGTGATGTCTCCGAATATCTCGTCGTGGAAGGTGGTGCTCCCCTCCCGGGGGATCCTCTGGCGGACGACGAAGGGCTCCCCGGCGGCGGCCCGTCGGTCGGATTCCTCCTTCGTGAGGCTCCGGCAGGGGTCCTCGCCCCGGCCGAAGTCCCCGCTGTCCTCCTCGGATTCGGTCTTCTCGCAGAAGCAGCGGTAGGCATGGCCGGTCTCCACCAGCTTTTCCGCATAGGGCATGTACAGCTCCCGCCGCTCCGTCTGCACGTAGGGGCCCACGGGGCCGCCGATATCCGGCCCCTCGTCCCAGGTGAGGCCCGCGTCCCGCAGGGTGCGGTAGATGACCTCCGTGGCGTCCGCCACCAGGCGGCCCTGATCCGTATCTTCGATGCGCAGGAGGAATTTTCCCCCCGCCTTCCGGGCGATGAGCCAGGTATAGAGGGCGGTGCGCATATTGCCGATGTGCATGTAGCCCGTGGGGCTGGGGGCGAAGCGGGTGCGCACTTCCCCCTTGGGGATGCGCGCCTCCAGCGCGTCGAACCAGGCCTGATCCTTCATATCGTTACCTCCGTTTCAAGGCTGTATTCCGACTTCATTTTAGCTTCCGGGCCGCGGCCTGTCAAGGCGCGGCCCGGAAGGAGGAAGCGGCGATAAGCAAAACGCGGCGGCGGGGAACCGTCCGGCTCCCCGCCGCCGCGCTTATCTTATTGCCGCAGTTCCTGTCAGGTCGGGCCACGGCGGCGTCTTTCCTCACCCTCCCGGGAATTGCGGAAGGCTGTATATACCGCCCAGTACACCTCCATGTCGCAGATCTCCATGTTGTCCACGTCGAATTTCCCCCCATAATCCACCGGGGTCTTTATGCTCACGGCATCCGAGTACTTCA
>JAFXUU010000084.1 GCA_017524845.1 Oscillospiraceae bacterium
GCCGCCGCCCTCCAGCACGTCCGTGTTCTCCCCCACGTCCAGCTGCGGCACGCCGTCCAGAAGGGCGGCCAGCTCCCCCCGCTCGTCCGCGAGGCCTACCGGCGTTCCTTCGTCGGAGAGGCGGCGGACCAGGTCCCGCAGAAAGGTGGTCTTTCCCGCGCCGGGACGGGAATAGATGAGAACGGAGCGGTCCCGGAGCCGGGCCAGCAGCTCGTCCCCCACACAGGGAACGGCCCGGGGAATGCGTATGCAGAGGGAGGATATCCGGCGAAAACCGGCGATCTCTCCCGCCTTCGTCAGAAGGCTCCCTGCCGCGCCTATCCGCAGGCCGCCCGGCGCGGTGATCCAGCCGCTGCGAAGGCTCTCCTCCGCCGTGTACAGGCTCCGGCGGGTCGCCAGGGAGAGGGTCTCCTCCAGGTCCGCCGGGATCACGGTCTCCCGCAGCCTCCTCTCCCAGTCCGGTCCGGAGATCAGACCCCTCCGGCCCGCCCGGAGCCGGATCGTTTCCGCGCTTCGGCCCAGGCTCTCCGGCAGGCCCAGGACTTCTGCCCGGATCGCCTCCGGCAGCAGATCCGCCGCCCTTGCAAACGCTTCCGCCGTCCTCGCCTCCTCCGCCGTTCTTACGCTTCAAGCATATGCGCCCTTTCCGGAGAACATGCCCCCTTCCCCCGCCGGGCGGCTTGACAGAAGCGGGCGGCGCAGATAGAATCAAACCGACGTTCCATGGGAAAGGACGGTGAGGGCCATGCCGCGCGGGAAGCTCATGCTGCCCGCCCTCCTGCTCTGTCTGCTGCTCTGCGCCTGCGGCAAAGCTGCGGAGAGATCCGTCGGCTTTTTTGCCATGGACACCTATATGTCCGTCCGCGCCGTCGGCGCCGACGAAGAAACGCTGGCCGGCTGCCGGTCGCTGGCGGAGGAGCTGGAGGCGAAGCTCTCCGTCACCGACGCCGACAGCGAGATCGCCGCTCTGAACGCAGCCGGACGCGGCATTCTCTCACCGGAAACGGCGGAGCTCCTCCGCCGGGCCCTGGCCCTCTGCGGGGAAACGGAGGGCGCCCTGGACGTCACCGTATACCCGGTGGTCCGGGCCTGGGGCTTCACCGCCGGCGCTTATCGGGTGCCTACGTCGGAGGAGCTGACGCAGCTCCTTCAGGCCGTAGATTACCGCGGAGTGGAAATAACCGGGGAAGGGAGCGTCCTCCTCCCCCCCGGCGTGGAGCTTGACCTGGGGAGCGTCGCCAAGGGCTATGCCGGCGACCGGCTTTGCGCATATCTCCGGGAAAAGGGCGTGAAGAGCGCGATACTGGACCTGGGCGGCAACGTGCAGGCCCTGGGCGGGAAGGCTGACGGCAGTCCCTGGCGGGTGGGCATCCGCGACCCCGATGGGGACGGGATGCTGGGCGTCGTCTCCATCCGGGACGAGGCCGCCGTGACCTCCGGGGGCTATGAGCGGTTTTTCACAGACGCCGAAGGCCGGGTCTGGTGGCACATCATCGACCCCGAAACCGGTTATCCCGCCCGGAACGGGCTTCTTTCCGTGACCGTGGTGGGCCCGGAGGGCCTTCGCTGCGACGCGCTCTCCACGGCTCTGTTCATCATGGGACAGGAGAAGGCGGAGGCCTTCTGGCGCGCGGACCGGGGCTTCGAGCTGGCACTGGTGACGGAGGACGGCGTCCTCCGCCTGACGCCGGGCCTCTATACACGCTTTGAACCTGCGAAGGACCTGCGCTGCACCCTGGAGGTGATCCCCGATGCTTAAGACCCGCGCCTGGATCGCGATCGTCGCGGCCGCTGCGCTGGTGCTGGGGCTTTTAAGCTGGTATACCCTGACAAAGAAGGGCAGCGGCAGCGTCGTGGAGATCGTGCAGGACGGAAAGGTGCTTCGCACCATCGACCTGGACCTTGTGGCGGCGGAATACAGCTTCACGGTGGAATGTCCGGAGGGCGGCAGCAACACGATCCTGGTGCAGCCGGGGCGCATCTGCGTCGCCGAGGCGGACTGCCCGGACAGGATCTGCGTCCATCAGGGCTGGCTCTCGGACGGGGCCGCGCCGGTGGTCTGCATGCCCCACAGGCTGGTGCTCCGCCTGAAAGACGGCGAAGAGGCGGACGCGGTCGTTCGCTGACATTCAGAAGGATTCGGGAACGGAGGGACGGAGATGACGAAGCGGATCACCCGCGCGGCGCTGCTGACGGCGCTCGCCCTCATTCTCTTCGTCGCGGAGGCCCAGATCCCGCCGCTCGTTCCCATTCCCGGGGTGAAGCTGGGGCTCGCCAACGCCGTCACCGTCTGGGCCATGTTCTCCCTGGGCCCGGCGGACACCCTGGCCATTCTGCTGGCGCGCATCCTGCTGGGCAGCGTCTTCGCCGGTTCCGTGAGCGCCGCGATCTTCTCCCTTTCCGGCGGCGTTCTCTGCTATCTCGCCATGCTGCTGCTCCGGCGCATCCTCACGGAAAGTCAGATGTGGGTCTGCTCCGTTTTCGCCGCCGTCTGCCACAACGCCGGACAGCTGCTGGCTGCGATCCTCGTATACCGGACGAAGGGGCTCGCCCTGTATTTCCCCGTTCTTATGCTCTCCGGCATCGTCACCGGCCTCTTCACCGGACTGACGGCGCAGCTCGTCGCCCGCCGCCTGGGCCGCAGGGGCTGAAGCGGACGAAAATTCGCCCCCCGCACCGGTCGGTGCGGGGGGCGTACCATGCTTTGGGGATCACTTTACCTTCACGGCTTTTTTCTTTCCCTTCAGGAGATTCCACAGGGGACCGGCCACGCAGACGGAGCTGTAGCAGCCGGAGATCACGCCCACCAGGATGGGCAGCGCGAAGTTTCGCAGAGAGGAAACGCCCAGGAGCAGCAGGAAGATGATGGGGAGCATGGTGGTAATGGTGGTGCCGATGCTGCGCCGCAGGGTCTGGGTGATGCTCCGGTCCACCACGGCGGCGAAGTCCTCGTGGCCGCCGGTACGCTTCACGTTCTCGCGGATGCGGTCGAAGACCACGATGGTGGCGTTGATGGAATAGCCGATGATGGTCAGCGCCGCGGCGATGAAGTTCATGTTGAGCTGCACCCGGAAGATCACGTAGAAGCTCAGCATCACCAGCAGGTCGTGGATCAGGCAGACCACGGCGGCCAGGCCGGAGCGGATCTCAAAGCGTACAGTGATGTAGACAAGGATCAGGACCGCCGCCACGATGGAGGTGATGAAGGCCGCTTTGGTGATGTCCCGGCCCACGGAGGCGGAGACGAAGTTCGAGCTCTCCAGACGCACGTTCTCGGGGCCGAAGCGCTCCCCGAGCCAGGTGCCCACCGCGTCCCGCTGCTCCGTGGTGAGTTCCTGGATGCGGATGTTCACGATGGTGCCCCGGTCGCCGGCCTTCACCACGGAGGAGGGCCGGATGCCGGTGAGCTCCGCGGTCCTGTCGGCGATCTCGGCGGAAAGCTCGCCGGTGACGGTCTGACCGATATCGTATTCCAGCACCACGCCGCCCACGAAGTCGATATCCAGATTGAAGAGGTTGACGCCGAAGGGCAGCAGGACCAGGGAGACGATGGCCGTGACGCACAGCACCAGGGAGATGACCGCCGCCAGCTTTCCCTTCTTTACAAAGCCGATACGCCTGTCCCGGCTCTCCGGAGAGGCGCCCTTGGCGGGAAGGCCATAGAGGAAGGGGTTGTATTTCCGCAGGGTGGAAAGGCTGCGGAGGATCGCCCGGGGCACGATGAGCATGCAGATCATGCTCAGCACCACGCCGATGAGCAGGGTCTTGGCGAAGCCCAGGATGGTGCCGGTGCCCTTCCACAGGAGCACGAAGCCGGCGATCATGGTTGTGATGTTGGAGTCGAGAATGGCAGTGATGGCCCGCTTGAAGCCCGCGTCCACGGCGCTGCGCAGGGTCTTGCCGGAGATGAGTTCCTCCCGTATGCGCTCGTAGATGACGATGTTCGCGTCCACCGCCATGCCCACCGTGAGGATGATGCCGGCGATGCCGGGCAGGCTGAGGTTCAGCCGCAGGGCGGACATGACCACCAGGAAGAGGGCGATATACAGGATGAGGGCCAGGTCCGCGATGACGCCGGGGATGCGGTAGACGACGATCATGAAGATCATCACCAGGATGATGCCGATGATGCCGGCCCGGATGCCCGTCTCCAGGCTGCGCTCGCCCAGGGAGGCGCCCACGGCCTGCAGCTTCGTATCCTTCAGCTCGAAGGGCAGAGAGCCGGAATTGATGATCCCGGCGAGGTAGGTGGCGTAATCCACGTCGCTCTCCCCCAGCTGGATGATGGGAGAATCCGTGTCGATGCCGGTGGAGGCATATTCCGTGCTGACCGTGGGGGAGCTGATGACTTCCTCGTCCAGCACGATGGCGATCCAGCGCAGGTCGGGATCGGAGAGGGAGGCGACGGCCCTCGTGCCCTCCCGGAATTTCTCCCGGCCCGCCTCCGTCAGCTTCAGGGAGACGATGTACTCATAGACGCCGCCGGTGCCCGCGGGCATATAGGCGGCCGTGGCGGATTCGATGTCCTCGCCGGTGATGATGGCCTTTCCAGTGTGGTCCCGGAATTCGATCACCGCCGTGGTGCCCAGCATCTGCAGGGCCTGCTCCGGATTGGACACGTTGGGGATGGAGACGTTGACGCCCCGATCTCCGGAAAGGACCACGACGCCCTCGGTATAGCCCATGCTGTTGAGGCGCTGGCGCAGCATGGTCTGCACCGCCTCCATGGCCTGCTTCAGCTCCTCCGCGGTCATGCTCTCGGGGACGACGGCCTCGTAGGTAATCTCGCTGCCGCCCACCAGGTCCAGACCCAGGGTGATCCCGTCCTGCAGGGGCTCCACGTTGACGAGGCCCAGGTTCAGGCCGAAGAAAACGGCGAATATCAGCAGCGCGATGAGGATGACCACCACGCTGACGCTCAGAATCGTTTTTTCATAAACTCAATGGCTGCTTTCTTTCAGATATTATTCCTCCGAGTAGCCGGAGGCGCTGCGGAAGCTCATGCGGCTGCGGCGGACTCCGTCCAGGGACTGGTTGAGGGTGTCCTCCGTTTTGCGCAGGAGTTCGTCGGCGTAGGCGCTGGAGGCCCGGCGCAGGTCGGCGGATTTCTGCTCCGCCTCATCCACGATCTCCTGGGCCCGCTTCTTCGCCGCGAGAACGATGCTTTCCTTCTCCACCATCCGGGCGGCCTCCGCTGCGGCGTCCTTCCGGATCTGCTCCGCTTCCTCCCGGGTCTTGCGGATGACCTCCGCCTTGGCGCTGACGATCCGCTTGGCCTCCGCCACCTCTGCGGGCAGCTGGGCGCGGATCTCCTCCAGCAGATCCAGGGCGTTGTCCCGGTCCAGGATGCATTTGTCCACGCTGAGGGGGAAGCCCTTTGCGTCCGAAATGGAGGCGTAGAGCTGATCGATGAGTTCGCTGATTCCGCTTGCCATTATTCTTTCCGTCCTTTCCGGCTGTATTTCGCTTCGATCTCCCCGATGATCTCCCGGGGCGCAAAGGCGCTCAGATCCGCCCCGAACATGGCCAGCTCCTTCACGGCGCTGGAGCTGAGATACATGTATTTTTCGCTGGCGGGCAGGAAAAACGTCTCCAGCTCGGGGTTCAGGCGCTTGTTGATGAGGGCCATCTGGCATTCTTTTTCATAATCGGAGACCGCCCGCAGTCCGCGGACGACGACGCCGGCCCCCTTCAGGCGGGCGTATTCCGCCACCAGGAGATCCGAGGAATCCACCTCCACGTTGGGGAAGCGCTTCGTCACCAGCTCGACCTGGCGCAGCCTTTCCTCCAGGGTGAACAGAGGATGCTGCTTGTCCTTATTGTACATGATGCAGACGATGACCCGATCGAAGACCCGGGAGGCGCGCTTGATGAGATTCAGGTGCCCCAGGGTGATCGGGTCGAAGCTGCCGGTATAGATGGCCGTGGTCACGGTTCCGTTCCCTCTCTCTTCGTAAATGTCGTGATCCGAACCTTCCCATAGCGGTAGCTGCGCAGCCTGACATAGGGCTCCCCAGGCGCTCCCGGCTCGAAATCCGCAGAGCTTTCGACGATCATTATACCACCGGTGTGCAATTTGTCAAAAGCTTTTATCCGCCGGAGCACCTCCTCGTAAAGCCCCGCCTGATAAGGCGGATCCACGAAGATCAGGTCGTATTTCTCCCGGGATTCCAGGAAGCGCAGGGCGTCCCCCTGGTACACCTCCCCGGTCAGTCCGGTGCGCTCCAGATTGAGCTTCGTCAGCTTCACCGCCGCCCGGCTGGAATCCACGAAGACGCAGGAGGCAGCGCCCCGGGAAAGGGCCTCGATCCCCATCTGCCCCGTGCCGGAGAACAGGTCCAGGCAGGCGCGGCCCTCCACGTCCCCCTGAATGATGTTGAACACCGACTCCTTCACCTGGTCGGCGGTGGGACGGATCTCCATTCCCTCCGGCTCCTTCAGCCTTCTGCCCCTGGCGGAGCCCGTGATGACTCTCACGCTTCCCTCTCCCCTTCCTCCGGCTCCCTGCGGAACCAGTCGTAAACGGCCTTCGCCGCGTTCGCCGGGAGGACGGCTCGGAGCTCCTCCTCCGAGGCGGCGGCAATGGCCCTGACGGTTTTGAAATGCTGCAGCAGCGCGCTGCGCCGCTTCTCCCCCACGCCGGGGATCCGGTCCAGAGACGAGCCGATGCGGCGGCTGCGGAGGCTCCGCTGATACTCTATGGCGAAGCGGTGGGTCTCCTCCTGGATGCGCCCTATGAAGGCGAAGGCCGCCTGGTTTCCCTCCAGGCCCAGCTCCCGCCCGTCCGGCGCGGCCAGGGCCCGGGTGCGGTGCCGGTCGTCCTTAACCATGCCCAGGACGGGGACGTCCAGTCCGAAGGACCGCAGCACCTCCAGCGCTGCCGCGGCGTGGACGCTGCCCCCGTCGATGAGGAACAGGTCCGGCAGAACGGCGAAGCGCTCGTTCCCCTCCCGGTACTCCGTGAGCCGCCGGGTCAGGGTCTCCCGCATGCTGCCGTAATCGTCGCCGCCGCCGACGCTCTTCATTTTGAAGCGCCGGTAATCCCGCTTCAGGGGCCGGGTATCCACAAAGACGGTCATGGAGGACACCGTGTCCTCCCCGGAGAGATTCGACACGTCGTAGGCCTCGATGCGCCGGGGCGGGGCCGGCAGACCCGCCGCCTCCGCCAGCCACTTCAGGATGCCGGAGACCCGCTCCTCCCGATCCGTGGCCCGCTCGGTCTCCTCCCGGGCGTTCATGGAGGCGGTCTCGGCCCTGAGGCGCATGTCCCCCCGCTTCGGCTCCAGAAGGCTCACCTTACGCCCCGCCGCCTCTGAAAACAGGCGCGCCAGCTCCTCCCCGTCCTCCGGGAGTAGGGGCAGAAGGATATTCTTCGGATATGCGCCCCGGGGCAGATAATACTGGCGCAGGAGGGCGCTCAGCACCTCCCCGTCCTCCTCCATGGGGACCTCCAGCAGGCTCATGTCCTTATCCAGCAGCTTTCCGCCGATGTAGTGGAGCACCACGAAGCAGGCCTTCGCCGCTCCCCGGTAAAAGCCCACGGCGTCCGTATCCGCCATGGCGCCGGCCACGGCCAGCTGCTTTTCCCCCAGAGAATGCAGGGCCCGGAGCCGGTCCCGCAGGAGGGCGGCCTTCTCGAAATCCAGCGCCTCCGCCGCGTCCTCCATCTCCCCGCGCACCTGCTCCTCCAGCTTCTCCGATTTTCCCTCGAAGACCAGAATGGCGTCGTCCACCCGCTTCCGGTAGCTCTCCGCGTCCGGCGTGCCGGTGCACCAGCCCTCGCAGAGGCCCATCTGCCGGTTGAGGCAGGGCCGCCC
>JAFXUU010000085.1 GCA_017524845.1 Oscillospiraceae bacterium
GCCTGCAGGCTGCGCTGCACGTCCTCGTCAAAGGCGTTGGCCGTCAGGGCGATGATGGGGATCGATTTCGCGTCCGGCCGGTCCATGGCGCGGATCGTCACCGTCGCCTCCAGCCCGTCCATCACCGGCATGCGCATGTCCATGAGGATGGCGTCGTAGTAGCCCGGGGCACTGGCGGCGAAGGCGTCCGCGGCGACGCGGCCGTTTTCCGCCACGTCGACCGCCATCTCACGCATCTCCAGCACCATGACCATGATTTCCGCGTTGACGCTCACGTCCTCTGCCAGCAGGATCCTGCGGCCCCGAAGCTCCGCCTTCGCGGGGCGCGCCGCCGCCCGCCTCCGGCGGCAGGCCTCCCGGAATTCATCCATCGCCGCGGCGGCGGAGAGAGGCTTGGGGACGAAGCCGTCCACCCCGGCCTCCTTTGCCTCGTCCAAGATGTCGTCCCAGTTGTAGGAGGTGAGGATGATGATGGCGGAATCGTTCCCGATGATGCTGCGGATCTGCCGGGCGGCCTCCAGCCCGTCCGTATCCGGCATCCGCCAGTCCGCCAGGATCAGGTCGTAGGGCGTCTGCCGGGCGTGGCGGAGCTTCACCAGGCCGATGGCCTCCGGCACGGAGCCCGCCGCGTCGCAGGCGATGCCCAGCTGTCCCAGCACCAGCTGCGAATGCTCGCAGGCCACCGGATCGTCGTCGATGACGAGGACGCTGAGCTCGCCGGGCTGCAGCTCGGACGCGTCGGAGCCGTCGCCGCCGTGCTCGGCCTCCTGGAGGGTGAGCGTCACCGTAAAGACGGTGCCCTCGCCCTTTCGGCTCTCCACGCGGATCTCGCCGTTCATCATATCCACCAGATTCTTCGTGATGGCGAGACCGAGGCCGGAGGAGCCGTATTTGCTGGTGGAGGAGGAATCCTCCTGGGCAAAGGCGTCGAAGATGTGGGGCAGGAATTCCGGGCTCATGCCGATGCCGGTGTCCGCGATCGTAAAGCGCAGGGTCGCCATGCCGTCGTAACGGGCCTGCTCCCGGATGCGGAAGGTGACGCTGCCGCCCTCGGGGGTGAATTTCACCGCGTTGCCCAGGATGTTGATGAGGATCTGCCGCAGCTTGATGTCGTCGCCGACGTAGAAGGCGTCCACGCGCCCCTCCGTGAGGCAGTCGTAGCGCAGGCCCTTGTCCCGGCACTGGCCGCCGATGATGGCGTTCACCTGCTCCAGCGCCCGGGAGAAGGAGAACTCCTCATGCCGGAGGGTCATGCGCCCGGATTCGATGCGGGACATGTCCAGGATGTCGTTGATGATGTTCAGCAGATGCCGGGCGGAGCCGCCGATCTTCTCCAGATATTCCCGGGTGCGGCCGGAGACCTCCGGGTCGTTCAGGGCGATGCTGTTGAGGCCGATGATGGCGTTCATGGGGGTGCGGATCTCGTGGCTCATGTTGGAAAGGAAGGCCGTTTTTGCCTTGTTGGCCTCCTCGGCCACAGCCAGCGCGTCCCGCAGGGCCTGGCTCTGCTCCAGGGTGCTGCGGGTCTCCGCATCCACGTTGGAAAAGCTCAGCCCCACGGCGTGCACCAGATGATCCGCCCGGTCCTCCGGATGGCGGACCCCGGCGAAGCGGATCATGACGAAAAGCTCCTTCCCGTCCTTTCGGATCAGGTACCGGTGGGAAATGACCCGGCTCTTCCGCAGCCCGTCCCGGATGGCGTCCGGCTGCACGAAGCGCAGGAATTCCTCCCGGTAGGATTCCGTCACGAAGGCGCGGGCGTATTCGGTGACGGCGCTGAGATAGGGAAAGCGCTGGCCGACGCGGTAATCGTCTTCCTCCCCGGACTCCTGAAAGCAGATGCCCTCGTCCCGGTCGAGGTCGACGTAGTACACGCTCCAGTAATCGGAGGAGAGCGCGGTGATCAGACTGCGCTGCCGGGTCCGCTGCTTCTCCTCCTCCAGCAGCCGCTCCTGGAGAGCGAGCCGTTCCTCCAGCTCCCGCTGCCGCCGCTGGCCCTCCCGGTATTCGTCGTCCACGTCCCGGAATCCGCAGACGATGCCCATTTTCCCGCCCGGCATGGAGATCTTGGCAAACTCGATGCGGTAGCATCGCTTGCCGCCGTCGTCCATCCGGCGGAGATAATTCACGGAGAAGCGGGGTTTTTCCTCCAGGCGGCGGACGAGGGCGGGGAGAGCCAGCTCCCGCTGCAGCCGCTCCCGGTCCTCCTCGGCCACCGCGCTGCGGATATACCGGTCCTTCGCGTCGGAATATTTCATGCGGTCCAGGGCGTCCCGGATGGGGGCGGCATGGGCGCTGGCGCCCTTCGTATCCCCGCGGTACAGGGAGAAATATTCCTTCTCCACGTCCGTGATGATCCAGACCGTGTGGTAGGATTCGCTGAACACCTCGATGACCGCCTGGCGGATGGCCAGGTCCGACTGCATCTGCTCCCGCTTCTCCGTGATGTCGGAGATGAACACGTAGTAGACGCCGCCGTAGGCCGCCGTCTCGGTGAAATGGCCGTAGTCGTCCACCCAGCGCACGGCCCCGTCCTTCCGCAGGATGCGGTATTCCACGTAGTCCATGCGGGCCGTGCTGACGCTGATCTGCTTCTCGATGGAGGCGGACACGGCGGGGTAATCCTCCGGATGGAGCATGCCCCGGAAGGTATAGCCGGTGAGAGCGCGGAATTCCGCCTCGTCCCGGCAGCCGAAGATGGTGAACACGGCCTCGTTGGCGTACAGCAGCTCCGTCGGCTCCTCCGCCCTGTAGACGAAGAAGCCGCCGGGCATATGCCGCCCCATATCCTCCACGAAGCGAAGGTTGTCCTCATTGAGCTCAAAGCGTTTTTCAGGCATATCCGACAGCCTCCTCAGGGGTCGTCAACGGCGTCCGGGCTTCCCGCCCGGACGTAGTTTCCTGCCTTCTCCTCCGGCCTGCGCGGTCACGCCTTGTCCGCGCCGGGCAGCCGGGTACCGCACTCCGCGCAGAAGGCGTCTCCCGGCAGGTTCTGCTTCCCGCAGCTGGGGCAGACGTAGGCGGCGGCCATGGTCTCCTCGGGGAGCTTCGCGCCGCAGTGGGGGCAGAATTTCCGGTCGGCGGTGACCGCCTCGCCGCAGCCGGGACATTCCTTGAGGTTCTGGGCCATTTTTCCCGCCGCGCTCTGCACGGAGGCGGCCCAGCCGCTGAGCGCAGCCTCCAGCCCGGCTTCGCCGCCGCGGACGGAAGCGGCCTCCGCGGCTTTCTCCGGAGCTTCGGCGCTTTCCGCCGCAGCCGCCATGTCGTCGGCGGCCTTGTTCAGGTTGTGGGCGGCCTGCCCGGCCAGCTTGTCCGCCGCGGGGCGCACCGCGCTCTCCACCGCCTTGCCGACGGCGTCCGAAATGCCCTTGCCGATGCCTTCGCTGATGCCGTTTTTGATCATGTTTTTCAGAAAGCCCATAGTATATCCTCTCTTTCCTCCGCTCCGGCCCGGGGCCGGGCGGCTTTTTCCTTTCAGGGGAAGAGCGCCTCCAGAGCCGCTCCGTATTCCTCGCGCCCCTTGCACCACAGCGCCCGGTAGGAGGCGCCGGGGATCACCAGCAGCCGGCCCTCTCCGGCCCGGGCTTCATAAAGGGCCCGGCTCTCCTCCGCCCCCGGCAGGGTCTTCTGTTCGCCGCAGACGAGGAGCACGGGGATATGCACGTTGGCGGCGGCCGCCGCGAGATCCACGGAATCCGGGAGAAAGCCCAGCTGATCCCGGATGCGGCTGCGCAGCATGCGCCCCACGAACCAGTCTCCCAGCTTGAAGAGATCCTTCAGAAGACGCCGCTCCAGGCCCCCCAGGGTAGCGTAGGGGCTCTCCGCCGCGACGCCGTCCAGCCCGGCGTCCGCCAGCTCGCCGTTGGCTGCCAGGAAAAGGGCGGCGGCAGCGCCCGTTCCCTTGCCGTGGACAATCACCGTCTCCTCCGTGAGACCGGCGGCCCGGATCAGGTCGTACAGGTCGAATTCCTCATAAACGCCCCAGGCGGTGGGGACGACGTTCGTTTCCGAGGGGTCCCGATAGCCCCGCTGCTCGGGGATGAGCACGTTCCAGCCCCGCTCCCACCAGTGGGAAGCCCAGGGGAGCACGTCTGCCTCCGAAGCGGCGAAGCCGTGGAGCAGGACGGCGGTCTTTTCCGCGCCCCGGTCGTAAAACCGGTAATCCAGCGTGAGACGGGCGCTTTCCCCGAACCAGCGGGCGGCGGTCTCCGTTTCGAAGGAGCCGGATACCGGGCTCTGCGCCTCCGCCCAGGCCGCGCCCTCGGCCAGGGAAGCGTCGTACCCGGGCTGCTCCTCCTCCGTCACCGCCCATTCGGGCACGGCGGCCAGCTGCTCGGCCGCCCGGTAGCGGAGAAAGCCCAGCTCATAGAGGGTGGCGGCGGCGTTGGACTGCCCCCAGAGCAGGAAAAGCATGCCCACGGCGGCCGCCAGCAGGATAAACAGGGGGAAGCGCAGGGCTTCCCGGGGGTCCTTTTTCTTCATGGGTGAACTCCTTTAACCCGGTGTTCGGAAAAACTATACCACGGCCCCGGGAAAAAGACAATACGGTATGACATATGACACGGGGGACGGAGCTTGCGCTCCGTCCCCCGCGGGATACATAGGATCAGCCGGTCTTTTCCGCTTCGCTCTCCAGCTGCGCGGGGCTGCCGGGGAAGAAGATGAGCTTCCGGGGACACTTTTCCGCGCAGATGCCGCAGTTCTGGCACTTGGAAAAGTCCTTCACGGAGAGGTTGTTGATGATGTGCACCGCGTTGTGGGGGCAGTTCTTCTCGCAGATGTGACAGCCCAGGCAGCCGCTCTCGCAGACCTTCCGGGTGATGCCGCCCTTGTCGGTGTTGTTGCAGGCGATGGTGCCCGCGGCGTCGTAGGGCATGGCGACGATCAGCTTCTTGGGGCAGACGGAGACGCAGGCCAGGCAGCCCTTGCATTTCTCGTGGTCCACCTTGGCTACCCCGTCCACGATATGGATGGCGTCGAACTTGCAGGCGGCCACGCAGCTGCCGTAGCCCAGGCAGCCGTAGGCGCAGCTGAGGGGCCCGCCGCCGATGGCGGCGGAGGCCAGGGCGCAGTCCTTCACCCCGTCGTAGTTGTATTTGTTGTAGGCCTTGTCGCCGCCGCTGCAGCGCACGAAGGCCACCTGCCGCACGAACTCCGTTTTTTCCTCCCCCATGATGGCGGCGATCCCGTCCACGGCGACGGCTCCGCCGGGGGCGCAGAGGTTGATGGGCGCCTCGTCCTTTACGATGGCCTCGGCATAGGCGCTGCATCCGGCATAGCCGCAGGCGCCGCAGTTGGCCCCGTTGAGGCAGCCGGCCACCTGGGCGATCCGGGGGTCCTCCTCCACGTGGAAGACCCGGGAGGCGATGGCCAGCACCAGGCCGAACACGACGCCCAGCCCGCCCAGCACACAGAAGGCAAACAGTACGTTATTCATCCCTCACCCTCCTCAAAAGACCTTCAGGCCGGAGAAGCCCATGAAGGCCAGGGCCAGCAGACCGGCGGAGATCAGCGCGATGGGGAAGCCCTCGAAGCTCCGGGGGGGATCGCCGGTGAGCTCCAGCCGCTCCCGCACGGAGGCGAAGAGAACGATGGCCACCAGGAAGCCCAGACCGCCGGTGACGCCGTAGACCACGCTCTCCAGGAAATTGTAGTTGTTCTGGGTGTTCAGCAGCACCACGCCCAGCACGGCGCAGTTGGTGGTGATCAGGGGCAGATAGATGCCCAGGGCCTGGTACAGGGAGGGGATGCTCTTCTTCAGGAACATCTCCACGAACTGCACCAGGGAGGCGATCACCAGGATGTAGGCCACCGTCTGCATGTAGCCCAGGCCCAGGGGCACCAGCAGGAAACGGTTTACCAGCCAGCAGAAGACGCTGGCGATGCCCATGACGAAGGTGACCGCGATGCCCATGCCCAGGGCGGTGTCCATCTTCTTGGAGACGCCCATGAAGGGACAGATGCCCAGGAATTGGGAGAAGATGAAGTTCTGGATGAGGATCGCGCCCAGGGAGATGGAAACCAGGCCGGTAAAGCTCATTTCTTCTCCGCCTCCTTCTTCTCCTCATGGCGGCGCAGGAGGTACTGCATCAGGGCGATGAGGCAGCCCAGGGTCAGGAAGCCGCCCACCGGCAGGATCAGCATCAGCGCGCCGGTCCCCTCGGGGAGGATGCGGATCCCGGCCCCGTCGGGGCCCAGGAGGCCGCCGCCGAAGGTACCGTTGCCCAGCAGCTCCCGGACTATGCACATCACGATCAGCACCACGGTGTAGCCCAGGCCCTGGAAAATGCCGTCCAGGGCGCTGGCCGCCACGCTGTTCTTGGAGGCGAAGGCCTCCGCCCGGGCCAGGATGATGCAGTTCACGACGATCAGGGGGATGAACACCCCCAGAGATTCGCTGAGGCTGGGGAGATAGGCCTGCAGCAGCAGGTCCACGATGGTGACGAAGCCGGCCACGATCACGATGTAGCAGGCGATGCGGATCTGATCGGGAATGAGCTTTCGCACCAGGGAGATCACGATGTTGGAGCAGGTGAGGATGATGATGACGCTGATGCCCATGCCGATGCCGTTGAACAGGGTGGTGGTGATGGCCATGGTGGAGCACATGCCCAGCAGCTGCACCAGCACCGGGTTGTTGGTGATGAGCCCGTCCCGGAATTGCTTTTTCACGTTCATGCTCAGGCCCCCTCTCTCATCAGCTCGGCCGCTGCGGCCAGGGCCGCGTTGACGCCCTTCGTCACCGCGGTGGAGGTGACGGTCGCGCCGGTGAGGGCGTCGATCTCGCCGCCCTGCTTCTTCAGGGCCACGCTGCCGCTTTTGCCGCTGAACTGGCTACGGAAGCTCTCCCGCCTGGCGTTGGCCCCCAGGCCGGAGGTCTCGCTCATCTGTATGATGCTGACGCCGGTGACGGCCCCGCTCCTGTCCACGCCCACGGCCATTTCGATCTCACCGCCGAAGCCGGAGGGCGTCACCATGACGACCCAGCCCTTGTCCCCGGCCTTGTAGATATCCTTCACCAGGTCGAGCTTTGCCGCGGCGCTGTCGGGCAGGGGAGCGTAGCTGTCCGCCGGGAGCACGGCGCGCATGGCCTCCGCGGTCTTCTCCGCGGCGAAGGTCTCGATGCGCTCGTGGGTGATGCGGTTCACCAGGCCGAGAGCGACGGCCACCGCCGCGGCGAAGGCGAAGAGGATCACCGCCAGCCGCAGGGTCGCCCAGTCCAGCCTGAGGCTCTTTTTTTCTTCCGTCATTCAGGCCGCCTCCTTCTTCGTTTTCACCGTGCCGAAGCGCTTGCGGGGGAAGGCCTTGTCCAGCAGCCACACGGCGGCGTTCATGATGAGGATCGCGTAGCTCACGCCCTCGGCGTAGGAGCCGAAATAGCGGATGAACACCGTCAGCAGGCCGCAGCCGACGCCGAAGAGGATCTGGGCCGTGGGGTTCACGGGGCTGGTGGTGTAATCCGTGGCCATGAAGATCGCCCCCAGCATCAGGCCGCCGGAGCAGAGCTGCCAGAGCATCCAGCTCAGCCGGGGATTGCCCTGGGGGAAGAGGAAGGCGAGCACCGCCACGGTGCCCAGGAAGGCCAGGGGGATGCGCGGCGTGATGACCTTCCGGATCAGCAGGTAGACGCCGCCCAGCAGCAGGGCGAAGGCGCTCACTTCTCCCATGGAGCCGCCCACGTTTCCCAGGAAGCACTGGAGAAGGCTCACGCCTTCCGGGAGAGCGCCGCCGCTCATGGAGGCCAGGGGCGTCGCGGAGGTGACCGCGTCCGCCGTGGAGATGCGGAAGAAGCTGCCGTAGCTCAGGGGGGCGACCCACTTCGTCATGGCTACGGGCCAGCTGAAGAGGAAGGCCCGGGCCGCCAGCGCCGGGTTCATGAAGTTTTTGCCGATGCCGCCGAAAAGCTGCTTCACCAGCACGATGGCGAAGCCGTCGCCGATGAAAAGGATCCACCAGGGGATGGACACCGGCAGGGTAAAGGCCAGCAGCATCCCGGTGACGGCGGCGGAAAGGTCGCCGGTGGAGTCCGGCTTTTTCAGCAGCTTCCGGTAGCCCCATTCGAAGAAGAGGCAGAAGGCGATGCTGAGCACCGTGTTCACGATGGCCCGCAGGCCGAACATATAGGCGGCCACCGCCAGGGCGGGAACGAGGGCGATCAGCACGTCCAGCATGATGCTGCGGGTATCCTCGCCGGTGCGGATATGGGGCGAGGAGGAGATGGAGAGCAGGCTCTCCTTCTTTTCTTTATCCAAATCCGTTCCCTCCCTTTACGAGGATCTTTTGATCAGGGCCTTCGCGTTCCGGATGGCCTGCACCAGCTGCAGGCGGCCGGGACAGCTCCAGGCGCAGCAGCCGCACTCGATGCAGTCCGTGGCGTTGAGCTTTTTGAGCCCCGCCACGTCCCCCTTCCGTTCGAAGGCGTAGAGGTACAGGGGCTGCAGGTGCATGGGGCAGGCGGCCACGCAGCGGCCGCAGCGGATGCAGGCGGGGTTTTCCTTCGCCTTGTTCTGTTCCGCGTGGAAGGCCAGCACTCCGTTGGTGCCCCGCATGACGGGCACGTCCAGGTCGAAGATGGCGGAGCCCATCATGGGGCCGCCCATGAGCACCTTGTTGGTCTCGCCCTTGAAGCCGCCCGCCGCCTCGATGAGCGCGCGCACGGGCGTGCCCACCCGGCACAGAAGGTTAGAAGGGCTCTCGATGCCGGGGCCGGATACGGTCACCACCCGCTCCACGCTGGGAAGTCCCGTCTGCACCATGCGGCAGACGGTGTAGCAGGTGAAGGCGTTCATCACGATGCAGCCCACGTCCGCCGGGAGACCGCCGGGGGGCACCTGCCGCCCCGTCACCGTCTGAATGAGCTGCTTTTCCGCCCCCTGGGGGTAGCGCACCCGCAGCACCATGAGCTCGACGTCCGAGCTGCCCGCGAGCTTCGCGCGAAGCCCCTCGATGGCGTCCTGCTTGTTGCCCTCCACAGCCAGCACGGCCTTGGGCAGCTCCAGCAGCTTCAGGATATATCGGATGCCCGCCAGCACCTCCTCCGGATGCTCCAGCAGGGTGCGGTGGTCGGAGGTGATGTAAGGCTCGCACTCGGCGGCGTTGATGATGAAGGTGTCCACCTTGCCCAGGGCGCTGGACAGCTTCACGTGGGCCGGGAAGGTGGCGCCGCCCATGCCCACGATGCCGGTTTCCTTAATGAGGGGGAGCAGACGCTTCGGGTCTGCCTCTACCTCCGCCGCGTGGGAACGGACGGTCTCGTCCAGGCGGTCCTGATGATCGTTTGCGATGACGACGGACATCACCGTCTGCCCGTTGGGATGGAGCCGGGGCTCCACCGCCGTCACCGTGCCGGAAACGCTGGCGTGGATGGGAACGGAAACCGCCGCCTCGCTCCGCCCGATCACCTGCCCCAGCCGAACGTCGTCCCCCTTCTGCACCGTGGGCGTGCACGCAGCGCCGATGTGCATGGACATGGGAATCACGACCTGGTCCGGCGCGGGCAGCGCCGTGATGGGAGAAGCGGCGGCCAGGCGTTTCCCGTCGTCCGGGTGGATGCCGCCGAAAAAGGAATGCCGCACTGCCTTTCACCTCGCAGTCCTCGTCCGTCAAAATCGGACGATGCTTGAATCAAGTGGCTGATTTCTGGATTTTCTTTGTCAGCTTATCACAATTCCCCGGCTTTTGTCTATATTTTTTGGGCAATATTTCAGGAAATGGGGGAAAATTCGGCGAAATGCCCGGGTTCCGCTATTCGGAAAAAGCATGGACAAAGTTGGATGGCAAATTTTAACATGAAATATATGCATGGAGATGACCGATACAGCACAAACGGCGCTGCATACGGCAAACCGGGCAGCCCTTCGGACTGCCCGGCGAAAAGCATATGACGGGGTGCGAGGACCCTCTTCAGCGCTGACCCAGGAGCATTTCTCCCACCTTGCAGATGTCCCCGGCGCCGACGGTGATGAGCATGTCGCCCTCCCGCAGGTCCGCCAGGATCCGGTCCCGCAGACTATCGAAATCCCCGCAGTAGACCGACCCGGGGATGCGGGCGGCCAGGTCCGCGGAGGAGACGCCGAACACGTCCTTTTCCCTGGCGGCGTACACGTCCGCCAGGTAGAGCCTGTCGGGGAGGGAGAGGACCCGGACGAAATCCTCGAACAGGTTTTTCAGGCGGCTGTAGGTGTGGGGCTGGAAGGCCACCAGCACCCGCCGGTACCCCATTCGGGAGACGGCGTCCATGAGAGCGCGGAACTCGCTGGGATGGTGGGCGTAATCGTCGTAGATATCGGCGCCCTTCACGCTGCCCTTGTATTCCGCCCGCCGCCCCGCGCCGCGGAAGGCGTCGAGGCCCCGGACGGCGGCTTCGGGATCCAGGTCCATGGCCCGGGCGGCGGCGCAGGCGGCCAGGGCGTTGAGCACGTTGTGCCGCCCCGGGACGTGCAGGGCGACGTGGGCCCAGAGCTTTCCCCGGAACACCGCGTCGAATTCGCTGACCCGGCCCTCGGAGAGGTTTTCGGGGCGCATATCCGCATCTGCGGAAAACCCGTAGCGGATGCGCTGCCGGTCCAGCCCGGCCAGGGCGTCTTCGGTGTTCGCGTCGTCCGCGCAGGAGATCACCCAGCCCTCCGCCGGGGTCAGGGCGGCGAAGGCGCGGAAGGACTTTTTCACGTTCTCCAGGCTCCCGAAATAATCCAGATGGTCGTCGTCCACGTTGAGGATCACCGCCACCGTGGGGGAGAGGTTGAGGAAGCTGTCGTAGTATTCGCAGGATTCCAGCAGGATCGTGTCCCCTTTGCCCACCCGGTAGCCGGAGCCGATGAGGGGCAGGGTGCCCCCGATCATGACGGTGGGGTCCTTTCCGGCCTCCAGCAGGATATGGGTCAGCATGGAGGTGGTGGTGGTCTTCCCGTGGGTACCCGCCACGCAGACGCCGCAGGCGTAGTCCCTCATGATGGCGCCCCAGGCCTGGGTCCGCTCGAAGACGGGGATGCCCGCGTCGTGAGCGGCCCGGATCTCCGGGTTGTCGTCGTGGACGGCGGCGGTGCGCACCACGAAGTCGGCCCCCGCCACGTTCTCCGGCCTGTGGCCGATGAAGACGGGGACGCCCTCTGCCCGCAGACCCTTCACCGTCTCGCTGTCGGAAATGTCGCTGCCCTGCACGGAGACGCCCCGGAGCCGGAAGACCTCCGCCAGAGGCGACATGCTCACCCCGCCGATGCCCACCAGGTGGGCCTTTTTGCCGGGCTGAAGATACGGAAAGATATCGGATACGGTCATAGCCGAACCTCCCTCTGAAAGCGCCGCCCAGGCGCATCATTTCACCTTATCCGAATCATTATATTCCCCGGCTTCTTTGAATACAATAAAAAGTTTCCGCTGCATATGGATATTTGCCTTCCGCCGGGAGGGCCTGTCATGTGTCAAAGTGTGACAAAGGGGATGTGTGACAAAGGGGACAGTCCCCAGTGACATGAGCGCCGTGTCATAAGGGACTGTCCCCGGTGACAATTCATTACCTGTTACTTATCAACTGTTAACTGTTACCTATTACCTATTACTTATTTACTATTACTTATTACCTTGTCATGCCTCTTTCCCGCTCAGGGTCTTCCCCTTCGCCAGCGCGCCGCCCACCAGATGGCCGAAGAGCACGCTCCGGCCGTGGTTGGAGCCGGGGCAGGTGACGGGGTAGGAGTTGGCGAAGAAGTCCCCCTGCATGTTGCCCACGGCGAAGAGACCGCCGATGGGCTCGTCGGCCTCCGTCAGCACCTGGGAATCGGCGTTCACGTGGACGCCGTAGCCCACGTTCAGGAGCCAGGCGCTCACCTTGCCCGCGTAGTAGGGGGGCTTGATCACGCTGCTCAGGAAGCGCTCCGGAACGCCGAAGTCCCTGTCCTCCCCGGCGCGGCACCAGCCGTTGTAGCGCTTCACCGTCTCCTTCAGGGCCTTGGGGGGCACGCCCATCTTTTCCGCCAGCTCCTCCAGGGTGTCGGCCCGCAGATAGTCCCCGGCGGCCACGGCGGCCTCCATCTTCTCCTCCAGGCCGGGCAGCAGCCAGGCGGCCTTATGGGGCTCCTGCTTTTTCACGTTTTTGGCGTAGCGGCTGTCGAAAACGGCCCAGGCCACGTTGCCGGGGGCGTTCAGCCTCGCGTTGGTGACGATGGGCTCGAAGCCCATCTCGCAGCAGAAGCGCTTTCCCTCCCGGTTCACGGTGAGCCAGCTGGTCTGGATGCCGGGGCCCAGGGGGGTGAAGTTCACGGGGTGGATCACGGGCACCGCGCCGGAGCGGGTCCAGGCGGCCCCCGCCGCCTTGGCAAGCATCAGCCCGCTGCCGTCGTTGCCCCCCTTGGGGTAGTATTCATTCTTGTCCGCCCGCAGGGCTTCGGGGCAGTATTTTTCCAGCAGCTCCCTGTTGTCGGTGATGCCGCCGGTGGCGAGGACGACGCCCCGGGAAGCCCGGATGCGCAGCTTTTCCTCCGCCGTCTCCGCCGTAAGGCCGGTGACCCGAGCGCCGGA
>JAFXUU010000010.1 GCA_017524845.1 Oscillospiraceae bacterium
AAGCTGCGGGCCCTGCTGGAGCTGCTGCGCCGGGGAGCGCCCTTGCCCGTCGGCAGCCGGGACGCGGCCCTGCGAGGGACGGAAGCCCGGGTCTGCCGGGTGGAGCCGGGCTGGCTGCTGGCGTACCGGATCCGGGGAGGGGTGGTCACATTGCTGCGGGTTAAGTATATAAAGCGGGAGCGTCCCACGGGAGCGCCGCCCATGGGCCTCTGGTTCAAAACCCTGCTGCGTAGCCCGGTGAAAACTGCTTTGACCGCGCTGCTGCTGGCGGCGGCGGCCTTCCTCCTGCTGGATAACCTGTCGTCCTACGCCATGCAGACCGAGGCCATCAAGCAGGCGGAGGAAGCGGTGGAAGGCGTGCTGACGGTGGAAAAGGACGTGGTGACCCGGCCCCAGGACGGGGTCCAGAGTTGGTTTCTGCTGACCGACCCCACAAATCCCGCCGGAAACTACACGAAAAGCATTACCAATGAGCGCTTGCACCATGCGGCGCTGACTGCGGCGGATCTGGACGCCCTGGAGGCCCTGCCTTATATCGACGCCGTGGATCAGCGCTATATGACTGCAGGGCTCTCGGCGGAGTATCTCCGCAGCGATAATCCCATCGCCTGGTACGGCTTCATGGACCGGCTGGTGATCGAAGCAACGGTGAGCGGCTGGGAGGACAAGGAAAACGACGTGATCACCACCTACTGTTATGTGGACGGCGTCCGGTATTACACCCTGCGGGACGTGACCCTGCTGGCGGGGGACGACGCAAAGCTGGAAGAACAGCTGAAGGTGTATGACGGCAGGGCGAAGCTGATCCTCTGCGGCATCCCGGAGGAATACATCGGCGTGGACGCCAATTTCGTAGTGTTCGGCGGAGCCGGGTTATACGTCGTCGACTGTCTGGATTTCGACGTCTCCGGGGAAACGGTGAGGTCCCTGGAAAAGGACAGGCGCTATGTCTTCGTGGTCCGTGCGCCTCGGGGCATCGGCGCAAGCGAGGAAGACTTTGCCTTTTATGTTGGGGACGACAGCCGCAAAAACTGGTGGCCCTATATCACGGATGTGACCGATCTGCCGGAGAACTGGCTGGAAACCGAGGACTTCGCCCCTCTGCGGGAGCTTATCCAGGTAACGAACGACGATCTCCATACTTTCGATGTGGTGTATACCGACGATATGGCCTCCATCCGCCGGGCGGCGCGTGGCCAGATGCAGCTCACCCAGGGCCGCCTCCTGGGCCCGGAGGACGCGGGTCAGGCCGTCTGCGTGGTTCACGAGAGCTTTTTGGAACGCAGCGGCCTCAGTCTGGGAGATACGGTCACCCTTCAATTGGGAAACTACCTCATGGAGCAGTACCTGCCCCTGGGGGCCCTGGCCGTCAACCGGGGCCGCTATGCCGACGAGTGGACCGAGCAGACTTTCACCATCGTGGGGGTCTGGAAGGATATCTCCGAACGAGGCTGGCAGGAGCACGAGAATCAAAGAATCTACAGCTCCAACGGTTCTTGGCAGGATCAGGACCTCTACTGGGCCTATTCGGACAATGCGATCTTTGTTCCGACTTCCTTTTTGCCCGCAGGCTGCGACCTGGAAAACCATGAATTTCGTCCGGCGGAGGTAAGCTTTCTCGTTCGGGATGCGGCGAATCTCGCCGCGTTCACGGAAGAAGGTCTGCCCCTGGTGGAAGAACTGGGATTGAAATACGCCTGGAACGACGGCGGCTGGCCCCTCATCGCCGATAAGCTGGAGGAGACGAAAGCCCTGGCGAGGATGAAGCTGCTGATCTTCTCCGCCGCCGCCCTGCTGGCTGCGGGGCTGACCCTCTACCTGTTCCTCTATCGTCGGCGGCAGGAATACGCTATCCTGCGGGCTTTGGGCAGCCCTCGCAGAGCCGCGGCAAAAGCCCTGTGGCTGCCCCTCCTGGCCCTGTCCCTTGCCGCCTCTGCCCTGGGACTGGCCGCGGCCTTGCTCCGCAGCGGCGCTGCGGTCAGGCACAGCGCCGAAGAATTCGCCAAAGCCGGGCTGGAAGCCATGCCGGAAGCCCGCATCGGTGTCTATCTCCTGGGCGTCCTGGGACTGCTGCTGGTCATTGCCCTGCTCTCCGCCCTCTATCTCCGATCTGTGGGGAAGCGAAGCCCCCTGGCCCTCCTGCAGGACGGGAGCCGCCGCAGGGAAAAGAAGGGCCTGCCCGCGGAAATCGGACCGGAGGCCATGGCCTATGCCGCTTCGGTGCTCTCCTTCCCCATGACGGTCACGGGGAAACCCGCGCGGGGCTTCCTGCGGCGCTATATCCTCCGCCATGCCCGCCGGGCCGGGGTGAAAACCGTATTGACCCTCCTGCTGGCGGCTTTGCTGGTGGGAGCCGTGGGGCAGCTCACGGTGCTGCGCTCCCGCTATGGGGAGATGCTGAGGAATGTCCATGTGGAAGCCTGCTTCTACGGCGGGCTGACCATTTCCCGTGCCGAAAAGCTGATGGAATCCGGCCTTTTCAGCGACCCCGTCTATCTGAAACGGTACAGCGAAGACATGGAACGGGGCGAACTGGAGCTGATGCCCTCCGACGTGGTGTTTGTAAATCGGCTGGACAGTGTGATCTCCGACCCCGTCACCTGGCTCGATGGCTGGGACGAGGAGAGCGCCATGAAGGAGCGGGGCAAGGTCTGCATCCTGCCCGCCCCGTTCATGGAGAAGATGGGCATCGCCCTGGGGGACGAGGTACGCATCAATGAGATCGCCTGCATCGACCTGCTGGAAAAAGGGCACGATTTCTATCCGACGACTTATGAGGGAAAAGTGGCCCTGCGGGACAAGTACCGTTCTTTCTATACCGTTATCGGGCGGGTGGAAACGACGCTGGAGCAGTACGTCATTTATGCGCCCGTCACAGCGTTTTCCACCTATTTCTTCTATGGCACGACCCTCTATCTGGACAGCGCCACCTTCACCCTGAACGACTATCATGACGCGGACAGGGTGCGGCAAATGGCGGCGGAGATACAGTACACGGCAAAAAAGCCCCCGGTGTTCAGCATGGACACCTCCGACGCGGACCGCATCTACCGGGTGTACCGGCTCATTGAGACGCTCTATCCCCTTACCGTGGCGGCGGCGCTGATCCTCGGCACCCTGCTGCCGGTGCTGATGATCCTCCAGGAGCAGAAGGAGGCGGCCATCCTGCGGGCCCTGGGCTGGTCGAAGAAGCTGACGCTGCGGCGGCTGACTTTGGAGCAAGCGCTCCTGTGCCTCATGGGACTGGTGCTTGCTATGATTGCCCTGTTCGCCGTGAACGGCGCGGGCTTCCTGGGGGTGATCCTGGTGCCGCTATTGTACGTGCTGGCCCATTTCGCTCTCTGCATCGGCGCAAGTGCCGCCATCTCGGCGTCCATCCTGCGGCAGAGCCCCATGCGATTGCTGCAGGTCAAGGAATAGGTAATAGATAACAGCCTGCAAGGCAAATGACTGAAAGGAGCCTGACGATGAAAACCGGGACGATCAAAGCCCTGCTCGGGGCGCTTGCCCTGAGCCTTGCGTTCCTCCTCCTTGCGGGGTGCGCGAAGCCCGCCGTGCCGTCTTCGACGGCTGAGGCCCGGCCGACGGCCCCTGCGCCGACGCCCGCCGCGGCGACAAACGCACCTGTGCAGACGCCGCCCGCGGAAGAGGAGCTTGTATACGTGCCCGCCTATGAGGTCTATCCTCCCACCATGGACCCCCTTTATTCCCGCTGTGCCGTGGAGAAGGCGGAGGGCGTCTACTTCATCCGCTATGTGGAGGATCAGGGAGCAAACTATTTTGCCCTCATGCGCGGCGGGAAGGACGCCGCCGACCCGGTCACGATCCACGCCTTTGACGAAGACGTCACCGCGGACTGGATCTGCGTGATGGACGACGGGCGCGCCTGGGTGAACACACTGAATATCTGGAACTGGGAGGAAATAAACCTGATGGAGATCTCCCTGGAAACCGGTGAAGTGCTGCGGAAGGTCCCGTTTCCGGCGGAGTACGGCTTCATCATCGGACTCTTTGATCTGCCGGACGGCAGCCTGGGCGTTTCCGCCGCGGCTCTGACCGACGGCGCGCAGACCGTGTATCGGCTGGAGGAGGACGGGACCTTCACGGAGCTGACGGTCCCCCTGGATAAGGGCACCTTCGTTACCATCCTGGGCTCGGCGGGCAGCGGCCTGCCGGAGGGCGAGTGCATGGCCTACGACAGGAAAAGCCTCATTGCCTTCACCCCCGGTACCGAAGAACGGCGGGAGCTGATGCGCTGGGCGGAGTGGGGCGTCTTTTTCGGCAGCACCTCCCCCCTGGGCATGAAGGACGGGGTCGTGCGGCTCCTGGATTATGGCTACGGGGAGTATGTGACCCTGACGCCCACGCCCCGGAGCCAGGTCCCCGTCCGGCAGGAGATCACCATGTCCTGCCTCACCGTGGAAACGGCAGTGTCTGACGCCGTGCGGGATTTCAACCGCCGCAGCGGGGAATACTACATCACCATCCGCGATTATTCCGACGGCCAGCCCTTCACCCGGGACGTACAGGACCGGGCCATCACCGCCATGAATCTGGACATCGTTAATGGCAATATGCCGGACCTCCTCTCCGTGCAGGACGGGGTGCCCTTCAAGAGCTATGCCGAAAAGGGCCTGCTCCGGGATCTGGGCCCCTGGCTGGAGGGGGAGGGCATCGAGCTGCTGCCCCAGCTCCTGCGGGCGGGGACCGTGCAGGAGAAGCTCCTCATGGTCTGCGGCAGCTTTTCCATCCTGACCGCGGCGGGGAACCGGGACGTGCTGGGGGACCTGCAGGGCTGGACCGTGCCGGAGGCCGAAGCGCTTGCGGCGTCTGCGCCGGACTGCGCGGGGGTGTTCACCAGCGGGATGACGCGGGAGAAGTACCTGGAGCTGATGGATTCCTATTTGGAGGGCTATCTGGATTGGGATGCGGGCACGGCCTCCTTCGACAGCCCGGAGTTTCGGGACGTGCTGGCCTTTGCCGCCGCCCTCCCCGCGGAGGAAAAGACGGAGAACACCGCCGAGGCGGAGATCATGCATGGGCAGGCCCTGGCGGACGCGGTCACCGTTACCTCCGTCGGCGACTGGCAGCTGCGGGACACGGTGTATATGGGCAAGCTCGTCTGTCCCGGCCTGCCGGTGTCCGACCGGGTGGGGAGCCTGATCAAAATGCGCTCTCCCATGGCCGTCAGCGCGGTTTCCGCCCATCCGGAGGGGGCCTGCGCTTTCCTGAAGAGCATGCTGGATGAAAAGACCCAGACCGCCTACACCGACCGCTTCCCCTCCCTGAAGGCCGCCTTTGAAAGCCATCTGGCGGAGGCCATGCGGGAACCCACGCCGGAGGAAGGCTACACCGTTACGTATATCACGGCGGATGATTACCGGTTTGCGGACGGCACCGTGTACCTCTGGGATGAGGCCGGGGGGGAGCGTGCGCCCCGCATGATCCTTTGCTGGTATGATGAAAACTACAGCGTGATCCGGGAGGAGAAGATGTACGCCATGAGCGAAGCCCAGCGGGACGCCCTGATGGCCCTGCTGGAAGGCGCCCTGCGCTCCACCTCTTACGATCAGGTCATCGCGGGCATCGTCCATGAGGAGACGGGGGCTTTCTTCGCCGGACAGCGGGATGCGGACGAGGTCTCCCGGCGTATTCAAAGCCGTGTGCTGCTCTATATGTCCGAGCAAGGCTGACTGAAAGCGTCATCAGACGCAGAAGAGAATCAACCATTGGAGGAAAGAACCATGTCCATCCTGTCCATCGAAAACCTGAGCTATACCTATCCCGGCGGGCAGAAGGCCGTGCTGCGGGAGGTGAACGCCGCCTTCGAGGCGGGGAAGATGTACGCCATCACCGGCCCCAGCGGCAGCGGGAAAAGCACGCTGCTGAGCCTTCTCGCGGGTATGGAGACCCCCTCGGAGGGGGGCATCGTCTGCGAGGGGGAATCCCTGGCGGACCTGGACCTGGACGCCTACCGGCGGGAGAAGATCTCCTTCGTCTTCCAGGCCTATCAGCTCCTGCCCCTGCTGACGGCCCGGGAAAACGTGTGCCTCCCCATGGAGATGCAGGGCACCCCCACCGCCGAGGCCGCGGAGCGGGCGGACGCCCTGCTGCTCAGCGTGGGCCTGCCGGAAAACCTGCACCGGCGCTTCCCCGGCAACCTCTCCGGGGGCGAACAGCAGCGGGTGGACATCGCCCGCAGCCTCTCCTCCGGGGCGAAGATCATCCTGGCGGACGAGCCCACGGGGAACCTGGACGACGAGAACACGGCGGCCATCATGGCGCTTTTGCG
>JAFXUU010000086.1 GCA_017524845.1 Oscillospiraceae bacterium
AATCTCAGCTTCACTCAAATTCATTACGTTGCGATGTTTCCATCGCGCCCGTTCTTGGTGCGTTCGCTTAGCTTTGCATTGTTTAATTTACAAGGTACACGGCGCGTTTGCGGGGGTTCCCCGCTCACGCGAGCTTGCCTACTATACCATCTCCCTTTTCGTTTGTCAACACCTATTTTTCTTTTTTTTCAGGTTTTTTTGCTGACACAGGATATGGTATCTTTCCGGATCACGGACGCAAAATATGCTGGGTTTTCCCGGTTCCGGCGCAGAAAAACCGCGCTGCCACAGGGCGGCGCGGTTTCTGCGGAACGCGATTCCTCAGGCGAGGGGCTTCTCCTTCAGCAGCTTCTGGTACATGTCGATCAGCTCCGTCCGGACCGAGACGTTGTAATCGGGGGGGATGTTCTCATCCTTGCCCTGTACGAACTGCAGGTAGCGGGGGCCGAGCAGATTGTTGGCGTAGAAATATTCCTTCGACCGCTGGTTGACCGTGCAGATGAACATGATGGCGTTCAGGTGAAGCCAGGTCATGCGCACCTTTCCGCTCTCGATCTGAGAGATGGTGACCCTGCTCAGACCGGTAAGATTGCCAAGATCCGCCTGGGTAAGGCTCAGCAGCTTCCGGATCTTCGGGAGATGCTTCGTCAGCTCTTCACACATTGCTTTCTTTTCGGCAGCAGATAATTCGACCATTTTCTCCTCCTAATTCATAATGTACGTCCTTATATATCAAAAAAACGCCTATTATCTCAATAATGCTTTCTCTACCTGATTACTATATCAAAACCATGTGGCAAATGCAATAGCTTTGCGAAAAAACATTGCTCGCAACTTATTTATATTTTCGGCTTTCCGCCACGGCAGCGGCGTCGCAGCGGCGGTTTTCTTCGCTCACGGCGTGGCCCCTGACCCATTCCCAGGTGATCTCATGCCGACGGGCCAGGTCCAGCAGACGCTCCCACAGCTCCGGGTTCTTCGCCGGATCGCCGCCCCGGCGGACCCAGCCCCGGCGATGCCAGGCCTCGGCCCAGCCCAGAGTCATGGCGTCCACCACGTATTTGGAATCGCTGCGGAGGGTGACGCTGCAGGGCTCCTTCAGGGCCTCCAGGGCCCGGATGACGGCGGTGAGCTCCATGCGGTTGTTGGTGGTGCTCTCCTCGCCGCCGGAGATGAGCTTTTCCGCCTTCCCGAAGCGGAGCAGGGCCGCCCAGCCCCCGGGGCCGGGGTTGCCGGAGCAGGCCCCGTCGGTCCAGATCTCAATGGATTTCACGCTTATTCTCCGGTCTCCGCCGCGGCTTCCTCCTCCTGTTCCGGAGCGGCCACGGTGAGACTGATGACCTTTGCTCCTTCGGGCATGCGCATGACCCGCACGCCCTGGGCGGCGCGGCCGTAGATGTTCACGTCGTCGGCGTTCAGGCGGATGACGACGCCGTCGGAGCTCATGAGCAGGAGATGGTCTCCGGGATTGACCAGGACGACGCCGGCCACCGGGCCGGTCTTCTCCGTGACGGGGATGAGCTTCAGGCCCAGGCCGCCCCGGTTCTGGGGTCCGGCGGCCCGGCGGAGCCAGGACACGGGGGTCTTCTTGCCGCAGCCGTTTTCCGTGACGGTGAGGAGCATGTCCTCCTCGGCGCAGGAGACGGCGCCCACGCACCAGTCTCCCTCCCGGAGGGCGATGCCCCGCACGCCGGCGGCAGTGCGGCCCATGGAGCGCACGTCGGTCTCCCGGAAGCAGATGGCCATGCCGCCGTGGGTGGCGATAAGGATATTGTCGTCGCCGGAGGTATTCAGCACGGCGATGAGAGAATCGTCCTCCTCCAGGGTGAGGGCGCGGATGCCGATATTCTTCAGGTTTTTCAGTTCCTCAAAGCGCATACGCTTCACGGTGCCCTTCCTGGTGACGAAGGTAAGGAAGCGGTCCGGCGGCAGCTCCGCCATGTGGAGGCCGGCGGAGAGGGTCTCTCCCGGCTCCGTGGGGATGATGTTGGCGATGTTGGTACCCTTGGCGGTGCGTCCCGCCTCGGGGATCATGTAGCCCTTGCGCTTGTAGACCCGGCCCCGGGAGGTGAACAGCAGGAGGAAATCGTGGGTGGAGGCGGTGAAAATGGCGTCCACGCTGTCCTCCTCCTTGGTGGTCATGCCCGTGACGCCCTTGCCGCCCCGGCGCTGGACCCGGTAGGCCTCGGCGGGGATGCGCTTGACGTAGCCCGCCCGGGAGATGGTGAAGACGCAGAGCTCCTCGTCGATGAGATCCTCGATGTCGATCTCGTCCTCCACGTCCTGGATCTCGGTGCGGCGCTCGTCGCCGTACTTGCCGCGGATGGCCAGGAGCTCGTCCTTCAGGACGCCCCGGAGCATTTCGCTGCTGTCCAGAAGGCGGCGGAAATAGTCGATGCGCTCCTCCAGCTCCTTGTACTCGGCCTCCAGCTTCTCCCGGTCCAGGCCCTGGAGCTGCTTCAGGCGCATATCCAGGATGGCCTGGGCCTGCACCTCGTCCAGCCCGAAGCGCGCCATGAGCTTCTCCCGGGCGTCGTCATAGGAGGTTCGTATGATATGGATGACCTCGTCGATGTTGTCCTGGGCGATGAGCAGGCCCTCCAGCAGATGGGCCCGCTCCTGGGCCTTGCGCAGATCGAAGCGGGTGCGCCGGAGGATCAGCTCCTCCTGGAAGGCGATATACTCCTCCAGCATTTCCTTCAGGGTCAGCACCTTGGGCTGACTCTGGTCGTTCACCAGGGCCAGCATGATGATGGAAAAGTTGCTCTGGAGCTGAGTCTGGGCATAGAGGCGGTTCAGCACCACCTGGGGATTTGCGTCCCGCTTCAGCTCGATGACGATGCGCATGCCGTTCCGGTCCGACTCGTCCCGCAGGTCGCTGATGCCCTCCAGCCGCTTTTCCTGCACCTGCTCCTTGATGTTCTTCAGCAGCAGGCTCTTGTTCACCTGATAGGACAGCTCCGTGACGATGATGCGGAGCCGGTCCTTATTGAATTCCTCGATCTCCGCCCG
>JAFXUU010000087.1 GCA_017524845.1 Oscillospiraceae bacterium
CTTCCCCTGCAGACCTGGAAGAAGCCGATGACCCGCAGGACGAAGAGGATGACGAGGCAGACGACGCCGACGATGGGGACGATGACGGTCCAGCACAGCACCGTGGAGACGATGGTCACGATAGCCTCGCAGACGCAGATCTTCAGGAACTGGCGCAGGTGGAAGCCGGCGTAGGGGGACTCCGTGCGGGCCAGCAGGGTCACGATCAGGCCCACGATGCCCATGAGATAGGGCAGGATGGCAAAGACCTTGTTGTTCGAGATGTCGGCGGGATCAAACTCCGCGGTATGGTCCGTGGGATCCGCGTAGACGGGAGCGGGCGCTTCGAAGGTCATGCCGCAGTTGGGGCAGCTCTGCGCGCCCTCTTCCTGCTGCGTGCCGCAGTTGGGACAGAATTTCATAGGAGGTTCTCCTTTCTTTGATTTCTATTTCCGTTCGAATAATGCGCTATATGTTCTTCGCCGCGGCGTCCGCCATGGCGGTGGCCTGCAGGATGTTCTTCGGGGAAACGCAGTCGCCCAGCACGTAGAATTCCGGGGCGCAGAAGCGCAGGGCCTCCGCCTCCTCCCGGAGGGGCGTCTGCCCCACGGCGCAGATCACGGTGTCCGCCGGGAGATACAGCGCCTGCCCGTCCTTCGCGGCGCGCACGCCGCCCTCGTCGATCTCCTCCACCCGGGTGTTCAGGGAGAGGGCGATGTTCCGCTCCCGGATCTCCGTGTCCAGGGCGTTCTGATGGAGGATGTTGCCGCCGTTGTTCAGGACGGGGAGCATCTCCGCCACGGTGACGCTGCGGCCCAGTCCGGCCAGATGGATGGCCAGCTCCACGCCCACCAGGCCACCGCCCAGAACGACGACCCTTTGGCCGACCTCCTCCGTGTGCTCGTAGGCGTATTCCGCCATGAGCACGTTCTTCCCGTCGATGCCCGGGATGGGGGGGACGGAGGAACGGGCGCCCAGGGCCGCCAGCAGCACGTCCGGCGCCAGCTCCGCGGCCAAATCGGGGGTGACGGCGGTGTTCAGATGCACGTCGATGTCCCGGCGGGCGATCTCCCGCCGCTGGTATTCCAGATAGGCGTGGATCTTTTTCTTGAAGGGCACGTCCTCCTCGCAGGTGAGAGCGCCGCCCAGGCGGCCGCTTTTCTCGCAGAGGACGACCTTGTGCCCCCGGTCGGCGCAGGCGATGGCGGCCTGCATCCCGGCGATGCCGCCCCCGGCGATCAGCACGGTTTTGGACGCCCTGGCGGGGGGGAGGCTCCGGTCCTCAGGTTCCCGGCCGATGCGGGGATTCACGGCGCAGTAGATCTGCCCGTTGGTGATGAGGTGGGAGAAGCAGGTGAGGCAGCGCAGACAGGGACGGATCTCCTCCGTCCGCCCGGCCCTGGCCTTGGCGGGAAGCTCCGGGTCCGCCATCAGAGCTCTGGCGATCTCGATCACATCCGCCTTTCCGGCGGCGATGATCTCCTCCATGAGCGCCGGGTCGCAGTGGGCGCCCACGGTGGCCACGGGTACCTCCACGTGGGGCTTGATCGCCGCGGCGTAGCTCACGTTGCAGCTGTCCTCGGAAAAGACGGAGGGATGGGTGACGCAGAAGACCTCCGCGTGCTCGTGGTGCCCGGCGGAAACGTGGAGCAGGTCGCAGTGTCCGTCCAGCTGCCCTGCGATGGCGATGCCCTCGTCCAGGTCGTAGCCCCGGGGCGTGACCTCGCTGCCGGAGATGCGCACCTCGATGGGGAAGCCGGGCCCTACCCGCTTCCGGATGGCGTCCAGCACGGCCACGGGCATGCGGCAGCGGTTCTCCAGGCTGCCGCCCCAGCGGTCGCGCCGGGTGTTCACCTTGCTGCTGAGAAACTGGCTCAGGCCCCAGCCGTGGCCCATGTGCACGGTCACCATGCCGAAGCCGCAGGACTTGAAGAAGGCCGCCGCCTTTGCAAAGCGGGCGATGGTGGCCTCGATCAGCTCCTCGGGCATCTCCCGGTATTCCTCACCGGCGGCAGTGACCCCGTCCACCGGCCCGTAGACCGTGCGCCCGGCGGCGCGGGTGGCGTAGGCGTAAAGCCCGGCGTGGCTCAGCTCCGCCGAGGCCACGCAGCCCCAGCGGCTGATGCCTGCGCTGAACATGTTGAAGGCGTGGTGATTGGCCGGATCGTCCGCCCGCACCATCTGCGTGCCGAAAAGGCCGTTCACGCTGTCCACGCAGCAGTCGCCCAGACAGACGGAGGCGGCGCCGCCCCGGGCCTTTTCCTCGTAGAAGGCCACGCAGTCGGCCGTGGGCCGGTTCAGAGAATCCAGGCTGCGGCCGGACATGGGGGAGGCGAAGATGCGGTTCCGGAACCACTGGCGGCCCAGCCGGATGGGTGAAAAGAGCCGGGGATAGGGACACTGATACATGGTGTTCTCCTTTGCTTCCGCAGAGATCATATCCCCCTTACTATATATCCGCGCAGCGGATTTGTAAAGACAAAAGAAAGCCCGCGCGCCGGAGACGCCGGCGCGCGGGCTGCAGACTGTCAAAAAGCTCAAAAACAACGTTTCGGGGCTGTTCCCGAAGGGCGATCGGTCAGTGCGTCTTGTAGTAGTCCTTCACGTAGGAGAAGTAGTAGTCCCGGATGATGTCGTTCCTCAGCTTCACCTCCGGGTCGTCCGGGTTGCCGCCGATCATGGGACCGTAGGCGAAGCCGCCGCCGGGGGCGAAGGTCTCCACGTATTCCTCGACGGCCTCCCGCAGGGTATCCACCGGCACCTCTGCGGAGCCCAGGAGGCCCTGGTTGTCCCAGCAGCCGCTGAGGGCCAGTTTGCCCAGGTATTCCTTCTTGATGCTCTTCAGGTCGTTGGTGACCTGGGCCGGGGTCCAGCCCCGGATGCCCAGCTCGATCCAGTCGGGGATGAACTGCTCGCAGCGGCCGCAGTCGTGCCGCTCCAGCAGGATGCCGTTGTCCCGGGCCAGGTCCGTGTGTTTCTTGTGCATGGGCTTGAAGAATTCCCGGTACATCTCCACGCTGAAAAAGGGGGCCCGGTAAGCGCTGTCGTCGTCCATGATCTGATAGATGTCCGGCCTGCACCAGTAGACCTGCTGCTTCATGACCTCCATATAGAACTCGGAAACGTATTCCAGCAGCGCCTTCACCTCTTCCGGTTCCTCGTAAAGGGCGCAGAACGTGCCCTCGAAGCCCATGAAGCTCACAAGGGTCAGAAAATAGTCGCCGCCGACGGTGGACAGAGTCTTGTTTTTCCGGTCCTTTCCCTCCAGCTGCTTCTTATAGTAGGCCTCCCAGTCCCGGTGGCTCAGGTCCGGGTTGCGGATCACGTCCCGCCATTTGGTAACGTCGTCCAGCAGGATCTCCCCCGGCTTCGGCATGGCGCCCCAGAAATTGTCCTTGGAGCCGACGTAGGTCACGCCGTACACCGTTTTAATGGGGCCGTTGGGGGCGAAGACCGGCGTCAGCAGATCGTCGCCGATGAACTCGCCGGAGGGGATGTACGAGCTGCACGGCACGTACTCCGGGATCTCCCCCCGCAGCATCATAAGATAGTTCTCCTTGGGTGTGATGCTCATTCCTCCGGACCTCCTGTCGCTGTTGATGAGGACAGCGGATCACTGTCCCCGGACCGATTGAAGGACGATATCGCCCTTGATTCCCAGCTTGTCCCCCGCGACGGCGAGCGCCCCCAGGACGCCGGGGATGGCGCAGACCGCGTCCAGGGCCCCGTCCAGCCCCTCCGGGCCGGACACCAGGTTCCCCAGTCGGGTAGCCGCCGCATCGGCCAGGGCGCAGTCTCCTGCGACCACCAGGGCGGCGTCCGCCTTCCCCAGGGAGAGGGAGTGGCCCACCGTGCCGGAGGAGGTGCAGATCCCCAGCCCCTCCCCGGGCGTCACGGAAACGGCCAGCAGCCCGCTCAGGGGACTGCCTCCGGCCACAACGGCCACGCTCCGCGCCTTCGCGCCGAAGAGGAACACGTCGCCGCCGTTTTCCACGACGACCTCCCGGCTCAGCGGCGCCAGGCTCCGGCCCACGTATTCCGCGATGGCCCCCGCCACGGCGGCCATGGGACCCACGGAAGCCAGGGCTCCGGCCTCCAGCATACGCCGGATGAGGGGCGTCTCCGTGCCGTGGCTGCGCAGGGGCTCCAGGGAGCTGCGGAAGCGGGGCCGCGCGGCGATGGCCTCCAGCACCTGCCGCCTGGCCTCCAGCACGGCGGCCAGGGCTTCCCGGCTCAGGTCCCTTTTCGCCCCGATGCTGAGGTCCGTTTCGTCCACGCTGACCCGGAAATAACAGAGATCCCCCGCCCTCTGCAGGACGCGGTAGCTCCCCCGGTCCGCGTAGGGATCGGCGATCAACGGCTCAGCTCCACCGTCAGCGCGCCGGTGGGACAGGCCTTCACGCACATTTCGCAGACCACGCAGCGGGCGTTGTCGAAGGAGAGCATGGCCGTGTCCGGCGAGAGGCTCAGGGCCCGGCTGCGGCAGACGGCGGTGCAGCTGCCGCAGTGGACGCAGACCTTGTCGTCCCAGTGGACGACGCGGGAGAGGACGCGCACGTCCACCCCCTGCCCGGCGGCGTATTGCAGCGCTTTCTCGATGGCGCTCTCCTCGCCGCTCAGGTCCAGCACCAGCCGCCCGCCCTTATCGGGGCTGATGTCCGCCTGCAGGATGGAGAACATCAGGCCGAAGCGGGCGGCGAAGGTGTGTACCAGGGGCTTTTCCGTGTCCACCGGATGGAAGCTCAGTTGGATCTTAACGGATTTTTCCATCGTACCGCCTCCTTACTGCGGATCGTCCAGCGCGTGCAGCACGTGCTTCGTCGTGTCCAGAGGGAGCTTCGCCGCCGGTTCCGTCAGCAAAAACTCGCCCGCCTGCACCTGCCGCTTCAGCTCGTTGGCGATGTCCCTGGATTTCTTCAGGCTGGTCATGGGGGCGGTGGGGATCTTCTTCCCGTCCACCTCCACCGTGCCGCTGCGGAGTTCCCGGTAGCTCACCCGCGTCCGCAGCACGGGGCGGCTGCGCAGGGGCACGCTGTAGTCGCTGACCTCCGTGAAGAGCTCGTCGTTGCCCTTGCTCAGCTGGGCGCAGAGGTCCTCGTCCAGCACGGGGAAGGGGATGCCCACGCCCACGAACATGCTCACGCCGTATCGGTAGATGCGGGCGGCGCGGATATAGTCCGTGCTCATCTTCTTCATATCGCCGATGAGGGCCAGGGTCGCGCCGGAGTAGGAGCGGACGCCGTCCTCATATTCCGTGTATCCGGGGAAGCACTGGGTCCCCTCCCAGGCCACGTAGCCCTGGGCCCCGCAGAAGAACACCCGTGTGCCGATGCCGATGGTCCGCAGCTCCGGGTCCTTCAGCAGGGGACTCAGCTCCCCGGCGGTGGCGTAGGTGGCGTTGGCCATGTGGGGGAGAAGGGTGCCCATGTAGGTGTGGATGATGCGGTCGGAGGTGTTCACGCTGCAGTTGTAGTTCTGATAGGCGTTGCGGGGGTTGAAAAGGAAGCACTGGTTCATGTCGCTGAGACCGATCTCCGCCTCCAGGCTCTTCCGGGGATAGCAGTCCGTCCCGTAGCTCCTGGCGCTGAGATGTACCTTCTTCCCGGCGATGAGGTCCTCGATGACGTGGGCCCCGCCGTATTCCATGCCCCGAGTCTCGCTGAGCTCCGTGGCGCCGATGAAGCAGTCCACCGCCGCCAGGCCCGCGCAGGCGGGCACGTCGTTGAGCTTCACGCCGGACATGCGGATCAGGGGCTCCGCGTGACCGAAATTCAGAAAGGCGCCGGAGGAGCACATGGGGCTGAAGGTGCCGGTGGTCACCACGTCCACCCGCTTCGCCGTCTCCCTGACGCCCTGCTCCCGGGCCATTTTCACGACCTCCTCCGCCGTCAGCACCACGGCGGTACCGGCCCGGATCTTCTCGTTGATCTCGCTGATGCTTTTCACAGCAACGCCTCCCAGCGTTCGACCTGACGTCTTTTTTTCCGCGGGCATTGCCCGCAGTATGTTTAATTATCGTAACATTGCCGAAAAAGTGTGTCAACTGTTTTTCAGGCGTCAGCGCCGGGATCCCGGGAAAAAGCCTGCAGCAGACTGTCAAAAAACTCAAAAAAAAGGTATCGACAAGCATGGGAGGATTGTGAGGGGGGACGGGAATCCCCCCTCACGTTCAATCCATGCAAAATCAGAAAACATTTTCTGATTTTGCCGCTTCAGAAGAAGGGCCGCCGGGGCCTGCGGCAGCGCTCGCAGTCCCCCCGGACGTCCACCAGGATCAGGTCGTCCCCGATCCGCTTCACCGCGTCCCAGCGGATGATGTAATCGTCCCCGGGGAAAAACAGCCCCAGGAACCGGCAGGGGCCCGGCACCACCAAAGCCGCGACCCGGCCGGAGCCGGTTTCCACCAGCACGTCCTCCACGCTTCCCAGGCGGTTCCCGTCCGCCACGTTCACGACCTCCCTGCGCCGGAGATCCGCGATCCTGCACTGCATTTCAGCCGCCTCCCCATCTGAGCGTAGGCGCAAAGGCCCGGGTCCATTCTATGCCCCTGCCGCCGGTTTCAGAACCGGGAAGGGGGAAAAACCACTATCATTTTCCGGCGGGATGATGTATAATCCAGCGTACAGACCCCTGTCCGGCGGCGCCGGAGAGGGAAGGACGCCCGCGGAGCGCGGGCAGTACGGGAGAGGAGATCAGCAGCATGGCCATCACCGCGAAAACACCCTGGAAGGATCATATGGGAGGCGTTCCCATGCACCTGGAGTACCCGCAGGGCTCCATGTTCGACGCCGTGCGGGAGGTCGCGGAGAAATACCCGGATTACGTCGCTTTTGATTTCATGGGCAGGTCCACCACCTACCGGAAGCTCGTGGAGCAGGTGGAGGCCTGCGCGAAAAGCCTGAAGACTCTGGGCGTCCGGGCCGGCGACCGGATCACCATCGCCATGCCCAACTGCCCCCAGGCCATTTTCATGTTCTACGCGGTCAATCTCGTGGGCGGCATCAGCAACATGATCCACCCCCTGTCCGCGGAAAAGGAGATCGAATTCTATCTCAACGAGTCCGAGAGCTACAGCGTCATCACCCTGGACCAGTTCTACAACAAGTTCGAGGCGGTGCGGCAGGATACGAAGGTGGTGAACATCATCATCGCCAGCGTGAAGGACGAGCTGAGCCGCCCCGTGCGGGCGGGATATATGCTCACCGAGGGGCGGAAGATCAAAAGGATCCCGGACGACGCGCCCGTCATCCGCTGGCAGGACTTCATGAAGCTGGGCCGGTCCTGCTCCTGGAACTACAAGGTGGAGCGGCGGGCGGAGGACCCGGCGGTGATCCTCTATTCCGGCGGCACCACGGGCACCACCAAGGGCATCGTCCTCACCAATATGAATTTCAACGCCCTGAGCCGCCAGGTGGTGGCCGCCAACCCCATGTTCCGCCCCGGAGACCGAATGCTGGCCGCCATGCCCCTGTTCCACGGCTTCGGCCTGGGCGTCTGCATCCACACCATGCTGGCCACGGGCGGCCGCTGCATCCTCATTCCCCGTTTCACCGCCAAGAGCTACGCGAAGCAGATCACGAGATACCGCTGCAATTTCATCGCCGGCGTCCCCACCCTGTACGAAGCGCTCCTGCGCCTGCCCAACATGGAAAAGGCGGATCTCAGCAGCCTGAAGGGCGTCTTCTCCGGGGGCGACAGCCTCAGCGTGGAGCTGAAAAAGAAGTTCGACAAGTTCCTTTACGATCACAACGCCTCCGTCCAGGTGCGGGAGGGCTACGGTACCACCGAGACCGTCACCGCCTGCTGCCTCACGCCGCCCCACATGTTCAAGGAGGGGAGCATCGGCGTGCCCTTCCCGGACACCTATATCAAGATCGTGAAGCCCGACACCGACGAAGAGCTGCCCTACGGGGAGGAGGGGGAGATCCTCCTGGCCGGTCCCACGGTGATGAAGGAATACATGAAGCACCCGGAGGAGACGGCCCGGACCCTGCGCACCCACGGCGACGGGCTCACCTGGGTCTACACCGGCGACCTGGGGACCATGGACGACGAGGGCTTCATCTATTTCCGGGGCCGGGCCAAGCGGATGATCATCACCTCCGGCTACAACGTCTACCCCGGCCAGCTGGAGAACATCCTGGATGCCAACGAGAAGGTGCACATGAGCTGCGTGATCGGCGTGCCCGATTCCTACAAGATGCAGGCGGTCAAGGCCTTCATCATGCTGAAGGAGGGCGTGCCCCCCACGGAGGAGACGAGGGAGGAGCTCATGGCCTACTGCCGCAAGCACATCGCGAAATACGCCATCCCAAAAGAGATCTAGTTCCGGGACGAGCTTCCCAAGACCCTGGTGGGCAAGGTGGCTTACCGGGTGCTGGAGGAAGAGGAAGAGGCGAAGCGGGACGCTTCGGCGAAGGCGCCGGAGGAGAAGAAATAAGGAGAGCCGGAAGGAGGGACGGGCAATGGACAAGATGGAGGAGCTCAATCGCAGCCTGGCGGACACGGGGGAGCCGGTATTCGCCCTGGCCGCCATCCTGGAGCGCCGGGGCAAGGCGGCGCGGGACCGGTTGAAGCAGCTCACGGGCGCGCAGAACCTCTACGCCTGGCTGACGGACGCCGCCAACGTCTCCATGCTGCTCATGGCCCTGCCTCCGGCGGATTTTTCCCTGTTCACCAAGGCGGCGGAAGCCCCGTTCATCAAGGAAAAGGACGTGTTCCTGCCCCTGCACAGCGGCCTCATCGGCTTCTGCCTGCTGCAGCCCTACCAGGTGAAGGACGAGCTGTACCTGGTGGTCCCCACGGAGATCCGCAGCCTATGGCGGGAGCTGAAGAACACGGACCTGCCCCGGCGCAAGCACCTCCGGGACACGGTGGACGCCTATGCTCAGGCCGCCGTGAAGCTCTACGGCGTCCTTTCCCTGGAGGACTTCGGGGAGATGCTGCGCCTGCGCAGCGACGTGCGCCTCACGAAGGAGGCGGAGGCCATGCTCCGGGAGCTGGGGGACGGGACCTATTATTCCGTGGAAGAAGGGCTCCTCCTCCACCGGGGCCTCAGCCCGGAGGATGCGCGGCCCTATCTGGAGGCCCGGGAGGGCCTGCCCCGCTATCTGCCCGTCCATGAAAAGCTGCTGCGCCTGGGAGACGGGGATTATTACGACGTGTTCCACGACCTGGAGCTCTGGCGGCTGGAGGCTGAGGAGCATTACCGGGCCGAGGGAGACGAGGAGGCCGAGGAGAAGGCCACCGCCTTCGCCGACACCCTCTATGCCGTGCTCACCATGGAGCTGGGCAGGGAGGACCACGGGCCCCTCTTCGAGCAGTTCGGCCTTCCCCGGGACGAGGAGCGGGTGGAGAAGATCAAGCGGCAGGCCCGGCTCTGGTGCCTGGGAGGCAACACTCCCGCGGAGCTTCTGGCGGAATATGCCGAAGGGAAGCTGAAGCCCAGGGTGAACGGGCCCTGCATCTGCGGCAGCGGAAAGAAATTCAAAAAGTGCCACGGCGCCGGGTGAGCGCACGGCTGCATAGAACGCGAGGTCAGGGAGCCCTTTCGGCTTCCTGACCTCGTTCTTTTGCTAAACGTAAGGGTAGAGCGGGCACGTATCAGACGGACATGACGAAAACGCCCGCCTGCTCCGGCGTCAGCTCCAGCTTTGCCGCGCCGACCTCGGTCCAGCCGTCCAGAAGGCCGGTGAAATCCCCCAGCTCGCTGATGACGGGATAGCCCATTTTGCCCCGCCGGTAATGCATGGGCACGGCGATCCTGGGGCGGAGATCGTCCAGAAGGGCCTTGGCCTCCTTCGGGCCGATGGTGAAGTGGCCGCCCACGGGGATGAGCAGGAGATCCAGGCCGGAAAGGGCGGCCTTCTGCTCCGCCGTGAGGGCGCAGCCCAGGTCTCCCAGATGGGCGGCCCGGAAGCCGCCGTATTCCGCCAGGGCGATGCGGTTCCGGCCCCGCAGCTTCCCACCCTCGGGATCGTGGAAGGTGTCGATGGTCTTCACGGTGAAGGCGGGGGTCTTTCCGCTGAGGCGGACCCGCCCGGCGGCGTTGTGGTCGCCGTGTTCGTGGCTGCAGAGCACCGCGTCGGCGGTCAGGCCCTCCGGCAGCTCCGCGCCGGGGACGCTGCCGGGAGCGTAGGGATCGAAGATCACGCTGCCGCCTTCTCCCAGATCCAGCTTGAAGCAGCTGTGCCCGTACCAGGTGAGAACAGGATTCATGGTTCGCTCCTTTCCTGCGCTTTCAGCGCCTCGTTGAGGGCGCGCATCCGCCCGGCATCCACCTTCAGCACCCTGCGGTCCCAGGTGAGGAGGCCGTTGACCTCCGATTCCACGTCGCTGAGCTGGGTGTAGATGCAGGCCTGCAGGCCCTCTTCCTTCAAGGACAGCAGCTGCCCGTACAGCGCCTCGACAGCCGCCGTGAGGGCGCTTCCGTCCTTCATCTTACGATAGCCGAAACCCCGGTCCGAGGCGCTGTGCTCCGGCAGGAGAAGACTGTAGCCGCCGCATTCGGTGACGGCCTGGACCCGGGGATCGGGCTTCAGCCGCTGCTTTCCGAAATAGCGGTGGCGGCTGCAGAAATCGCCGCCGTGCTGGTCGTGCCAGCCGCTGGCGGAGTCGATGGGCCGCGTCCCGTCCCATTCCCGCAGCTTCGCCGTGAGGGCCGCCGTGCCGAACTGGCCCCAGCCCTCGTTGAACAGCGTCCAGGCAACGACGCTGGGGCTGTTGTACAGGGTCGCCGCGATCGCCTCCAGCTCCCGGACGAACTGCTTTCTCGCCTTCTCGTACCGGCGGCCGAAGCGGCCGGGCCTCCGGTCGGACAAATGGATGCCCAGGAAGGGGAGCAGCACGGACCAGAGGAAGGGGTAGGGCGCGCCGCCGTTGGGGACGTCCTGCCACACCAGCATGCCCAGCCGGTCGCAGTGGTAGTACCAGCGCAGGGGCTCCACCTTCACGTGCTTGCGAAGCACGTTGAAGCCCAGATCCCTGGCCGTCTCAATGTCGTAGATCATGGCCTCGTCCGTGGGCGGGGTGTAGAGGCTTTCGGGCCAGTAGCCCTGGTCCAGGAGGCCCGTGAGGAAGATGGGACTGCCGTTCAGGTACAGGCGGCCCTTTTCCGCCGTAAAGGTGCGCAGGGCAAAATAGCATTTCACCACGTCGCTGCCCCGCTTCAGAAGCAGGTCGTAGAGGAAGGGGGTCTCCGGCGTCCAGAGGATGCCGTCGGGAAGGGTGAATTCCGCATGGCCGCTGCGGTCGAATTTGCCGCTTGTCACCAGCTTCCCTTCGGCCAGCACCGCCCAGGCGTCCCCCTCCGATGGGTCGGGGAGCTGCAGCTCCACCCTTTTTCCCGCCCGGGGGGTGATGCGGATGTCCGTGAAGTGGCGCTCCGGCACGCTTTCCATCCACACGGTCTGCCATATGCCGCTCTGGGCCGTGTACCAGATCCCCTTCGGCTCCGCGGACTGCTTGCCGTAGATCCCGGCGCCCTCCGCCGTCTCGTCCCGCACGGCCACGGTGAGCACGTTTTTGCCCACGGGGTCGGTGAGGGCGGTGACGTCCAGGGTGAAGGGAGTATAGCCTCCCTCGTGGCTTCCGGCGCTGCGGCCGTTGAGGAAGACCTCGCAGCTTTGATCCACCGCGCCGAAATGGAGCAGCAGCCGGTCCTTCATGAAGCCCGAAGGCAGGGTGAAGCTGCGGCGGTACCAGGCGGTCTCTCCGCCGTCGGGGCCGCGGTGAGCGCCGCTCAGGTCGGTTTCCGGGGAGAAGGGCACCAGAATGGAGCCGGTGTATTTTTCCGGCTTTTTCCCGTCGGGCCGGATCTCATAGTCCCAGCGCCCGTTGAGACAGAGCCAGCCCGGACGCATGAACTGCGGCCGGGGATAATTCGCCAGGGGGCAGTCGCCGCCCGCCGATTCGCCCCAGACGGTGCTGAGGCGCTGAAGCTCGCCGCCCGCCATGGCCGTCAAAGCGCGGTGCCGTCCGGCCGGAACAGGGGCAGGGGGGCCAGAACGGTGATATCCTTCCGATCCGCCGCGTCCCCCTCGGCCAGCACGGCCATACGGGCCACGATGTTCCCCCCGGCCTCGCTTACCAGGGTTTCCATGGCCCGCAGGCTCTCGCCGGTGGAGATCACGTCGTCCACGATGACGATGCGCCGGCCCTTCATGCGCTCCGCGTCCGCCTTGTCGATCACAAGGGTCTGCACGCCCTGGGTAGTGATGCTCTGCACGTCCACCCGGAACACGCCGCTCATGTAGGCCTTGGCCTTTTTCCTGGCCAGGAGGTAGGGGATGCCGCTCTGGCGGCTCATTTCATAGACGAGGGGAATGGCCTTCGCCTCCGGCGCGATGAGATAATCGCATTCCGGCGCCAGCTTCAGCAGCTCGGAAGCGCAGTGGACCGTGAGCTCCACGTCGCCGAACATGACGAAGGCGCCGATGGAGAGAGAATCGGAGATCGGGAAGATGGGAAGCTCCCGCTTCATTCCCGCGATATCGATGGGATAAACGGACATGGAAACGCCCTCTTTCTTATGATCTGTTATTCAAAGTATACCAAACCGGCGCGTATTCTTCAACCGCTTTCGGCGAATAATAGAAGCACGACCGAAGAACGGGGAGGGAGAAGCCTTGGTGAAGGAGAAACCGGCGGAAGCGCCGGAGGAAGCCGGACTGAAGCCCGGCGGGGAAGAGCGGCGGGAGCTTCCCGGAAGGGACGCGGAGCCCCGCAGCTGCCCCGGATCGAGGGAGGGGCCGCCCGTCGTCCTTATTCGCCGGAATGGCAGGTATCGGCGCAAGCGCCAATACCTGCAGGATTTCGGCGAAACGTCCTATCCCAAACGCAAAGCGAGTTTGCGTTTGGATTTTGCGCAGGCCTGGACGGTTTTCACCGATCCCCCATGCGTATCGAATCCCTGGATCACAGGTTTGTCCAAAGTCAAAGCCCGCCGCGGAGCATATCCGCGGCGGGCCTGTTCATTGCGTTTTCATTCGGTGATGCGCCGAGCGCCGTAGTAATTCGTGTCGAAATAGCTGTTGGACAGCTCGCTCACCATGATCTTCCGGGAGCCGGTGGAGGCGTGGATGAATTCACCGTCTCCGATGTAGATGCCCACGTGGCCGATGGACTGGGTGCCGGGGCTGACGAAGAACACGAGGTCGCCGGGCTCCAGATCCTCCCGCGCCACGTAGACGCCCTGCTGATACTGGCCCGTGGCGGTGCGGTTGAGCTTCACGCCGCACTTCAGGAAGCAGTAGTAGACGAGACCGGAGCAGTCGAAGCCGTCGGGGGAGCTGCCGCCGTAGACGTAGGGCACGCCCAGGTTGTCCTCCGCCAGGGCGATCACGGACGCCGCCAGGTCGCCGTTCACCGCCGGGGCTTCGCCCGGCTCCTGCACGCGGAGGTATTCCGCGAAGACGTAGCCGATCCTGCCGCCGGATTCCACCCGGTACCAGTCGCCCTCCAGGGCCAGGACCGAGACCCGCTTGCCGCAGTAGAAATAGCCGTATACGTCGGCCTCCAGGCTGGCGCCGGCGCGGAAGCGCACCGCGTCCCCCGTGAGGATGCCGACCTTGGCCGGGTCATAGACCTCCGCGGGAGCGGCCTGCTCCGAGGCGGCCGTGTCCGCGGGCGGCGCGGGCTCCGCTGCCGCAGGTTCCGGCGCGGGCTCCGCAGCCTGTGCCGCCTCCGGCTCTTGGACGGGCGCTTCGCCCTGCTGGTCGGCGCCGTCCTGCACCAGATAGCGGCTGTTCATATAGCCCTCCCGTCCGTTCCAGCGGACGAGGCACCATTCGCCCAGGTCCTCCAGGACCTCCACCTCGGTGCCGTCGGGGGCGAGATCGATGATTTCGGCGTCCAGGCTGGGACCCTCGCGGAAGCGCAGGGCGTCGGCCTTGACGGTGGCCGTGCCGGGCTCCAGGGCGAGCGCCGGGAGCGCCAGCAGAAACGCAGCCAGCAGAATGCCGGCAATGGTGATCCGTGTCTTTTTCATCTGTCGTTCTCCTGCCCTGAACGGCTCAGGCCGTGGTCAGGGCCCTTTCCAGCCACACGGCGCCCAGATCCAGCGCCACGTAGAAGCCTTCCTTTTCCGCCTTCTTCACCACCCGGTCCCGGGAACGGATGTCCGGGTCGGTGAGCTGAAGCTGCACGGAGACCCGCTTGGCCAGGTTCAGATCCTGCAGCGGCTCCGTATCCATCACCTGCAGCATGACGACGTATTTGTCGGACATGCTCCCGTAATATACCAGATTGTCCTTCCTCATGAGAGGACGGCCCTTATAAGTCAGCGTCTTTCCGCCGGACATGACATACCTCCTCGCCGCCGGTCCGTGCCGCAAATGCGGCAGTCCGCCCCGGCTCAGCTCCATATTTTAACGCGTTTCGCCCCGCTTGTCAAGCCGCGGGGAAGGAGGCGGAAGAACCTGCGCGGGGGAGGGAGGACGGGAGAACCGCGGCAAAATCAGAAAATGTTTTCTGATTTTGCATAAATTGAACGTGAAGGGGGATTCCTATCCCCCTTCACGGATCCCCCATGCTTGTCGAAACGTCGTTGTTGTACTTTTTTGACGGTCTGCCGCGGCCCCCGTGGGAGCCGCAGCTCGTTCGTGCCTTACTGTTCCAGATAACTCCGCACGAGCTCCTGCAGAAGCTCGTCCCGGTCCAGATGACTGATGAGCGTCCGCGCATTCTTATAGTTCGTGATATAGGTCGGGTCCTCCGTGATGATATAGCCGACGATCTGGTTGATGGGGTTGTAGCCCTTCACCAGCAGCGCGTTGTAGACGGCGGTGATGATCTCCTTCGTCTCCGTCCGCTTGTCGACGATCCCGAATTTGCGCGTATACTGATCCATAGCGCAGCCTCCTTTGCCGGATGCGGTGAACCGATGGGAACGTGATAATTCAGTATACCCCAAAAATCACGCCGTGTAAAGCGGTTTTCAAAGAATCAGCGGAGCTTCGCCCCCAGCTTTTCCTCCAGCGCCTTCAGGATGCCGCTCATGAGGGGCTCGATCTCCCCGTCGGTGAGGCTGCCGTCCTCCTTGCGGAAGCTGAGGGAGAAGGCCACGCTCTTTTTCCCGGCGGGAATGGGCGCGCCGCGGTAGACGTCGAAGAAGGAGACCTCCTGCAGCAGAGCGCCGCCCGCCTCCCGGATGCAGCGGCTGAGCTCGTGGACGGTGAGCTCGTCGGAGCACACCAGGGCCAGGTCCCGCAGCACGGCGGGGAAGCGGGGCAGGGGCTGATACTGGGGCTCAGGGGAGCGGCGGTCGAAGAGCAGGTCGAAATTCAGCTCCGCGGCCGCGGCGGGGCCGGAGATGCCGCAGGCCTTGCGCACGTTGGGGTGCAGCTCCCCGAAGGTGCCCAGCACCGTCCCGTCCGCCGCCACGACGTCGGCGCAGCGGCCGGGGTGGAAGGAAAAGTGGCCTGTGTTCGCTTCGTAGCGCACGTCCTTCACCCGCAGGAGACCCAGCAGGGCTTCCACGCAGCCCTTGAGGGTGTAGAAGTCCGCGCCGTCGCCGCAGACGCCCAGGCTCAGATGCTTTTCCTCCCGGGCCAGGACCTGCCCCGGCTCCTTCAGATAGACCTTGCTGAGATCAAAGAGCTTCACGTCCCGGTTGCGCCGGGCGGCGTTGAGGCTCATGCATTTCAGGATGCTGGGGAGTAGGGTGGTGCGCATGATGCCGGTGTCCTCTCCCAGGGGGTTCAGGATGGCGAAGGAATCCCGCAGGGGATGGTCCTTGGGCATCCCGGCCAGGTCGTAGTCCCCCTGGCCCATGAAGGAGTAGGTCAGCGTCTCGCTGTAGCCCATGTCCCGGCAGAGACGGCGCGCGTCCCGCTCCGCCTGCTGCTTCTCCGTGAGGCCGCCCTGGGCCGTGGTGCCCTTGAAGGCGGTGGCGGGGATCACGTCGTAGCCGTAGAAGCGGGCCACCTCCTCGGCGATGTCGCTGTAGTGGCTCACGTCGCCCCGCCAGGAGGGCACGGTCATCTCGTCTCCCTCGAAGGTGAAGCCCAGGTCCGTCAGCACCTTTTTCATGAAGGCGGGCTCCGTGTGGACGCCCAGCAGCCGGTCGATCTTTTCCGGCTCCAGCCGGAGCTTCACGGGCTCAATGTCCCGGGCGATCACGTCGATGACGCCGTCCACCACCTCGCCCGCGCCCAGGAGCTCCACCAGCTCGCAGGCCCGCTCCACCGCCGGGAGGGTGCCCAGGGGATCCAGACCCTTCTCGAAGCGGGCGGAGGCGTCCGTCCGCATGCCCAGGGAGATGGCGGTGTGGCGGATGCTGGGGCCGCTGAAATTGGCCGATTCGAAGACCACGGAGGTGGTGTCGCCGGTGATCTCGCTGTTCTGTCCGCCCATGATGCCCGCCAGGCCGATGGGCTTCACCGCGTCGGCGATCACCAGCATGTCCGGCGTGAGGGCCCGGGGGCTCCCGTCCAGGGTGGCCATTTCCTCTCCCTCGGCGGCGGTGCGCACCACGATGCGGCTGCCGTCGATGCAGCGGTAGTCGAAGGAGTGCATGGGCTGGCCGTATTCCAGCATCACGTAGTTCGTGATGTCCACGATGTTGCTGATGGGGCGGATGCCGCTGGCCCGCAGCCGCCGCCGGAGCCACTCGGGGCTGGGGGCGATCTTCACGTTCTTGATGAAGCGGGCGGTATAGCGGGAGCAGAGCTCGGGAGAGGCGATCTCCACGTCCAGGTAGTTTCGGATGCTGTCCCCGCTGCCCTTCACCCGGGGCTCGGGGAGCTTCAGCTCCGTGCCGAAGGTGACGGCGGCCTCCCGGGCCAGGCCCCGGACGCTGAGACAGTCGGGCCGGTTGTTGGTGATCTCGAAGTCCACCACGCTGTCCCGCAGGCCGACGACGTCCCGGATGTCGTCCCCGGGCTTGCAGGGCTCCTGCAGGATGAAGATGCCGTCGGCCACGGCGTAGGGGTAGTCGTTCACCGTGAGGCCCAGCTCTCCCAGAGAGCAAAGCATGCCCTCGCTGAGGACGCCCCGCAGCTTGCCCTTCTCGATCTTCACGCCCCCGGGGAGGGTGGACTTGTGCAGGGCGACGGGCGCCAGGTCCCCCTCGCGCACGTTCTGGGCGCCGGTGACGATCTGGACGGGCGCGTCCCGCCCCACGTCCACCTGACAGACCCACAGATGGTCGCTGTCCGGGTGGCGCTCGGTCTTCAGGACCCTGCCCACGACCACGTTCGTGATCTCGCTGCCCAGCACCTCCACGCCCTCCACCTTGGAGCCGGACATGGTCATGCGGTCGCAGAATTCCTTATCGGAAACGTTCACCTCGGTGAACTCGCTCAGCCAATTTCTCGAAAGTTTCATTGCATATCCTCCCTTCTTCCCATCAGGAGAACTGGCGCAGGAAGCGCACGTCGTTTTCGAACATCAGGCGCAGATCGCTGATGCTGAAGCGGCGCATGGCCAGCCGCTCCAGGCCGACGCCGAAGGCGAAGCCGCTGTATTCCTCCGGGTCGATGCCGCAGCCGGCCAGCACCCGGGGGTGCACCATCCCGGCGCCCAGCACTTCGATCCAGCCCTCGCCCTTGCAGACCCGGCAGCCCTCGCCGTGACATTCGAAGCACTGCACGTCCACCTCGCAGCTGGGCTCGGTGAAGGGGAAGTGGTGGGGGCGGAAGCGGGTGACGGTGTCCGGCCCGTAGAGGCGCTTGAGCATGACGTTGAGGGTGCCCTTCAGGTCGCCCATGGTGATGCCCTTATCCACCACCAGGCCCTCCATCTGATGGAACATGGGGGAATGGGTGGCGTCGATCTCGTCCTTCCGGTAGACCCGGCCAGGGGAGATGATGCGGACGGGGGGCTTCTGCTTCTCCATGACCCGCACCTGCACGGGGCTCGTCTGGCAGCGGAGGTGCACCTTTTCGTCCTCCGTGATATAGAAGGTGTCCGTCCATTCCCGCACGGTGTGTCCCTCGGGGATGTTCAGCCGGTCGAAATCGTATTCGCTGAGCTCGATCTCCGGCCCCTCGGCCACCTGGAAGCCCATGCCGATGAAAATGTCCACGCACTCGTCCCACACGATCTGCAGGGGATGCCGGGCGCCCACGGCCACGGCCTTGCCGGGGATGGTCACGTCCAGGGCCTCCTCCCGCAGCTTCCGCTCCATCAGGGCGTTCTGCAGGGCCTCGGCCCGCTCCTTCACGGCCTCCTCGATGCCGGCCCGCACCTCGTTGGCCAGCTGGCCGATCTTCGGCCGCTCCTCGGCGCTGAGGCTCCCCAGCTGCTTCAGAACGGCGCTGAGGCTGCCCTTCTTGCCCAGGTACTGCACCCGCAGCGCGTCCAGCCCCGCCAAATCCGCCGCCTCGCGGATCGCCTTCAGGGATTCCGCCCGGATGTTCTCCAGCTTGTTCTTCATGCTTTCCCTTTCCTCCCGAATTCGTTGTTCGCCGGGCTGCGTCCCGGCACAAAAAAAGCTCCCGCCCAGACTATGGGACGGAAAGCTCCGCGGTACCACCCATATTCGCGGCAAAGCCGCGCGCTTTCAGGGAACAGACATTCCCCCGGCCGATAACGGTGCCTGCCGGCGGCCATTACGCCGCAGCTCCCGGGCGAACCAAACGGAGCGCGGATCGGACGCTTTCAGCCGATGCGTCCGTCTCTGGGAGGCGCGCTGCCCGTTATTTTCCCGTTCATCGCCATTTGGCTCAATATAGCACGAAAGCTTTGGTATTGCAATATCCTTTTTGATGAATTATACTGACAGGTGACGAACGGACAGGGGAACGGAGAGGCGGCGCTATGAAGACCTATCATGATACCTTCGTGGAACAGCTGGTGCGGCGGGAGCGGCCGGGCGGGGAATTCCTGTTCCGGGCCTTCGCCGTGGTCCTGGGGCTCGTCCTCATCGCCGCGGCCTACTGGCTGGCGGGGACCTTTTTCCCCTTCTTCTTCGCCCTCATCGTGATCCTGGAGTTTTTCGCCTTCGTCTATACGGTGAAGGAATTTGAATATTCCTTCATGAACGGGGACGTGGACCTGGACGTGATCCAGGGCAAGCGCCGCCGGCGCACCCTCTGCTCCTTCTCCTGCAAGGAGGTCACGCGGATGGCCCCCTGCGAGGGCCGCGGGGAGCCGGAGGGGGAGTATACCCGGCGGCTGGACGCGGCGGTCTCCAGAAAGGGAGCGGGGCGCTGGTACATCGTCACCGAGCGGGAGGACGGGAGCCGGGAGCTCCTGCTCCTGAGCCCCAACGAGCGGCTCCTGGCGGCCTTCAAGGCCTACCTGGGCAGGAAAATGGAATATACCCTTCCCCCGGAGAATACGGATATGGCAGACTGAGCGGCCATCCGTGCCGCCGGGGAGGCGGTATTCCTGAAAAAAGCGGTTTGCCTGGGCCTGTCCTTTCTCTGCCTGCTGCTCTCAGCCTGCGGCGGCGGCAGCCACCGCTGCAGGGAAGAATTCCTGCGCCTGCGCTCCGGCCTCCTGGGGGAGGAAACGGCCCGGCTCCGGGCCGCCGTCCGGGCGGACTACGGGGAGCGGGTCTACGACTTCGTCCTGGCCTACGAGGGCGGGGAAGCGTCCGGCGTGCTCACGGTGGAGGAGCCGGCGGAGATCGGCGGCGTGGAGGTCCTGCTGGAGAAGGACGGCGTGACCCTGCGCTGCGGCGAAGCCCTGCTGGATACCGGGGAGATCCTGCGGGGGCTCAGCCCCCTGGAGGCCTTTCCCCTCCTGCTGCGGGCCTGGCGCTCCGGCTGCGTCACCGACTGCTGGCACGAGACCTGGGACGGGGAAGCCTGTCTCACCGCCCAGTTCGACCTGACGGCGGCGGGGGAAGCGGACGAGACCCTCTGCCGCACCCGCTTCCGTCTCCCGGAGGGGCAGCCCGTCACCGCGGAGTTCACCTGCGCCGGGCGCATAGTGCTCAGCTGTACCTTCCTTTCCCCGGAGGGAGAGGGATAAAGCCGCCGGGGGCCGTATAAAGAAGACGCTTCCGTGGAAGAATCAGATTGCCGGGCATACGATGGATCGGCAATCTGAAAGCTGCGGAGCGTGAGAACAATGCTGGAAACCGTCAGAAGAGGCGATATCTACTATGCGGACCTGAGTCCCGTGGTGGGCAGCGAGCAGGGGGGCATGCGTCCTGTACTTATCGTGCAGAACGACGTGGGAAACCGCTACAGCCCCACCGTGATCGCCGCGGCCATCACGTCCCAGACCGGGAAGGCCCGGCTCCCCACCCACATTTCCCTGGGGGGCAGGACCTGCGGGCTGACGAAGGACTCGGTGATCCTGCTGGAGCAGATCCGCACCATCGACAAGCGCCGCCTTCGGGAGCGCATGGGCAAGCTGGACGAGGATATGATGAACCGGGTGGACGACGCAATAGCCGTGAGCTTCGGCCTGAACGCCGCCGGAAACGGACGCGCCCGCGCCTGAGGGCTGCGAAAGGAAAGAGAGATACAGCATGAAGAAAGCGATACGGATCGTTCTGATCGGCCTGGCCGCCGCCCTGGCGCTGGGCGCCGCCGCCCTGGCGGTGGACGCCGCGGGCCCTGCCGGCACGGAGGAGGACCCGCTGGTGACGCTGAGCTACCTCAACGAGGTCTTCACAGCCCGGGTGACGGAGCTCTTCCGCAAGGACCTGGAGGAGAAGGAGACGGAGCTGCAGACCGCCCTGGAGGAGCGCGTCGGCGCCCTGGAGGCCCTGGCCCCCGGCGAGGGCGGCGGCAGCGCCGAGTACACGGTGGAGACCCTGTACGACGGGCAGACCCTGATCTGTCAGCGGGGCGCGGAGCTCCTGCTGCGGGTGGGGGAGGCGGAGGTCATGGCCGCGGACACCCCCGGTCTGGTGGACACCACCACGGCGGAGAACCTCGACGACGGTGAGGCCCTGGTGAAGAACCACCTGTATATGGCGACCATCAACGGTCATGGCATCCGGGCGATCGGCACGGTGAAGATCGTGGTGCGCGGCGCGTACGACATCTCCTGAGCCGCGTTCCCCGGCAGCAAAAACGGAGGCGGACCGGCGTGTGCGCCGGTCCGGTTTTTTATGGAGCGAAGCGGGCTTTGCGGCACCTATGAGATCTGGGACGGAGAAACCCCGGCGGGGGAGCTGGAGATCCTGCCCCAGGGAGGCTATCTCCGCTTCCGCGCCCTGTGCCGGGCAGAAGGCCGGGCGCTGAAGCGCCTGGCGGCGGAATGCGCTGGGCGGACCGTCCCCCTGGGGGTGCTGGTCCCCGGCGGCAGCGGCTGGGCTCTGGACCGGCGCTTCTCCCCGGCGGAGCTGCGCAGCCTGGGCCTCGCGGCCGTGGACCGCTGCGTCGTCCTCTCCGCGGAGGGGGACTGGCAGCCGGAGGAAGCCCCGGAGCGCCTGTTCCGGGACGGACAGCTGCAGACGCTCTGCCGCGGGCTGCGGGGCGCCCTCGTCCGGACGAGGGCGGGGGAAACGGAGCTGGCCGCCCCTCTCACGGAGCCCTTCCCCCTGCTGCCCCTCTTCTGCCTGGGCAGCTTCCGGCGCATTTCCGGCAGGCCCTATCTCGTTTTCGGCGTTCGGGAGGGCATGGCCGCGGTTATTTCCCCGGATACGGGGCAGACTAAGGCCGGTGATCCCAAAACGCTAGTGAAACGGGAGTGAGAACGTGGCAAATCTGACGACCAAGGAGCTCACCGCCCTGGACGACCAGATCCGGCATGAGCAGGTGCTGGTGAAGAAGTACAGGGCCATGGCCTGCCTCTGCAGCGACACGAAGCTGCAGAGCGACCTGAACTGCATCGCGGACAAGCATCAGCAGCACTGCGATACGCTGCTGAGCTTCCTGCAGTAAGGAGGGAAAGAGCATGACGAACCCCAATCAGTGCGCGAATCTCTACGACGACAAGGAAGTCCTGGGCGACTGCCTCGGCAGCCAGAAGCAGATCACGGCGGCCTACAACACTTTCGCCGGAGAATGCGTCGATCCCCGGCTGCGCAGCGCCTTCCTGAACATCCTCGACGAGGAGCACCGCATCCAGGCGGATATCTTCTCCGACCTGAACAGCAAGGGCTGGTATCTGCCCGAGCAGGCGGACAAACAGAAGATCCAGCAGACGAGAACGAAGCTCACCCAGGGCTGAGCCCGAAGGGCGATCCCCCCGCCGCGGTCCGCGGCGGGGGGATCGGACCGGCGTTCAGGGGCCCTTGTATTTCAGGCGCGTCGCTTCGCCGCCCCGCAGGTGGCGTTCGGCCTTGTTCTTCTCCAGAACGGCCTTCACCTGCCGGTACATGGCGGCGCTGCATTCCGGCAGACGCCGGGTCACGTCCTTGTGCACCGTGCTTTTCGAGATGCCGAAATGAGCCGCGGCGGCGCGGACGGTGCCGCCGTTCTCGATGATCCAGGCCCCCAGCTCGCAGGCCCTGTCCTCCATATACGTCCGAATCCTGACCACTCCCCGCTTGCTTCTCTGTGGGAGTATATGCGCCTTCTCCTGCGGGGTATGTTGCCGCGGCGCGGGGCAGGGGAGCGCCGGAGGTTTTTTCCCCGTTTTTGAGGAAATTCCCGCCGGATGCGGAACAAAGCGGCAGATATTGCGTCAGATAAGAACGGGCCGCAGGGTCCGTCAAAAAGATCGCGGAGGGAACCATGAAAAAGACGAAAAGAATCCTGACACTGCTCCTGGCGGCAGTCCTGTGCCTGAGCCTCTTCGGCGTCATGGCGGGCTGCAGCAAGAAAGAAACGCCCGATCCCGCCAATTCCGCCCAGCCCGGGGGCGGCGGCAGCAGCGGCGGAAGAAGCGGGGGAAGCGGCAGAAACAGCGGCGGAAGCGGTACGCCCGCCCCCGATACATACGTGTATACGTCCAAGCTCGTCCCCTTGAAGGGCGACATGGCCAAGGCGAACGGCATGAACGCCGTCGCCTATCGGGACGGGCGCATCCTCGCCTCCGCCTACGTGAAGCTCCGGGACGAGATACCCGAGGGCGTCACCCCCGAGTGGGAGGATCAGTACGCCGTCTACGGCACGAAGCTCTTCTGGGTCGACATGGAGGGCAATATTCAGGAACTGACGGGGTATGAGCCCCTGCCCATGGACAACGAAGGCCCGTATATGTCCGGCGGCACCTACATGATGAGCCTTCGCATCACCCCGGAGGGAAAGCTCGTCAGCATGGAGGAGCGCTACACCAGCACCTACACCGGCCCCGACGACGTGGAGCTGTATACCGACGAGTGGTATCAGAAGGAATACTATCAGTATATGGAGTATAAGGACGAGTATTTCGTCCGCTTCCTCGGCGAAGACGGCACGGAGGAGGGGATCGTGGACCTGTCCGCCGTCATCGCTTCGGTCCAGGATGAGGGCGGCTACTTCTATCCCAACTACCTGGCCGTGGATCAGCAGGGCCGGGTCTATATCTGCGGCAGCCAGATGATCATCGTGATGGACGCCGAGGGCAATGAGCTCAAGCGCATCCAGAGCGACAGCTGGTTTGAGAGCATGGTCTGCCTGAACGACGGGCGCGTCTGCGTCGCTTATTACGGTGACACCGGCGAGGTGCTCGCCGCCCTCGATCCGGTGACCCTGGAGATCGACAACGATCAGACCTATCCCGTGACGAACGCCTGGAACCTGAGCGTTGGCGGCGGAGACTACGATTTCTACTACACCAACGGCTCCAACCTCATGGGCTACAAGCTGGAGACGGGGAAGGCGGAAAAGGTCTTCAACTGGATCAACGCCGACGTGGACCCCTCCAACGTGAATATGTCCTTCGTCACGGAGGACGGGAAGACCGTCCTTCTGCAGACCGAGTGGAGCGGCAATAATACCGAGGCCGTGACCAACCTGGTGACGGTCTCCAAGGTGCCGGCCTCCAGTGTGGAGCAGAAGACCGTGCTGACCCTGGCCTGCATGTATCTGGACTGGAACACCCGACGGCTGATCGTTCAGTTCAACCGCTCCAACCCCGATTTCCGCATCGAGCTCCTGGACTACTCCGAATACAATACGGAGGAGGACTACAGCGCCGGGCAGACCAAGCTGAACACCGAGATCATGTCCGGCAAGGTCCCCGATATCCTGAACCTCAGCGGGCTCTCCGCGGGCAAGCTGGCCGCCAAGGGCATCCTGGCGGACCTGACCCCCTATCTGGACGCGGACGAGGAGCTGAAGGGGCAGATCTTTGAAAACGTGCTGGACGCCCTGCGGAGCGAAGGGAAGATCTACCGCACCGCCTCCGGCTTCAACGTCAACACCGTCATGGGCGCGGCCAGCGTCGTAGGGGATACCCCGGGCTGGACGCTGGAACAGTACAACGCCGCCCTGAAATCCATGCCCAAGGGCTGCGAGCCCTTCAGCCAGGGCATGACCAGGGATTCCATCCTCTCCTGGGGCCTGTCCCTGGAGATGAACCGGTTGGTGGACTGGTCCACCGGCAAATGCGCCTTCGATACGCCCGCCTTCACCGATATCCTGAAGCTGGCCGCCCAGTTCCCCAAGGATTTCGACTATGAAAACATGGAGTGGGAGGACGAGACGGAGCGCATCGCCTCCGGCAGACAGATGCTGATGCAGGTCTGGCTCTCCGATTTTGAGAGCATTCAGATGTACGACGCCATCTTCGGCGGCGACGCCACCTATATCGGCTTCCCCACCAGCGAGGGCGTGGGCAGCATGCTGCAGTTCAACGACGAAGGCTATGCCATCTCCGCCAAGTGCCCCTACAAGGACGCCGCCTGGCAGTTCCTGCGGGAGATGCTCACCAGCAAATACCAGGAGGAGAACGTCTGGGCCTTCCCCACGAACCGGGTAGCCTTTGAAAAGAAGCTGAAGGAAGCCATGACGCCGCAGTACATGATGGATGACAAGGGCAACTACATCCTGGACGAGAACGGCGAGAAGATCGAGCAGGACCGGGGCACCTGGGGCTGGGGCTCCCTGGAGATCCGCATCAAGGCCCTGACCCAGGCCCAGGCCGACAAGATCATGGAGCTGATCGAGGGCGCGACGCGGGTGGCAAACTACGATGAGGAGCTCACGCAGATCATCACCGCCGAATGCGAGGCCTTCTTCGCCGGACAGAAATCCGCCGAGGACGTGGGACGCCTGCTCCAGAGCAAGATGACCATCTATGTGAACGAGCAGAGATAACCGTGACGGAGCGGCCCTCGGGCCGCAGACAAAAACTGGGATGCGGAATCACCGCATCCCGGTTTTTGCATATCCGGCTTTCATCCCGCCGCGCCTCCGGTCCGCCGCTTTGCCCAGGCGGCGTCGTCGTAAAGAAAGCGGAGATGCTTCAGCCCCCCGAAGCCCACGCCGAAGACGTAATCCTCCGTGGGCCAGGCGATCTGCCCGCCCCGCAGGAGCCTGGCGCAGCCCTGGGAGAGGGGGTAGACGTCGCCCCGGAGCAGGACGGCGTTCTCCAGGGCAGCCAGGATGTCCGGGCGGCTGAGGGGATAGCCGGTCTCGCTGCAGCTCAGCTCCAGGGTGTTCCCGTCCCCGTAGGAGACGGTGCGCGTCTCCCCGCAGAGGATGGCGTACCAGTCCCGCACGGAGGCGGTGAAGGCGGCGCGCTCCCGGGCTTCCACGGTGAGCTGCGCTGCGTCCAGGTCCCAGGAGAGGTCGCAGCGCAGGTCGTCCCGGAGGTAAGCGCCCATCATGCCCACGGGGTCCAGGGCGTTTCCGGTCCAGCCCACGCCGAAGAGCAGGTCCACCCGGTTCTCCCGAAGGGCGGCGTAGGCGTCGGACCCCAGGTCGTCCAGGCGGGTCAGGCGCAGCCGCCCCTCCAGCACGGTGCCCTTCACCGCCTCGGTGAACTGCCGCTGCAGGAAATCCCAGCCCCGGTTGTAGTAGTCGGAGGCGGCGTTGGGGATGCCGACGCAGAGCTCCACCACGTCGTCCCCGTCCATCAGCCCCGCCTGACAGGCGTCGTAGTAGGCGAGATTGACGGCGGTCCGGGCGGTCTGCAGATCGTATTCCCCGTCGGCGTGGAGGGCCGCCACCCGCTGCCCCTGCTCCGTCCGCCGGTAGGGAACGCCGCTGCCCGTATCCCCCAGGATGAGGGGGGTATAGAGGGTGCAGGCGGGCAGGCTCCTGGGGGAGACCTCCCGGCAGAAGGCCTCCCGGTCGATGGCCAGGGCCAGGGCCCTGCGGAACTCATAGCGGGTGAGGATGGTCTTGTTCACGTTTTCACCCGCGGCCGCCTCCGCGGCGGCCAGCCCCTGGGGATCGGGGTTGAAGAGCAGGAGGTAGACGGCGTCACCGGGGACGGTCAGACAGGCGTCTCCGGCCCCCAGGGCCGGAATGCTCTCCGTCCCGGGCACGCATTCGTCCAGATACCCGGCCAGGAACAGGGCCAGCCGCTCCCCGTCCTCCGGCAGATACCGCCCTTCGACCCGCGTCGCCGGATAGTATTCCCGGCCCTCTCCGTCCCGGAGGCCGAAGTATGTGGGATTGCGGAGCAGCACGTAGCGGCTGTCCGGCGTATACTCGGCGAGGATGTAGGGACCGCAGCTGAAGCTCGTCTCCACGGAGGTGCCGTAGCCGTTATAGCCCCGGTCCCCCTCGCCGGAGGCGCAGCGCTCGTAGAGCGGGGCGTACACCAGCCAGCAGTCCGTGAGGGCGTAGCGCAGGCTGAAGCCGTCCAGGGGGGCAGACAGCACCAGCACCAGCTCCCTGGGGCCGGGGGCAAGGATGCCCACGTCCTCCCAGCGCACGGCGGGGGCCGCGGCGCTCAGCACGAAATAGGCGCTCAGGGTCTCCTCCGTATCGCCCCAGACGGGATTGCCCATGGTCAGGGTGCGGAAGAGGGAAAGGCTCTCCTCCGTGAGGGGCACGAGGCCGTCCCCGTCCATGCGGGCCAGGAGCTCCGGCCAGGAAGAGAGGTCGAAGCAGTCCTCGCCGTAGGCGTCCACGTAGAAGCGCAGGGTCTTCCCATAGAACAGGTATTCCAGGGGATAGTCCAGGGCCAGGGAAACCGGCTCTCCCTCCGGCGTGCGGTAGATTCCGTCCTCGCCGGGGGTCAGGTCCTCCAGGTTCCGGCGGTCGGCGAGCATGTTTTCCCGGTGGATATAGCTTTTCTGGTCCCGGTATTCCCGCGCCCCGGCGACAGAAAGGCTGCCGGCACAGAGGATGTCCGAGCGGGGGAAAGACGCGGCCGGGTCCAGCAGCCGCCGGGCGGAGTCCACGAAATCCGAAGCGTCGATGGGGGTGCCGTCCTGCCAGCAGAGGTCATCCCGCAGGGGGATGCGCCAGGCCCTGGCCGTATCCCCGGGCTGCAGGCCGAAGGAGCCCAGATACCGCTCCGTCACGTCCTCCGGCTCTCCGGCAGCCATGCAGGGAACGAGACGGCAGCCGTCTCCGGCTTCGTTGAAATCAAAGGCGTATAGCCCTGCGCTGAGACAGCTCAACAGCTCCGCGTCGGCATTGGCGGCGAAGGAGAAGGGGCTCCAGTTCCGGGGAAATTCGCTGAGCCCCCGGGTGTAGGTATAGGTCGGCGCCGGCGCTTCGGAAGCGGCGGGCGCGGGCGCGGC
>JAFXUU010000088.1 GCA_017524845.1 Oscillospiraceae bacterium
CACGGCGGCGCCTTCTGGGGCGGCGACAAGCGGGACACCCAGAACATCTACCTGATGAACGGCATCCGCCGGGGCTACGCGGTGGTGAACATGAACCACCGCCTCTCCCAGGAAGCCAAATTCCCCCTGCCGGTGTACGACGTGAAGGCGGGCGTCCGCTTCCTGCGCGCCAACGCCGCCAAATACTGCCTGGACCCGGACCGCTTCGCCGTGGGCGGCGATTCTGCGGGCGCCTACTTCGCCGCCATGCTGGGCTGCAGCGCGGGCGTGGCCGCCCTGGAGGACCCGAGCATGGGCAATCCCGGAGTCAGCTCCGCCGTGCAGGCGGTGATCGGCCTCTTCGGCGTGTACGACCTGGCGATGCAGAGCGAGTTCACCGAGAAGAGCGAGCCCATGCCCGGCGGCATGAAGATGCCCAACTTCGCCGACCAGTTCACCGGCGTCCCCTGCCGGGATTATCCCGAGCTGATGGCCCTCACCTGGCCGGGCAGCTACGTCACGAAGGACTGCCCGCCCACCCTCATCCAGGGCGGCACCGCCGACGAGGTCGTGCCCTACGAGGCTTCCCCCGCTCTGGTGGACAGGATCAACGCCGTCTGCGGCGGCGGGCGGGCCATCCTGCAGCCCATGGAGGGAAGGACCCACGGCCACCCGGACTACGCGACGCCGGAAAACGAGGAACGGCTCTTCGCCTTTCTGGACGGGGTCTTCAAAAAGTAAACAGCGGCAAAAACCGGCCCGGAAGCGTCTGATTTGCTTCCGGGCCGATTTTTACATTCGCTTTTCGCTTATCGGAGCACCACGGTGCGGGCGGCGGGGACCCAGTCCACCGCATAGCCGAAGTATTCCGCCAGATAGCGGACGGGGGCGTAGGTGCGGTCCTTCACGATCACGGCCGCCGTATCCATGGGGACGACGGCGCCGGTCTCCGTCCTGGCCTCCCGGTCGCCGATGTGGAAGGAAAGGGTCTTCGCCCCGTCGGAGAAGCTGGCGATGCGCTCCGTCCGATCCCAGCCCACGGTAAGGCCCATGGCGTCGGCCACGGCGCGGAGGGGCACCATGGTGCGGCTGTTCTCGTCGATGAAGGGGACGGCGTCGGTCCACTGGACGATCTCGCCCCTCACGGTAACGTGGATGGCCGCCAGGGCCCCGGAATCGGAATAGTGGCGCTTGGCCTGGGTGAAGCGGCCGTTGTAGCCTTCGATCTCGATCTGCTGCCACTCCTCCTCCGTGCCCGCATAGTACACGTCGGTGATGCGCTTGCAGCCGCCGAAGGCGCCCCAGCCGATGCTCTTCACGCTCCGGGGGATGTAGACGATGGCGAGATGGCTGCAGTCGTCGAAGGCCTGGGCGCCGATCTGCGCCACGCCCTCGGGAATGGTCAGCCCCGTCATGCGCTTGCAGCCGAAGAAGGCGAAGGCCCCGATCCAGGTGACGCTGGAGGGGATGGTGAATTCCGTCAGGCTGTAGCACTTGTAGAAGGCGTAGTCCTCGATGGCCGTCACGCTGTCGGGGATGGTCACGTCCGAGAGATTCGAGCATTCGAAGAAGGCGTGATCCCCCACGTTGGTGATCCCGTCCTCGATGACGGCGGTCACGATCTGGTGGTTGTAGACCTGGTTGTACACGGGGTAGGCGTCCATCTTCCCGCTCCCGCTGATGATCATGGTCTCGTCCCCGTCCAGGGACCAGAAGGCGTTTTCGCCGCACTGTCCGGAGGTCACCTCGCCCTCCGCCAGGGCGGGCACGGCCAGCAGCAGCGCCGACATTAGCGCAAGCAGCGCGCACAGGATGCGTTTTTTCATTTCTCTGCGCTCCTTCTCTTTCGTTTGCGGCCGCCGGCAGGCCCGGCGGCAGACCTATTATACCACGCTCCCCCCGCCGTGACAACCGTTTTGCTCGGCCGCCGCGCCATTCCCGCGGCCGCGCGCAAATTCTCCCTCCGGCGGCGGAGAATCCGATTGACAAGCAGCCCGGCACAGATTAGAATCATTATAGACAAAATCAAACAGAGTTTGGAGGGCAAAGTTATGTTTTTCACCAAGTTCGATCCCCTGACCCCGGAATACGTGGAGGAAAAAGCCAAGGCGCTGGGCGCCGCCGCCGGTGAAAGCTGCCCCTGCCTCGCGGGGCTGAAGTTCACCGTGAAGCTGGAGGGCAAATTCGCCCCGAAAAAGCTCATCTACGAGATCACGGACGAGAAGGTTCTGAAGGTCAACGAGAACGGCAAGAAGTTCACCGCGGAATACGCCGCCGTCTCCCAGGGCCCCATCACCCTGCTCACCCACCTGATCCCCGGCACCAGCCGCGGCTGGCACTTGGTCATCGACCGGCGCACCTGGGCGGTCACCGCCTTCGAGACCTGGTTCGGCATCTCCGTGCCCGTGGGCAGCGACCTTTCCGGACGCAAGGAGCCCACCGGCTGGCGGGATATCCCCCGGGAGATCCAGCGCGAATACTACTTCGGCTGGCTGGACAAGGGCGACAATGAGAAGCCCGCGAAGCTGCACACCACCACCAACCGCATCGAGGGCCGCGGCCTCCGCTGGAAGTTCGACACCGGCTACGAGATCCTCAGCTTCAACCCCAGCGTCTGCTGCACCACCTTCACGGAGCTGGGCGGCGAAAAGGGCGGCATCACCATGACGAACCCCGCCGACTACATCCGCATCGACGACGAGAACTATGTCTACGCCCGCTGGGAGGTGGAGTTCTCCGGCAAGATGTGGATCGAGGTCATGAACTTCTTTGATTTCACCGCCGCGGGCGTGGAATTCGGCTTCGAGGAGGACAACAGCCTCACCTACCGTCTGCACCGGGCGGACCTGGAGCTCACCGGCGACGTGGCCCATCTGGAGCAAATCACCTCCTTCGGCAACAAGGAGCGCCCCATGGCCGCCATGTTCAAGGACAAGAAGGGCGGCCGCTACTCCTACCGTCCCGCGGACGTGGACATCCCCATGACCCGGGAGGAAGCCCTGGGCCACGCCAAGGAGAAGCAGGCCGTGTTCGGCGGCGGCCAGAACATCATGGCCTCCGGCAACAACCTGGCCGAGAACTTCGACCTGGTGGGCAAGAGCTTCAAGATCTGGAACGACAACGAGAAATACGCCCAGGCCCCCTGGAGCGGCGACAAGGGCAAGCCCTGGGAATATCAGTTCGTGGACGAGACCACCCTCAAGTGGCGTCACGGCGGCCGCACCTGGAAGCAGGAGACCTATAAGTGCTTCGAGCCGGACAGGGGCCTCTACCTCTTCGCCCATCTCCTTTCCGGCGATCCCGACTGCTCCATGGTCGCCCAGGTCATCGACCTTGAAAACGGCCTGGCCACCACGGTGAAGACCGGCGTGGGCAACTGGCACAGCGAATGGGAGGCCGGCGCCAACGTGATGTTCGGCACCGTGGAATACGGCGATCTGAAGGCCCCCTTCGCCCGCCGCCACCACTTCACCGACGAGCTGGTGGGCCGCTGCTTCGCCTGGGCCTACAGCGAGAGCATGAGCTCCATCCACGTCTATTCCTCCCCCGAGAGCTACTCCTGGACCATCTTCTCCGCGGACAACAGCGGCGGCGCCACCTGGTCCAGCCCCTGCTTCTACATCAAGCTCCGGCCCGAGGTCTACCTCTTCCAGTGGGTGGAGGAGAACTGCAACGGCAGCCAGGGCCTGGTGGTCATGAACCGCAAGACCCAGCACGACGGCGGCTTCTTCTACGGCTGCAGCCACAACGGCCTCATGCTGGGCGTCACCGGCGCTTTCATGCGGGAGCTGGGACAGTTCCGCATCCGCAAGTACTTCGACGGCGACGCGAAATAAGCGCGCAAAACCGAATCCCGTTTCGCGGGAGGAATATCGGGGCAGAAGCGGATTCTGCCCCGATATGGAGCTTGATTTGGCTGAGACCGGGCCCTGTGGGCATGATAAGCCTTGCGGCGCAGATTCGCCCTTTCGCCTCCGATCCCCGGCTCCTGTGCCTGAAGGTTTCGGCTTCAAGCCCCTGCTCTAAACAGAACGCAGGGCGTCCTGCCGCTTGACAATCCGCTCCTGCATGGTATAATGAAAATGCAAAAGGGCGCTGCACATGGCGGTTAGCCCTTACGTCTGACTAATTCATAGTTAGCCGCTCGGGGGACAGCCGGGCGGCTAACGCACATTCGGGGATATGTACATCAAGATCAAGAAGACCAGGATGAAGCATATCAGAAAACGAAGGAGTTTCCTCCACCGCTCTTTCCGCATGCGCATCACCCCCTTTATCAGGGAGTGGCTAACCGCCTTTGTATGTACAGCGCGCCTTTCGCCGGGACGGACCCGGTGGCCCCTTGCGGGGTTAGCCGTATATAGGCTGTGTTTCATGCTTTGTCAAATCTCCGGCCGAGGGATGAAAAAGCGCCTCAGGGCGGAAAGCTGCTTCTGATTTTGCGGTTCAAGATGCCGACGCTTTGTCGCTATCCAAAGGACGCGGGTCTGCCGCGTCCTCCGCCCGAGCTGAAGATGAAGAAGGAGGAGAGGAGAGATGAAAATGGCTGCCGCTATTCTGGCCCTGATCCTGCTGCTGGGCCTGCTGGCCCTGCCTGCCGCCGCCGAAGCCCCGGCGCGGCTGGAGGCCCGCTTCACCGAAGAGCCCGTCCCCGGGGACGGGACCGTTTCCGGCCCCTGGGCGGAGGCGGAGGCCGTCCCCGTCGCCAACGCCAGGGGGGGCGGCGCGGCCGCCCCGGTACAGACGGAGACCCGGGGGACCCTCCGGGCCCTGTGGGACGGGGAGCGGCTCTTTCTTCTGACGGAGGTGTGGGACGCCACGCCCGCCTTCTCCGGCCTCGCCTCCCCCGGAAGCGAGCGCAGCGCCGGGGGCTACAACTATTTCACCGGGAAGAACGACCCCAACACCTACGCCTGCGAGGACGGGGTGGAGTTCTCCCTGGACTTTTATAACGACAAGGGCAACAAATTCGAGGACGACGACGGGCTCTTCACCGTCACCCGGGAGGGGCTCGTCACCTACGAGCGGAACGCCATGGTGGTGAACCATTCCTCCGTTCATGCCATGGAGGCGAACCGGGAGTATTCCGGCCGCATCTCCGCCCACGCCGTATACGAGCGGCCGGACGGCAGCGGCTACAACGTCTTCCTCTGCATCGAGCTCTTCGGCACTGCCCTCACGAACGGCACCCGCGTCGGCCTGGACGTGATGATCGGGGACAGCCCGGCGGACGGGCAGCCCCGCACGGCCCGGGTATTCTGGAGCCACAGGGACGACGCCCTCCCCGCGGGCACCCAGGACTATAACGCCGACTGGGGAGAGCTCGAGCTTGCCGGCTGGGACGGGGAGACCCCCTTCGCCCCCGACGGCTGGAAGCTCACGAACCGCCTCCGCTGGCTGGACAGCCCGAGCTTCGTGAAGGGGGTATGGACGCCGGAGACCCAGGCGGCCCTGGACGAGGCCCGGGCCGGAGCGGAGGCAGCCCTTGCTTCCGGGGACAAGGCCTCCGTGGACAAAGCTTCAGAGGCCCTGGAGGCGGCGGTGGCCGCCCTGCGCTGGGGGGATACCCGCTATCCCGACCCCATGGACCTGCCCGCGGAGACCGCCCTTCCCAACGTCTACGAGTTCTTCGACGGGCGGGCAGTGACCGGGCCGCAGGACTGGCCGGAGCGCCGCCGGGAGATCCTGGAGCTGGCCCAGTTCTACGAATACGGCTTCAAGCCCGCCGCCCCGGACGGCATCTCCCTGGGCGCCCTGCGCTGGACGGAGGGCGGCTTCGACTGGGCGACCTTCACCGCCAGGCCCGCCGGGTGGATCGTCCCCGTCGCCGTCACCTACGGCGGCCGGACGGAGACCGTCGAATACATCCTGGCCGTCCCGGAGGGGCTGGATCACCCCGCGCCGGTGATGCTCTCCTTCGGCGCGGACGCCGCCGCGCTCCTGCAGAAGGGCGTCGCCGTGCTGGAGGTCCCCGCCTCCGTCACCACCGACGACCGGAACGACCCCTGGCTGAACCGTTCCACCGGGGGCAACCGGGCCGGGACCCTCCGGAGCTTCTTCCCCTACCGGCGGGACGGGGACCTGAACGAGATCTCCAATGAGATGCTGGCCGCCCTGGGGACCAGCATCGGCATCGACGCCCTGGAGCTGCTGGCCGCAGAGGGCGTCTCCGTCGGGACCCTGGGCCGGGCGGACGAGCTGATCGATCCGGGGAAGCTGGCGGTCTACGGCTTCTCCATCAACGGGAAATACGCCTTCGTCTCCGCCGTCTTCGACGAGCGCATCGACGTGTGCGTGCCCTCCGCGGCGGGGGCCACGGGCCCGGCGGTGTACCGCTATAATATGAATTATCCCCAGGGCGGCAACGTCTATTCCTGGGGCACGGTCTCCGGCGGAGAGGTGCTGGCGGATTCCGTCCGCCACAACCCCGGACGCACCACGGAGCTCTTCCGCCGCTTCCTGGTCCCCGGCCGCTTCTACGCCCGGGAGGGCAGCGATTACGGCTACGGCTGCCGCCTGCCCTTCGACCAGGAGGAGCTGGTGGCCTCCCTGGCGCTGACGCCCCGGGAGGGGAACGAGAAGCCCCGGGCCATCGTGCTCCAGCACACCGTGGACGACTACGCCGACCAGTCCCAGGGGGACGCCCTGAGCCTGGAGATCGCCAAAAGCGTATACGCCTGGCTGGGCTACGTCCCGGAGGACTACGTCAAGTTCTGCTTCCGCAGGTCCGGCGGCCACGGGACCGACGCCTGGCAGACGGACTTCGTCGCCGACTATCTCAACTGGTATTTCTACGATACGCCCCTGTCCCCCGCCGTGGAGGAGGCGCTGAATACCGACCCCTTCGCCGCCGACGTGATCGGCGGGCTGGACGGCTGGGAGCGCAATTACGGCGGCCTGAAGGCCATAGCCCCCTGGCTGGAGTCCGGCCCCGACCCGGTGCCGACGCAGAAGCACGCGCCCGAAGCGGCGCCCGCCGCTCCCGCGCCCGACGCCGACGTCCCGGCGGCGACGCCCGCCCCCGCTCCCGCGCCTGCCGCATCTCCCGCGGCGGCGGACCCGGCAGAGGCTCCGAAGGGCTGGGCTTCCCCCGCCCCCTTCCTCATCGGCGGCGCGGTCCTCCTGCTGGCCCTGGGCGCGGGCCTCGGTCTCCGCCGGAGAAAAAAGAAGGGCGAATGATCCCTTCCCAAGGCATGAATCCTCCCGGATCAGGCATACTGATGGTATGTCCGATCCGGGAGGTATTTTGTTATGTCGGAGGAAGATCGCGCCGGAGCGGCGCTGCCGGAGCCGGGAGAGCTGGAGGCCCTGGGGAGCGCCTGCTGCGGCGAGCACATCCACTGCCTCACCGTGGCGGGCGAGATCGAGGGACACACCCTCCTGCCCGCCTCGGTGAAGACCACGAAATACGAGCACGTGATGCCCCTGCTGGCCGCGGTGGAGGAGAGCCCGGAGATCCGGGGTCTCCTGATCCTGGTGAACACGGTGGGCGGAGACGTGGAGGCGGGGCTGGCCATCGCCGAGCTTATCGCCGGGATGAAGACCCCCACCGCCTCCCTGGTGCTGGGGGGCGGCCACTCCATCGGCGTGCCCCTGGCCGCGGCGGCCCGACGGAGCTTCATCGCCCCCAGCGCCGCCATGACCCTCCACCCCGTGCGCCTCACGGGGGTGGTCATCGGCGTACCCCAGACCTACAGCTATCTGGCGAGGGTGCAGCAGCGCATCGTGCGCTTCATCACGGGGCATTCCCGCATCGGGGAAGCGGCGCTCACCTCCCTCATGCTCCGCACCGGAGAGCTGGCGGGAGACGTGGGCAGCGTCGTGGAGGGGGCGGAGGCGGTGCGCCTGGGGCTGATCGACGCCGTGGGCGGCCTCTCCGACGCCCTGGACTACCTCCACGGGGCCATGGGGGAAAGGGACAGGTCGACATAATCTTTGGGCTTGTCAAGGCCCGGCGGATATGATAAACTGAGAGGTACGGGAAGCCCCGCTCCCGCGCCGGAAAAGGAGAAGGCATGTCCCTTTGGTTCGCGCTGCTGCTGGGGCTGGTACAGGGCGCGGCGGAGTTTCTCCCCGTGTCCAGCTCCGGCCATCTGGCCCTGCTGTCCGCGTATTTCCCCGGCTTCGTCCCGGATACCGGGCTCCTCTTCCCCGTGCTCCTGCACCTGGGCACCCTCCTTCCCCTGCTGATCTTCTGCCGGAGGGAGCTGGCCGCCCTCCCCGGGGAGCTGCGGGGCCTCCTGCGCCGGGAGCCCGGCGGGAAAACGGGCGGGCTGCTCCTGCCCCTCGTCCTGGGGACGCTGCCTCTGGTCCCCGCGGCGCTCCTGCTTTCCGGGCTTGAGGACCTTGCCGCCCGGCCCCGCTTCATCGGCGCCGTGCTGCTGGCAAACGGC
>JAFXUU010000089.1 GCA_017524845.1 Oscillospiraceae bacterium
CGGGTCCCGCAGGTTGAAGTTGCCGCTGGCAAGGTCGATCTTTGCCCGCAGGGTCATGCTCCCCTCGGCGAATTCGCCCTTCCGCATCCGCTCGAAGAGGCTCAGGGATTCTTCGATGGGCCGGTCCCGGTAGGGGGAGACGGCGGGCACGCCGATGTCGCCCCGGTTGAGCTTGAATTCCTCCGGGCTCAGCTCGCAGACGTAGGCGAGGCCCTTTTTGATGAGGCCCACCGCCAGCTCATAGGTCTGCCGGAAATAGTCGCTGCCGTAATAGAACCGGTCGCCCCAGTCGAAGCCCAGCCAGTGGATGTCGTCCTGGATGGCCTCCACGTATTCCGTGTCCTCCTTGGCGGGATTCGTGTCGTCCATGCGCAGGTTGGCGATGCCGCCGAATTTCTCCGCGGTGCCGAAGTCGATGCACAGGGCCTTGGCGTGGCCGATGTGCAGATAGCCGTTGGGCTCGGGCGGGAAGCGGGTGTGGACCCGGCAGCCCTCGAAGCGGCCGCCGGGGGCAAGGTCCTCTGTGACGAACTGCTCTATAAAGTTTCTGCTCTCACTGCTGTCCATTCTTCTTTCCCCCAGGTAAAAAAACCGGTATGGCCCAGAGCCATACCGTCGTCAGATTCAGATCCGGACACGGAAGGATGCGGCCTGTCAGATGCGTGCAGGCCGCTGCTGTCGGAACGCGCAAAAAACCATTTCTGCTTCCTCCTTCGGTACGGTAGGGACAATGTACCATAGCTTGGCGCCGCTGTCAAGAATCCCGGGGGCACGGGAGGAAAGATTTGCCGCCTCATGCCTTGACAAACGGGAAAAAGCGCTGTATACTCCCTCCAATAAAGGCGATGACGGGGATCAGTACCCGCGTCGTTCCGGGTCAGAGAGAAGGCGGTCGGTGCGAGCCTTCGCCGGAAGCGCAGGGAAGTCGCCCCCGAGCCGCGGCCTGAACGCAGTGCGTGCAAGTAGGCGCCGACGGGAGCCTCCGTTATCGGGCAAAGCCGTATTCGCGGCGAAGTGAGAAATCCGGGTGGTACCGCGGAAGTTTTCCGCCCCGTGCTTGCAGCACGGGGTTTTTCTGTTTTGTGCTGTTTTGTAAGGAGGAAGCTATGAAAGAACTGCCGAAGACCTACGATCCCAAGGCCGTGGAGAGCGCCATCTATCAGATGTGGCTGGACGGGGGCTATTTCAAGGGCGTGCGCGATCCGAAGAAAAAGCCCTTCACCATCGTCATGCCGCCCCCCAACGTGACGGGGCAGCTCCATATGGGCCACGCCATGGACTGTACCCTCCAGGACATCCTCATCCGCTTCAAGCGCATGCAGGGCTACGCCGCCCTTTGGGTCCCCGGCGTGGACCATGCCGGCATCGCCACCCAGATCAAGGTGGAGGAGGAGCTGCGCAAGGAGGGCGTTACCCGCTACGACCTGGGCCGGGAAAAATTCCTGGAACGGGTGTGGGAGTGGAAGCGGAAGTATGGGGACCGCATCGTCCTGCAGCAGCGGATCCTGGGCTCCTCCTGCGACTGGGACCGGCACCGCTTCACCATGGACGAGGGCTGCAGTAATGCCGTGCGGACGGTCTTCGTAAATCTTTTCAAGAAAGGACTCATCTACCGGGGCAGCCGCATCATCAACTGGTGCCCCCACTGCACCACCGCCCTCAGCGACGCGGAGGTGGAATATCTGGATAAGCCCGGCCATCTCTGGCACATCCGCTATCCCCTCAGCGACGGGAGCGGCTACGTGACCGTGGCCACCACCCGCCCCGAGACCATGCTGGGGGACACCGGCGTGGCCGTGAACCCGGAGGACGAGCGCTATAAGGACATCGTGGGCAAGACCTGCATCCTCCCCCTGGTGGGCCGGGAAATGCCCATCGTGGCGGACGAATACGTGGAAAAGGACTTCGGCACCGGCTGCGTGAAGATGACCCCCGCCCACGACCCCAACGACTTTGAGGTGGGTCTTCGGCACAACCTGGAGGTCATCCGTGTGCTGGACGACAACGGCCGTGTGAACGCCGAGGGAGGCAAATACGAGGGGCTGGACCGATATGAGGCCCGGAAGCAGATCGTGGCCGACCTGGAGGCCGGGGGCTGGCTGGTGAAGACCGAGGACTACGCCCACAACGTAGGCACCTGCTACCGCTGCCACAGCGACGTGGAGCCCATCATCTCCGCCCAGTGGTTCGTGAAGATGGGACCCCTGGTGGGTCCCGCCATCGACGCCGTGAAGAGCGGGCGCACGAAGTTCGTTCCGGAGCGCTTCAGCAAAAACTATATCAACTGGATGGAGGGCCTCCACGACTGGTGCATCTCCCGCCAGCTCTGGTGGGGCCACCAGATCCCCGTATGGTACTGCGCCGACTGCGGTCACATGACCTGCGCCATGGAGGATCCCACGGAGTGTGAGGCCTGTCACAGCAAAAACATCCAGCGGGATCCCGACGTGCTGGACACCTGGTTCTCCAGCGCCCTCTGGCCCTTCGAGACCCTGGGCTGGCCTGAGAAGACGGCGGACATGGAATATTTCTATCCCACGGACGTGCTGGTCACCGGCTACGACATCATCACCTTCTGGGTGAGCCGCATGATCTTCTCCGGCTGCGAGCACACCGGGGAGACGCCCTTCCATACGGTGCTGATCCACGGTCTCGTGCGGGACGACAAGGGGCGGAAGATGTCCAAATCCCTGGGCAACGGCATCGATCCCCTGGAGATGGTGGATCAGTACGGGGCGGATGCCCTGCGCATGAACATGATCACCGGCAACAGCCCCGGCAACGACATGCGCTTCTTCACCGAGCGCTGCGAGACCATGCGGAATTTCGCGAACAAGCTCTGGAACGCCTCCCGCTTCGTGATGATGAACCTGCAGGTGGAGGATAACGCCCTGCCCGCCGAGCTCCGCCTGGAGGACCGCTGGATCCTCAGCAGGCTCAACCGCCTCATCCGGGAAGCCACGGAGAACATGGAGAAGTTCGAACTGGGCGTGGCCGTGGCGAAGATCTACGATTTCATCTGGGATCATTACTGCGACTGGTATATCGAGCTCACCAAGTCCCGCCTCCAGAGCGGGGACGCCGCGGCGGCCGAGGGCGCCCAGCGGGTGCTCCTCTGGGTGCTCACGGAGGTGCTGAAGCTGCTCCATCCCTTCATGCCCTTCATCACCGAGGAGATCTGGCAGGCCCTGCCCCACGAGGGGGAAGCCCTGATGGCCTCTGCCTGGCCCGAGGCCGATCCGGCCCTGGATTTCCCCGGGGAGGAAGCGGAGATGGAGCGGGTGATGGATGCCATCAAGGCTGTCCGCGCCCTGCGGGCGGAGAAGAACGTGCCGCCCTCCAAAAAAACCAGCATGACTGTGGTGACGGAGCATCCCCAGAGCTATCTGGACGGGGAAGCCTTCCTGAAGCGCCTGGCCTCCGCCGGGGAGATCGCCGTCACGGCGGTCCCGCCCGCGGATGCGGAGGGCTGCGCCGTGGCCATCACGGAGGACGCCCGGGTCTACCTGCCTCTGGCGGAGCTGGTGGACGTGGAAAAAGAGCTCCAGCGCATCGCCAAAGAGCTGAAGAAGGCGGAAGGCCAGGCGGCGGGCATGAAGGCGAAGCTCGCGAACGAAGCCTTCCTGTCGAAGGCGCCCGAGCAGGTGGTGGCCGCCGAGCGGGAAAAGGCCCGCAAGCTCGACGCGCTGGTGGAAAACCTGCGGGAAAGCGCAGCAAAGCTCCGCGCGCTTCGCTGAATCGACGGTTTTTTCAGACCCGATAACCTATAATAGCCCTGTGACGAGGCTTCGTCACAGGGCTGTTTTTTGGAGGTGGAGGAGATGCGCATCACCGGTTCCTGCAGCGGCGGGGAATTGAAGCTCCGTTTTTCGGGAGAGCTGGATCATCATTCCGCCAGGGAGGCCATGGATGCCGTCTCCGAGCGGATCGACGCTCTGCTGCCCCGGCGTCTTACCCTGGATCTGAGCGGCCTGGGCTTTATGGACAGCTCCGGCGTCGCCCTCCTGCTGCGGACGGAAAAGAAGATGCGGGAGCTGGACGGGCGTCTCGTCGTGACGGAGGTCCCGGCCCAGAGCCTGCGGGTGCTGCGGGCGGCCGGGGCGGACAAGCGTCTCACCATCAGAGAATAAGGAGCGTTACATATGCGTGCGATCAACGAAGTCCGGGTGGAGTTTCCCAGCCATTCCGGCAACGAGGCCTTTGCCCGCAGCTGCGCCGCCTGCTTCGCGGCCCAGCTGGATCCCACCCTGGAGGAGCTGGGGGATCTGAAAACGGCGGTGAGCGAGGCGGTGACCAACGCCATCGTTCACGCTTATCCGGATAAGCTGGGGACCGTGGGTCTGAAGCTGCGGGTCCTGGAGGGCGGCGTGCTGGAGGTGACGGTGCGGGACCGGGGCGTGGGCATCCCCGACGTGGCCAGGGCCATGGAGCCCATGTTCACCACCGGGGGCGACGAGCGCAGCGGCATGGGCTTCTCCATCATGGAGAGCTTCACGGACGGGCTCCGGGTGCGCAGCGCCCCCGGCAGGGGGACCACGGTGGTCATGCTCAAAAGGCTCTCCCGGCGGGAAGAGAGCTGATGGCGGCCTTTGCCCACGAGCTGCTGGATGCGGCCCGGGCGGGGGACAGGGAGGCCGCCGAGCGGCTGTTGGAGGCCAATTCCGGCCTCATCTGGAGCGTGGCGCGGCGCTTCTTCGGCCGGGGCGTGGAGGGGGACGACCTGTATCAGCTGGGCTGCGTCGGCTTTCTGAAGGCGCTGGGGACCTTCGATCCGGCCTACGGCACCCGCTTTTCCACCTACGCCGTGCCCAAGATCAGCGGAGAGATCCGCCGCTTCCTCCGGGACGACGGGCCGGTGAAGGTGAGCCGCAGCCTGAAGGAGCGCTCCGCCGTCGTCCGCGCCGCCCGGGAGAAGCTGACCCAGCGCCTGGGCCGGGAGCCGCGGCTCACGGAGCTCAGCGGGGAGACGGGCCTTCTCCCGGAGGAGATCGCGGAAACGGAGCTGGCGGTGAGCGGGGTGGATTCCCTGCAGCAGAGCCTGGGGGAGGATGGGCTCACCCTTCAGGACGTCCTCTCCGACCCGGAGCAGGAGGGCAGGCTGCTGGAGCGCCTGGCCCTGCGGGAGGCGGTGGCCGGGCTCCCGGAGCGGGAAAGGTCGGTGATCGCCCTGCGCTACTGGCGGGGCCTCACACAGGCCGCCGCAGCCCGGCTCCTGGGGGTGAGCCAGGTGCAGGTCTCCCGGCTGGAGCGCCGGGCCCTGGAGCAGCTGCGCAAAAGACTGGAATAGCGCTTTTCAAAAGGCGAAAACGGGAGTAAAATGGGATGCCGGTATTCCGGCGTCCCATTTTTCGATCGGAAAAGGAAACGATATGAGCGATTTGAAGGAACGCTTTCTCACGGCCAGAGCGAAGGTCATCGACGGCTGCTGGCCCGATCTGAACCCGGAACAGAAAAAGGCGGTGCTGGCCACCGAGGGGCCGCTGCTCATCCTGGCAGGCGCGGGCAGCGGCAAGACCACCGTCCTCATCCGCCGCATCGCCGCCCTGCTGAAATTCGGCCGCGCGGCGGACAGCGAAGAGCTGCCCCCCGGCGTGACCGAGGCGGACGCGGAGCTCCTGGAACGCTACGCCCTGCTGCGCTCCCCGGAGGACAGAGAGCGGGCGGAAGCTCTCTGCGCCCTGGATCCCGCCGCCCCCTGGCAGATCATCGCCATCACCTTCACCAACAAGGCGGCCGACGAGCTGGTGGCCCGGCTGGAGCGGATGCTGGGGCCGGAGGCGGAGGACGTCTGGGCCTCCACCTTCCACTCCGCCTGCGTGCGCATCCTGCGGAAGAACGTGCATCAGCTGGGCCTGTTCGGCCGGGATTTCACGATCTACGACACGGCGGACAGCCAGAGCCTCCTGAGGCGCATCCTGCGGGACCTGGACCTGGACGAAAAGAAGTATGCGCCCCGGGCCCTGCTCAGCGCCATCAGCGCGGCCAAGAACGCCGCCGTGCCCCCGGAGGACTATGGGAAGGAGGCGGGGCAGGACCTGTGGAAGAAGACCGTGGGGGAGGTCTACGCCGAATACCGCAAGCGGATGCTCCAAGCGGACGCCATGGACTTCGACGATCTCCTCCTGTATACGGTGCTGCTGCTGGAAAACTGCGCCGAGGTCCGGGAATACTACCAGCGCCGCTTCCGCTACGTCCTCGTGGACGAATATCAGGACACGAACGTCCTCCAATACCGGCTGGTGCATCTCCTGGCCGGGCCCAGGCAGAACCTCTGCGTCGTGGGGGACGACGATCAGGGCATCTACCGGTTCCGGGGGGCCACCATCCAGAACATCCTGGAATTCGAGGAGGATTACCCCGGGGCCCGGGTCGTCAAGCTGGAGCAGAACTACCGTTCCACCGGGACGATCCTGGAGGCAGCCAACGCGGTGATCCGGGAGAACCGGGGCCGGAAGGGAAAGACCCTGTGGACGGCCAACGGCAAAGGCGAGAGGATCACCCTTTACACCGCCCAGAGTGAAAACGACGAAGCCCAGTACATCGCCGGGCAGATCCTGGCTGCCGTCGGCGGCGGGGGCAGCTTCCGGGATCACGCGGTGCTCTACCGGGTGAACGCCCTCTCCAACCGTCTGGAATACGCCCTGAAGCGCAACGGCATCCCCTACCGTATCTACGGGGGCACTCGCTTCTACGACCGGGCCGAGGTCAAGGACATGCTGGCCTATCTCTGCGTCGTCGCCAATCCCGGCGACACCCTGCGGCTGCGGCGCATCGTCAACAATCCGCCCCGGGGCATCGGTGACGCCAGCATCGAGCGGGTCTCCGCCCTGGCCGCCGCGGAGGGCAGGCGCTTCTACGACGTCCTCCGGGACGCCGGGGACTATCCGGAGCTGAGCCGGGTGCAGAGCAAGCTCCGGGCCTTCGCCGCCGTTATCGAGGAAGCCCGGGAGCGCATGGAGGGGCCGCTGGACGAGCTCTATGAGTTTCTCCTGCAGCGCAGCGGCTACGCGGCCATGCTGGAAGGCGGGGACAGGCAGGAGAACGTCACCCGTCTGGAAAACGTCATGGAACTGAAGACCAACATCACCAGCTTCATGAAGGAGCGGGGAGAGTCCGGGACCCTGGCGGATTTCCTGGATGAGATGGCCCTTTACAGCGACACGGACGACATGGACGACGCGGACAATCGGGTCTCCCTCATGACGATGCACAGCGCCAAGGGCCTGGAATTCCCCACGGTCTATATCGCCGGGGCGGAGGACGGCCTGTTTCCCGGCCTGAAATCCATCGGGGACGAGGGGGAGATGGAGGAGGAGCGCCGCCTCTGCTACGTGGCCGTCACCCGGGCGAAGGAAAAGCTCTATATCACCAACGCGAAGCAGCGCATGGTCTTCGGCCGGACCCAGAACAACCAGCCCTCCCGCTTCCTCGCCTCCATCCCGGAGGAGCTGCTGGAGCGGCTGCCGAAGGAAAGACGGTCCAACACGGCCTGGAGCGGCTTCGAGGGGAGCGCGGTCGGAACCTGGGAGAGGCGGCCGTATGCCGGGGAGCGGGCTTTGCCCCGGCGGCAGGCACCGAAGCCCGTTTACCGGAGCCCCCAGGCGCAGAAGCAGCCTGCGGCGCAGCTGAAGCTCAGCGTGGGGGACACGGTGGAGCATTCGGCCTTCGGCCGGGGCACGGTGCTCGGCGTTCGGCCCATGGGGCCGGACTCCATCCTGGAGATCGCCTTCGAGAAGGAGGGCACGAAAAAGCTGATGCTCTCCTCCGCGGGAAGGTTCATGAAAAAGGCGTGAGCGCGGGTCGCGGTCTCCGCATAGACTGGATCGTGAATCCATCTGTGCGGAGGTCGTTTTTATGCGGTATCGGGCGCGAAAGCTGGGAAAGCTGCTGATCCTCGCCGGGGTCCTGGTGCTGGCGGCGCTGATCCTCCCCTCCGAGCTCTGGCCCTTCTGCGTGGGAGTGCTGCTCATCGCGGCGGGCTTTGCCCTCTGCCTGGGCTGAAAAGCGCATACTCCGTCCCTCCCGGGAATAGAATCCACTGACATAACAGAGCAAGGAGCGACGGAAAGTGGAGATCAGATTCAAGGACGGAAGCCTGCGCTACTATGAAAGGACCCTGAACACGGCCATCCTTCGGGAGGACACCGCGGAGACGATCGTTCCGGATTCCCGGCCGGACGCCGCGGAGGTCCTGCTGACGGACGGACAGAGCTGCCTGCGGGGCAAGGATGTGCGCCTCGGGAGCGTCGCGGTGGCGGGCGTCAGCGAGCTGACGGCGCTTTATCGCGCCGGGGACGGCAGCGTGGAACGGCTGACGGCGGACGTTCCCTTCGAGGCGGAGCTCAAGCTCAGCGGAACGGGGGATGCCGACCGGATCGTCGCCTCCGTCCGCCTGGCAAGCTGCGAGGCGCGGCTGTTGAGTACGAGAAAGCTCCTGGTGCGCGCCGAGGTGTGCGTTACAGTCTCCGTCTGGTCCCCCAGAGAGCTTGCCTGGGCAGCGGAGGCGGAGACCGGGGGCTGCGCCGTCGAGCTCCTGCGGGAGGAGCGGACGCTGTATCCGGTGACGGCGGTGGAGGAAAAGACCTTCCGTGCGGAGGAGGACCTGCCCCGGCCCGCCGGGAAGCCGGCGGCGGCTGCCGTGCTGTATTCCCGGGCCGTCCTCCGGCGGGAGGCGGCGGAAGCGGTTGGGAGCAAGCTGGTGGTCCGGGGGACCGCGGAGATCACGGCGGTCTGTCTCGGCGCGGGGGGCGAGATCTCCCAGACGGAGCTCAGCCTTCCCTGGTCGGCCTTCCTGGAGCTGCCGGAGGGGGAAGCTGAGCTGCTTTTCGAGCCGGTCTGCGCCCTCACGGGCTGCAGCGTGGAGGCGTCCGACGGCGGCTTTTCCGTGGCCGTGGGCGGCGTGGTGCAGACGCCGATCCGCAGCCGAAGGGAGATATCCTTCCTCTCGGACGCCTACGGCACAGACTGCGAGCTCAGCCCGGAATACGCCGAAGCGATCCTGGACGCGGGGGCGGAGGAAAGAGGCGAAACGGACGCCGCCGTGATCCGCCTGGAGGATCTGAAGCGCCCGGGCAGCCTGCTGAGCGTCACGGCGGACTGCGGACGGCCCGGGCCGGAGAAGGACGGCGTCCGGCTGCCGGTGACGGTGAAGGTCCTCTGGCAGCGGGAGGACGGCCGCGCGGAGCTGCGCACGGGGCGGGGAGAAGCCTTCTTCGCCGGCCGGAGCGGCGTCCCGGAGGCGGAATGCGGCGCGCCGTACGCCTCCGTCACCGCCGCCGGGACGGAGGTGCGCGTGCCGGTGAGCATCCGCGTATCGACGGTCCGGCGGGAGGATCTGCGCCTGCTCACCGGTGCCGGGGCGGCGGAAGCCGCCGTTCGTGACCGGCCGACGGTCACCCTCCGCTATGCCTCCGAGGGGGATACCGTCTGGAGCCTGGGGAAGGAAAAGCGCCTGCCCGCCGCCTCCGTCCGCTGCTATAATGGCCTGGGGGAGGGGGAGGAGCCCGTTCCCGGGATGCTGCTCCTTCTGGCCAAATGAACCGGGTCGAAAGAAACGGACGGGAATGGGCCTGGGACGCGAAAAAAACCTTGAAAACGGGGAGAGCGTGTTGTATGATACCATGAGATAAGATACGGGGAGGAAATTCCAATGTCCGGACATTCCAAGTGGCATAACATACAGAAGACCAAGGGCGCGGCGGACGCCAAGCGCGCCCAGGCCTTCACGAAGATCGCCCGGGAGATGATCGTGGCGGTCAAGGAGGGCGGCAGCGGAGACCCGGCCAACAATTCCCGGCTGGCCGCAGTGGTGGCCAAGGCCAAGGCCGCCAATATGCCCAACGACAACATCAAGCGCACCATCGAGAAGGCTTTGGGCGCGGGCAACACCGAGAACTACGAGCGCGTCACCTACGAGGGCTACGGGCCCAGCGGCGTGGCGATCATCGTGGAGGCCATGACGGACAACCGCAAGCGCACCGCCTCCGAGGTCCGGCATTTCTTCGACAAATACGGCGGCAATATGGGCGCGGAGGGCTGCGTCAGCTGGTCCTTCGACCGGAAGGGCGTCATTGTCATCGACAATGAGGACGAGGAGCTGGACGAGGACACGGTCCTCATGGACGTTCTCGACGCCGGGGGAGACGATCTGAAGAACGACGAGGTCGCCTTCATCGTCTACACCGATCCGGACGCCTTCCCCGCCGTGAGCGCCGCGCTGGAGGAGCGGAAGTATAAGTTCCTCTCCGCCCAGGTGGAGATGGTGCCACAGAACTACGTTTCTCTGGACAATCCGGACGACGTCAAGAACCTGACGAAAATGCTGGAGATGTTCGACGACAATGAGGACGTGGAAAACGTGTTCCACAACTGCGACAACCTGGAAGACTGACCCGGCGATCAGAACAGCGGCTTTGCGGCGCGCCCGTGCGGGCGCGCCGTTTTGCGTCCGCAGCCGTATAATCCCTGCGCTCCTGCGGCAGACTTCCCCGCAGGGAGGGATGCGAAATGAAAAAGACCGTGTTTGTTTTGCTCGTGCTGCTGGCGATCTGCCTGTTCCGCCCGGCACCCGCCGGGGCGGAGAGCCGGGCCGCCGCTGCGATCTCCGGCCTGCCGGAAGCCGCGGAGACCATCGGACCGGAGTTCCCGGAGCCGGAGAAGCTGCGGGAAATCCTGGAGGCTCTGTCGGCTTTTCCGGATGCGGCGGCGGGATGCAGCCTGCGCCTGGCGTCGCTCCTGGGGGCGCTGGCAGACCTGGCCGGCGACGCGCCGGAGGGGGAAGCATGGGAGGCGCTGCGGCCCTTCGTCCGCTCCCTGCCCCGGGAGGACCGGGCGGAGCTCGCCGGAAGGCTGGCCGTGCTGCGTTCCTGGGCGGAGGAAACGCCGGAAACGCTCCTGAACGCCCTCCTGGAGGACGCGGGAGCAGCGCCCCTGAACGCCGGGCAGCGCCGGGCGGTCTGCCGTCTGCTGGCGGCGCTGGAGGTCCTGCTGAAGGAGAAAAATGCATATTCTCCTTCCGATAGTGAATATTTTTCGCTCGCTGCGGTTGCAGGGCAGGGAAAAGTCTGTTATGATAACTTGTAAATACCTGAGTATGCAGAGGAAGAATCCGTGAGTTTGCTTGAACGTATCGGAGGCTCGGAGGACATCCGCCGATGCTCCTTCCCGGAGCTGGAGGAGCTGTGCTCCGAGCTGCGGCGGGAGCTGATCCGGGACGTGTCCGTCACCGGCGGGCATCTGGCCTCCAATCTGGGCATCGTGGAGCTGACGGTTGCCCTCCATAACGTATATGATCCTGCCCGGGACCGCATCGTGTTCGACGTGGGACACCAGTGTTACGTGCACAAAATGCTCACCGGGCGGCTCGACCGCTTTTCCACCCTCCGGCAGGAGGACGGGCTCTCCGGCTTTCCGAAGCCGGAGGAATCGGAAACGGACGCCTTCGTGGCGGGCCACGCCTCCAGCTCCGTCTCCATCGCCCTGGGCATGGCCAGGGCCAGGACCCTCACAAAACAGGACTACGACGTGGTCGCCCTGCTGGGGGACGGGGCTCTCAGCGGCGGTCTCGCCTACGAGGGACTGAACAACGCCGGGCAGAGCCGGGAGCCCCTGGTCATCGTCCTCAACGACAACGGGATCGCCATCAACCACACCGTGGGCGGCGTCGCCAAGTATCTGGGCCGCCAGCGGATGAAGCCCGCCTACTACCGCATGAAGCGGTTTTACAGAAGAACGCTGACGAAAACGAAGGCGGGCACGAAAGTTTTTGAAGTCACCCAGCGTTGGAAAAACAAGCTGAAGGCCGCCATTTTCTCCTGCACTATGTTCGAGGAGATGGGGTTTCGTTATCTCGGCCCCGTAGACGGACACAACGTGAAGCAGCTGTCCTATATGCTGAAGGTAGCCAAGTGCTACCGGGAGCCGGTGCTGCTCCACGTGGTCACGAAGAAGGGAAAGGGCTATGCCGACGCGGAGGAGCATCCCGAGCGATACCATTCCGTCGGCCCCTTCGATCCCGATGCCGGGGCCCAGCCCTCGGGGAGAAAGTGCTTTTCCGCCGTTTTCGGCGAGGAGCTCTGCAGTCTGGCCGCCCGGGACGGGCGCATCTGCGCCATCACCGCCGCCATGGAGGAGGGTACCGGCCTCACCGACTTCCGCAAGGCGTTTCCCGATCGCTTTTTCGACGAGGGCATCGCGGAGGGCCACGCGGTGTCCATGGCCGCAGGCATGGCGAAGCAAGGCCTGAAGCCGGTGTTCGCCGTGTATTCCACCTTCCTGCAGCGCTCCTACGATATGCTGCAGCAGGACGTGGCCCTTCTGCGGCTGCCGGTGGTGCTGGCGGTGGACCGGGCGGGGCTGGTGGGAGCCGACGGGGAGACCCATCAGGGCGTCTTCGACGTGGGCTATCTCCGGCAGATCCCGGGCATGCGCATCTGGAGCCCCGCCTCCTACGGGGAGCTGCGGGACATGCTGAAGGCGGCTCTGGACAGCGACGGCCCCGCCGCCGTCCGCTACCCCCGGGGTCCGGAGGGCGCTTTCCGGGAAGGCGGGGCGGAGCCCCTGCGCACGCTGCGCCGGGGCCGGGACGTCGCCCTCGTGAGCTACGGCGTCCTCATAAACGAAGTCCTGGAGGCGGCGGATCTGCTGGCCGCCGAGGGCGTCGGCGCGACGGTGATCAAGCTGGGACAGCTCGCCCCCCTGGACATGAAGGCGCTGGACTCCCTTACTTACGATGCCCGCGGCGTCCTGGTGGCGGAGGAAGCCGCCGCCGAGGGCTGTGTGGGCGAACAGATCGCGGCTAGCCTGCGCCGTCTGCCGGTGAAGCTCCTGAACCTGGGGGACGGCGTTGTCCGCCAGGGCACCGTGGCCCAGCAGCGCCGGCGCAGGGGCATCGACGCGGCCTCCATCGCCGCGGCGGCGAAGGAAATGCTGAAATGAAGGAGCGGCTGGACGTGCTCCTCGTCCGCCGGGGCCTGTGTTCGAGCCGGGAGCGGGCCAAGGATGCGATCCGTGCCGGACAGGTACGCGTCGGCGGCAGGCCGGAGCTGCGTCCGGGCCGGGAGGTCGAGGAAACGGCGGAGCTGAAGCTGGAAGGGGAGACCCTGCACTACGTCAGCCGGGGCGGGCTGAAGCTGGAAAAGGCGCTGGACGTTTTCGGCGTCGATCCGGCGGGGCTTGTCTGTCTGGACTGCGGCGCATCCACCGGCGGCTTCACCGACTGTCTGCTCCAGCGGGGAGCCCTGCGGGTCTACGCGCTGGACGTGGGCACCTCCCAGCTGGCGGAGCGCCTGCGGAACGACCCCCGGGTCGTGAGCATGGAGCGCACGAACGCCCGGGACCTGAAGCCCGGGGATCTGCCGGAGGCGCCGGGCCTCGCGGCGGTGGACGTGTCCTTCATCTCCCTCCGCCTCATCCTGCCCGCTCTCGTGCCGCTGCTGGCGCCGGAGGGCGAGGCCGTCTGCCTCATCAAGCCCCAGTTCGAGGCGGGCAGGGCCCGGGTGGGAAAGGGCGGCGTGGTGCGCTCCCGGGAAGTGCATAAGCAGGTGCTGGAGGAATTGCTCGCCTTTTTCCCCGCCGCCGGCCTGTACCCGGCGGGTCTCACCTGGTCCCCCGTGCGAGGGGGAGACGGAAATCTGGAATATCTGTGCCATCTGCGGCGGAAAGCGGGAACGCGGCCGCCGGAGGTGAGCGGGATCGTTGAGGAGGCGTACAGAGAACTGAAATGAACCGGATCCTTGTATGCACGAATTTTGAGAAGGACACGTCCCTATCCTTCACTCTGCAGGTGCTCTCCTTCCTGCGCGAGCACGGGGCGGAGGCCGCTGCCTTCCTGCCCCTGATCCCGGAGGAGCGGCTGCCCGCGGATCTACCGGAGGGCATCCTCTGTCCGGACCCGGAGGCGTATCTCCGCAGCGCGGACCTGCTGCTCTGTCTGGGGGGCGACGGGACCATGCTCCACAACTCCAAGCTGGCCGCCCGCTGCGGCGTTCCCATGCTGGGGATCAACCTGGGCCATATGGGCTTCATCACGGAGCTGGAGCGGGACGATATGGGGCGCCTTGCGGAGGTGCTGCAGGGCCGCTACACCGTGGAAAACCGCATGATGCTGGACTTCGAGGTGAAGCGGGACGGGGAGACCGTCTGCAGCGGCTTCGGTCTCAACGAGGCGGTGGTGGCACGCAGGAGCCCGGCCCATTCCATCCACCTGACCGCCTACGGGGACGATCGGAAGATCTCCGATTATTCCGGCGACGGGATCATCATCGCCACGCCCACCGGCTCCACGGCCTACTCCATGGCGGCCGGCGGTCCCATCGTGGAGCCCACGGCGGAAAACCTGCTGCTGACGCCCATGTGCGCCCACTCCCTCACCGCGAAGCCCTACGTCCTGGCGGGGGACCGGCATACCAGCGTGAAGCTGGTGCGGGGAGACGATGGGGAAGCCATGCTGCTGGTGGACGGCGAGGACAGCTGCACGCTGAAAACCGGCGACCTGGTATACGTAAGGAAATCGCGCTACGTGACGCGGCTCATCAAGCTGAGAAAGCTCAGCTTCTATGATATCGTGCGGCACAAGCTGAATTGATAAGGGGAAGGCAATGAAGAACGAAAGACAGCTTCAGATACTGAGGATCATCGCGCAGGAGCCCATCGAGACCCAGAATCAGCTGATCCGGGCCCTGCGCCAGGCGGGGATCAAGAGCACCCAGGCCACGGTCTCCCGGGATATGCGGGAGCTGCGTCTGGTGAAAAAGCTCAGCGAGGACGGGAGCTACCGATACGTCTGTCCGGAGGAGCCGTCGGAAGCGCCGGATCATTCCGGCCGTCTGCGCACCATCTTCCGGGAATCCGTCGCCTCCTGCTGCTGCGCCCAGAACCTTGTGGTGGTCAAGACCCTGCCGGGGCTGGCAAACGCCGCCTGCGCCGCCATCGATTCCATGGAGGTGCCCAGCATGGCGGGCAGCCTTGCCGGGGACGACACCATCTTCCTGGCCATGACGGACAACGCCGCCGCCGAGCGGTTCTGCGAGGAGATCCGGGCGCTGCTGCGCTGAAGGAGGTGTTTTCCCTTGCTGGAACAACTCCACATCGAGAACGCGGCAGTGATCGAACGGGCGGATCTCACCTTCGGCAGGGGCCTAAACGTGCTCACCGGGGAGACCGGGGCGGGCAAATCCATCATCATCGACGCCGTCGGTGCGATCCTGGGCGACCGGGTCTCCCGGGAGATCGTCCGCACCGGCGCGGCCGCGGCCCGCTTTACCGCGGAGCTGACGCCCACGGCGGCCGCCTGCGCGTGGCTGACGGAAAACGAGCTGGAGTTCCAGTCTGGAGAATGCATCCTGGTGAGCCGGCGGATCACGGCGGAGGGGAAAAGCTCCTGCCGCGTCAACGGCGTGCCGGTCACGGCCGCCCAGCTGCGCGCCTTCGGAGACGTCCTCTTCGACGTTCACGGGCAGAACGACGGGCGCCGTCTGCTGTCGGAGGCGAGCCATCGGGCCGCGCTGGACGCCTTCGGGGCCTATCCGGAGCTTTCGGAGGCTTATGTCGCCGAATACCGGGAGTATGCCGGCCTCCGCAGCCGTCTGGAGGAGCTGCGGAGAAGCGAGGAGGACAAGGAGTTCCTGGAGGCCAGGCTGAAGAAGGAAATCCGGGAGTTGAGCGCCGCCGCGCCAAAAGACGGGGAAGCGGAGGCCCTGGAGCAGCGAGTCCGCCGCCTGAGGCACGCCGAACGGCTGACCGACGCGCTCACCGAGGCCTATGAGGACCTGAGGGGCGGCGAACGGGCCGAGGGGGCTGCGGACCTGCTGGCCGCCGCCGCGTCCGCCGTCAACGCCGCGGCGCGGGTGGACGAGAGCTACGGCCCCCTGGGCTCGGATATAGAAGACCTGCGCTACCGGGCGGAGGATCTGGCCGAGCGGCTGGAGGACGCCCGCCGGGAGCTGGACTATTCGCCCGGGGAGCTGGACCGGCTGGAGGGACGGCTCAGCGTGCTGCAGCGGCTTCTCCGGCGCTACGGCAGCGAGGCCGCCGCCCGGGAGCGCCTGGAAAAGGCCCGGTGCGAGCTGGAGGACGTGCAGTATCTGGACGAGCACCTGGCAAAGCTGGAGGCAGCCCTGGAAAAGAAAGAGACCGCCCTGCTGGCGGCGGGGGAGCGGCTGTCCGGCGCGAGGCAGAAGGCGGCGGAAAAGCTGGAAAAGGCGGTGGAGCGGGAGCTGCGGGAACTCAGCATGCCCGGCGCCCGGTTCCGGGTCTCCCTGTCCCCGAAGAGCGGGGAGGGCTTCGATTCCGCCGGACTGGAGGACGTGCGCTTCCTCCTGTCTGCAAACCCCGGCCAGGATCCCGGCAGGCTCAGCCACATCGCCTCCGGCGGCGAGCTGAGCCGCATCATGCTGGCGCTGAAAAACGTGCTGCGCAGCAATTCCGACCCGGAGGTCCTGATCTTCGACGAGATCGACACCGGGGTCAGCGGCGTCGCCGCCCAGCGGGTAGGGGAGAAGCTGGCGTCCCTGGCGTCGGAGCGGCAGGTGCTGTGCGTCACCCATCTGCCCCAGCTGGCGGCCATGGCCGACGTCCAGTTTTCCATCGTGAAAAAGCAGACGGGGGACGGCACCTTCACCGAGGTGAATCGGCTGGACGCCGGGGGCCGCCGCCGGGAGCTGGCAAGGCTCATCGGCGGGGAGACCGTGACGGAGAACACCCTCTCCGGCGCTTCGGAGCTCATTGAAGCGGCTGAAGGCTTCAAGGCGAAGCTGCGGGAACGGGGCTGAACCGGAGGCAGAATATGCCGAAAGCGGCCCGGTTTCCGGGCCGCTTCAGACTGTAGTCAAACCCATGATTTAAGGTCTCACTACGCATGGGGGATGTGTGCAGGGGGACGGGAATCCCCCTGCACGTTATATCCTTGCAAAATCAGAAAACATTTTCTGATTTTGCCCTCAGTGTGTCGACACTTTGTCGACACACTGAAGCGGCCCGGTTTCCGGGCCGCTTACCGCATTTTTGTCCGGCTTCGCCGTCAGCCGTCCGACAGCTCCCGCAGCTTCCGGGCGATCTCCTTCATGTCGTCGAAGGCCTCCGGCCGTCTGCGGGGATCCCGCAGCAGTGCCGCCGGATGGTAGACGGCGGTGATCTCCATCCCGTCCCGCTCGACCCACTGGCCGTGCTCCCGGCTGATGCGGTAGTGCGGATCGATGAAGCGCATGGCGGCGATGCGCCCCAGGCAGACCAGAAGCCGGGGCCGGATCAGGGCGATCTGCTTTTCCAGCCAGGGATAGCAGGCCTCCGATTCCTCCGGCAGCGGGTCCCGGTTCTTAGGCGGACGGCATTTGACGATATTCGCGATATATACGTCCGCCCGGCTGAGCCCGAACATGGCCAGCATATCGTCCAGCAGCTTCCCGGCGCGCCCCACGAAGGGGACGCCCTGCAGATCCTCCTGCTCGCCGGGGCCTTCCCCCACGAACATGAGCTTCGCCTTTTCGTTGCCGGTCCCGAAAACGAGATTCGTCCTCGTCCGGCCCAGCCCGCACTTATCGCAGCGGAGGCATTCCTCCCGCAGCGCGTCCATCGCTTCCATCCGTCCGTTTCCTCCGAAATCTATTTCTGATGCAAACCATGATAGCATGGGAAAGGCCGCTGCGCAATCAGATTCTTGGCCAGACGGGCCCGCAGGCGGGAATTATGCAAAGCGACTAAGATTGCCGCTCTTTTTCGTGAAAAACTTATGAAATCCTCTTGTCAACGCAAAGGCGGTATGCTATAATGCCGATATGGACCGTTAGGCCAATCTTGAAGGAGTGTGTTCTTCCATGAAGTTCATCGAAAGCAAGCCGAAATCCCTGATTTATACGATCCTCATCTATATATTCTGCATCTTTGAGATGGGCAACCTCTCTTCCTACCGGTTTGCGGAGATCGGTTCCGCTGCGGACAGGTCCATGGGCATGACCATGAGCAAGGTCACGAACCTGGCGACGGTGGGCAGCAATGTGGGCTGGAACTTCGTGGTGTGGTCCGTGCTTCTCATCCTGGGCATCTGGGGCTTCAGCATGCTCCTGGGCTACAACCGCAATCCCGGCGGGCTGATCGCCATCGTCATCATGAATGTCGTTCCCCTCATCGGCCTCGCCGCCAACTTCAATTTCTGGTTCGGCTATGGCTACTGCATCTATGCTCCCGCCATGTCCCTTTTCGGCATGACCTTCTGCACCACCCATTCCCAGCAGATCGTCAACAACATCATCTTCGCCCTCATCGTCACGGTGATCGCCGTGATCTGCTGGATCATCGGTCTGCGCATCCGCGCCGCCTATGCGAAAAAGTACGAGTACGACGACTGATTCAAAAAGGAATACGAAAAGCGCCGGCAGCCGCCGGCGCTTTAGACTGTCAAGAACTCAAAAAACAACGTTTCGACAAGCATGGGGGGATTGTGAGGGGGGACGGGAATCCCCCCTCACGTTCAATCCATGCAAAATC
>JAFXUU010000011.1 GCA_017524845.1 Oscillospiraceae bacterium
CCCTACAGGTGGTCAAGATCTTCAAGGAGCTGAACCGCAGCCAGGGCGTCACCATCCTCATGACCACCCACGACAAGGGCTTCATGGAGATCGGCGACCAGGTCTATTCGCTGGAAAACGGGGTGCTGCAGGAATGACGGACGAAGAATACATCATCGAGTGCGACAATCTGGTCAAGATCTACAAGACCGACGAGACCGAGGTCATGGCCCTCCAGGGCATGGACTGCAAGGTGCGCCGGGGCGAGCTTATGGCCATCATCGGCAATTCCGGCAGCGGCAAGAGCACCTTCCTGAACATGATCGGGGGGCTGGACCGGCCCACCGCCGGCAGGCTGTATGTGGACGGGCTGGACCTGTTCCGCATGAGCGAGCGGGAGCTGGTGGAGTACAAGCGCTCCAAGGTGGGCTTCGTGTGGCAGAACAACGCCCGCAACCTCATTCCCTATCTCCCCGCCTGGCAGAACGTGCAGATGCCCATGCTGCTGACGAAGCGGCAGGACGGAAACGAGCGGGCGGAAAAGCTGCTGGAGCTAGTGGGCATGGGCCACAAGCGCCACAGCCGCCTCAGCGAGATGTCCGGCGGCGAGCAGCAGCGGGTGGCTATCGCCATCGCCCTGGCCAACGAGCCGGATATCCTCCTGGCCGACGAGCCCACCGGCTCCGTGGACCCTCAGACCGCCGCCTATATCTTCGAAACCTTCCGGCGGCTGAACGAGGAGCTGGGCCTCACCATCGTCATCGTCACCCACGATCTCAGCGTGGCGGACAAGGTCTCCCGGGTCGTCTCCATCCGGGACGGCAAGATCAGCTCCGAGCGCATCATGAAAACGGACTACGCCGGCCGCCTGGAGAGCGTGGGCGCCCTGGACGACACGGCGGGGGAGGCCCACTTCACCAGCCACGAGGAATACGCCATCCTGGACCGGAACGGCCGGGTGCAGATCCCTCCGGAGTTCCTCACCGCGCTGGAGCTGGACGGGAACCGGGTGAAGCTGAGCATGGAGGACGGCGAGGTCATCATCCGCGCGCCGAAGAAAGCGGAATAAGCCGAAAGGCAGCAGAGGAGAAGAAAGCTATGAGAAGATACGGAAAGAAAACGGCGGCGCTGCTCCTGGCGCTGCTCCTGCTGCTGGCGATCCTGCCCTGCGGCGTGCCCGCCGCGGAGGCGCAGGAAAACGGGCTGACGGAGCCGTCCCTGCCGGAAATGCCCGCAAACCCGGCGGCGGAGGCCGATCGCCTGCCCCCGGGGACGACGCCCCGGCCCGCCGACGGCGGCCTGCCGCGGCGCAGCGGAGCCAAGGCGTCCCTGACGGAACGGCAGCGGGTCTCCGACCAGATCCTGGAAAATTTCCTCACGGCTTCGGCGGAGATGGGCCCGGAGATGTTCCTGTGGAACGACGAGTATTTCTTCCTGCGCCGTTACCGCCATGAGGAACAGGCCAATCTGGATTACACGGAAGAGATGCGCAGCGCCATCACGCTGCTGGCGGAGGACATCACGGCGGACTGCGCCACGGACGCGGAGCGGATCGAGGCCGTCGCTTACTGGGTGGCGGGCAACGTGGGCTACGATTACGATTACTACACCCACCAGTCCAAGAGCTACCCGGATATCGATCCGTATACGGTCCTGGAAAAGCGGTATACCGTCTGCGCCGGTTACAGCAGCACCTGCGAGTATCTGCTCCAGTGCCTGGGGATCCCCTGCGTCACGGCCGTTTCCCTGGATCACGATTACAATATCGCCTATGACGGGGAGCGGTGGGTGATCTTCGACGCCACATGGATGACCAACGGCAGATACGAATACGGCGAGCTCACCTTCAGCGGCGATATCTCCTCCTTCTGGTACGACGTGAGCTACGAGGACACGATCCGCTTTGAGCTCAACCATATCATCGGCGGCATGCCCTACACCGTCTGCGACGGCACCCTCGTCGGATATCCGCGGTTCACGCCGCTGCCCGAGGTCTTCTTCGACGGCAGCGTGACGAGCATCGGCGACAATGCCTTCACCGCCTGCTCCTGCCTGACCGAAGCCGTGATCCCCGCCGGGGTGACGAGCATCGGCGACTGGGCCTTTTCCGCCTGCACCGGCCTGCAGAGCGTGACCGTCCAGGGGGACCTGAGCTCCATCGGCCTGGCTGCCTTCACCGGCGACTCCGCCCTGGAGGACTTCACCCTCCTGGGCAGCGTGGGGAGCATCGGCGACTGGGCCTTCCAGGACTGCTCCGGCCTGACGGGGGAGATCACCCTGGATCAGCTGTCCTCCCTGGGCAACGGCGCCTTTGCCAAGACGCCCCTTACGGCGGTGAACATCACGGGCAGCGGGCTCACCATCAACAGAGCGGCCTTTTCCGAATGCGCAAGCCTGGCGACCCTGAACGTGCAGGGTACCGTGCGCAGCATCGGCGACAACGCCTTCTACCGCTGCGGGAGCCTGTCCGGCAGCGTCAGCTTCCCCGGCGAGCTGGACAGCATCGGATCGTACGCCTTCTACGGCTGCGCGAGCCTGACGGGCCTGAGCTTCCCCGGCAGCGTGCGCAGCGTCGCCGACCATGCCTTCTTCGACTGCGGCGGTCTCACGGGCGACGTGACCCTGAACGGCCTGAGCAGCCTGGGGGACGGCGCATTCTGTTACTGCAGGAATCTCGCCTCCGTGACCCTCCGGGGGACGCTCACCTGCATCGGCACCAATACCTTCAGCTATTGCCGCAAAATGATCGCCGTGACCGTCCCGAAGAGCGTGACCGTCATCGGAAACAACGCCTTCAACTACTGCGACGCCCTGAGGCACGTATACTACGACGGCTCGGATGAAGACTGGGAGCAGATCGAAGTCGGCGTCAGCAACAATGCGCTGAGAAACGTCCTGATCCACTACGCCCTGCAGGTGACCGGCCTCAAGGTCGTGCCCGACGAAGCCTGCGCGGGCGACGCCCTCACCTGGTCCGTGGGGACCCTCGGCGGCAGCGGCGCGCTGCAATACCGCTTCTACGTCTATAAAGACGGGAGCATCGTCAAAAAGGGCAGCTACACCGCCTCGGATTCTTATACCTATGTGCCCGGGGAGGCCGGCGTCTACCGGGTGAAGGTCTACGTCAGGGACGGGGAGGGGACCGTCGTGACCCGCAGCGGCGGCAGCGTGACAGTCGGCCCGGCCGCGCTGGCCATCACCGCTGAGCCCGAGGATTATCGGGGGCCCCTGGGCAGCGCCGCCTCCTTCACCGTGGGGGCCCGGGGGGAGGGACTCAGCTATCAGTGGTACGTCAAAAAGCCCACCGCGGCGAAATTCTCCCGGTCCTCCATCACCGGACCCACCTATGCTGTGACCCTCACCGAAGAGCGGGACGGGAATCAGGTCTACTGCGTCGTCACAGACGCCTACGGCGGTTCCGCTCAGACCAATACCGTTTCCATGACCGTCGCCCTGCCCCTGAGCGTCACCGCCGGGCTGCAGGACTACCGGGGCCCCGCGGGCAGCACGGCTTCCTTC
>JAFXUU010000090.1 GCA_017524845.1 Oscillospiraceae bacterium
GCGGCAGAGGGCGAAGCAGGACCGGGCGAAGGCCTCCGCGTCGAAGGCGGGACGGTCGGCGGGTACGGCGGGGGCGGGCAGGGGGAGCCCGGGCATGCTGCCGGGCCGGGGCGCGGCCGCGAGGCGCTCCAGGGTGCGGAGATCCGGGGCCTGGGCCTCCGCCGCGGGCGGGGTGAACACCACGCAGGGGAGCTGATTTTCCCGGTGACGCCAGAGCTCCGTCAGCGCCCGCACCGCGTCCTGGGAGGCCAGGGGCAGCACGGCCCCGGTCAGCTCGGTGAGCTGCGTCAGGCCGAAATCCGGGTTTTCCACCAGCCGCCGCACGGGAGAAAGCCGGTAGACCTCGGCGTCCTCTTCCGCGGTGGAGGGATCGGACACCACCGTCTGAAAGCCGCATTCCAGCCTGCTGCCGCTGATCCGGAAGCCTACGTTCGTTTCCAGCACCCGGCCGGGCACGGGCTGTCTGCTCTGGCCGGGATCGCCGGGATTCGAGCCCAGATCCGGCTCCGTGATCCGCAGGCTCCACGCGCCGCTTTCCGGCAGGTATACGACGTCGATGCCGTAGCCGCAGCTCTCATGGTAGGAAAAGAAAGGTTCGTCCCGGGCGGCGAGCTCCCGCAGCTCCGGGGCCGCGTTCTCCCCCAGCCGTTCCAGGAGCCAGTCCAGGACGGTGCGCACGGCGATGCGCAGCCCCTCCGCGGGCGGGGCCTTCTTCGTCATCAGGGCATAGAGCTGAAAGGTGGGATATATCTCGTTTTTCAGAAGTCGGACGATGCGGGCCGGTTCCGCCACGGCAAAGCACCTCCCTTCGTTTTTCGTTATACGATCTCGATCTGGCAGGCGCGCATGGTCTCCAGCGCGGCCAGGTGCCGCTCCGGCGTGACCCCGGCGCAGCAGGCCGCGTCCACCCGAATGTCCAGCTCCGGCAGGGCCGCCTTCAGCAGCAGGGCGTTGGACACCACGCAGATGTCCGTGCACAGGCCCACCAGCTCCGCCTCCTCCAGGTCGGGGAGCTTCGCCAGGTCCTGCGCCAGCCGGAGGCAGCCGAAGGCGGGCTTCTCATAGATGCTCGCCCCGCGGAGCAGCGGCAGGAGCTCCGCACGGAGAAGCCAGCCCTCCGTGCCCCGGATGCAGTGCTCCACCGGAAGGAAGCGTCCCTCCCGGGTGTTGAGATAGTCCGGCCCGTGGGTGTCCATGGTGGCTATGACGGCCTCCGGCGGATACGCCCGGAGCTTTTCCGCCACCGCCGGGACGATGGCCAGGGCCTCCGGCGTCCCCAGGGCCCCGTCGATAAAATCGTTCTGCATGTCGATCACGATGAGCAGCTTTTTCACCGTTTCCTCCTGTTCCGCGCGCCGCCGGTCTCCCGGCGATTCGCTTCCTGACGATACACGGACGTCCGTATCATATACTTACGGGCGGAAGAATGCAAGAACTCCGGGCGCGCGGGCTTGTACATCGGCCCCGCCTGTGGTACAGTAAACGCAAAAAACACGGTCAAGGAGATGGAGCGCATGGACGGGGAGATGCAGGAGCTGATGCGCCGCCGGGCGGAATTCGCGGAGGCCTGCGGGGACGAGGTGAATCTGGCGATTCCCCTGTACGAGGACCCCACCCGCTACCCGGTGGAGGAGCTGATCGCCCTGTTCCGGCTGCAGCAGGAGATGATGGACGCCGAAACGCCGGAAAAGCGCTCGGTCCTGAAGGAGCGCTTCTCGGCGCTGCGCAAGAGCATCCGCCCCCTCCCCGGCGCGCCGGAGCGCATTTACCTCTGGCCGGAGGGGAAAATGCCGGTACAGACGGATTACCGGGAAAACCCCGGCCACCGCTACGACCACGAGCCGGACTTCAGGCCCTATCTGCTGGAGATGCTGCTGCCGGAGGACGTGCGCCCTGTGGGCGCGGTGGTGACCGTCGCGGGGGGCTCCCACGGCGCGGGCACCATCAACGAGTGCTATGAGATCGGGCTGGAGTTCAACGCCCTGGGCTATCAGTGCTTCATCCTCCAGTGCCGCCCCAACGGCTGCCCCTGGAACGAATTTGAGACGGGGGCCGACGCGGCGAGGGCCCTGCGCATCCTGCGCTCCCGGGCAGCGGAATACCGCATCCGGCCGGACAATATCGCCATGGCGGGCTTCTCCAACGGGGGGATCACCATCGATTTCTGCATCGAGCATTTTTCCGGCGCGAAGCAGGTGCGGGACCATTTCCCGGACTACGTCCCCGACGGGCTGGACGCCCTGGACGGCGGTCCGGACGCCTATCTCTGCGTCTACGGACCCCGCCACGCCGGAACGCCTTATAACTACGACGGCGTTCGTTATCCCCCCACCTTCTTCGCCGTGGGGCGGCTGGACACCGCCATGGACAATCTTCACGCCCTCTATCCCGACCTGCTGGCCCAGGGCGTGCCCATGGAGGTGCACACCTTCGCCGGGCATCCCCACGGCTACGCCGGATGGAAGATCATCGACGGCAAAGGCAACCCGAATTTCGACCTGTGGGTGAAGCATGCCGACGTCTTCCTGCGGGACGTGTTCCGCCCGGAGGGCTGACGACGCCGAAGCAAACGGAACAATATTATGGAAAGGATGATATACATGCTGGCAAAAGATATCCTTGACAAGCTGCAGCTCCACGGGAGGACCCTCTTCGACGGGGAGAAGCAGGCCCTTTTCTTCAACTGGACCTGCGCCGGATTCACCGCGGTCTTCGAGGGCTCCGTGCTGAAGGCCCGCTTCATCGGCCTGGGGGACAAGACCCCCGGCTTCCCCGGCATGCCCGAGCCGCAGCCGGACTACCCCTTCTTCGGCGTGGTGGCCGACGGGAGCGAGCTGACAAACCGCACGGAGTGCCGGGAGGAGGACGCCTGGTTCACCCTCTTTGAGGGCGCGAAGGGTCGGCACACGGTGCGGGTGGTGAAGCTCAGTGAAAACGCCCGGGGCAAGCTGGGCCTGCTGGAGCTGGAGACCGACGGGGAGATCCTCCCCGCGCCGAAGAACACGAAGCCCGTGATCGAGGTGGTGGGCGATTCCATCACCTGCGCCTTCGGCAACGAGGCGGAGAACAATTCCTTCGAGTTCCGCACCGGCGAGGAGAACGGCTGGATGTCCTACGCGGCCCTGGCCGCCCGGGAGCTGGACTGCGAGTGGAGCCTCATCTGCGAAAGCGGCATCGCCGCCAGCAAGGCCCAGCACCCCATGTTCGGCAACCACCACGCCATGGACGATATCTACGCCTATACCGACGAGCTCTACGACGTGAAGCGCGGCGCGGCCCTCACACCCTGGGATTTCAAGGCCAATCCCAGCGACATCGTGGTGCTGAACCTGGGCACCAACGACGCCACCCCCATCCGCTTCTCCCAGGACCCCTTCGTGATCGACGGGCTGGAGGACTACTTCCAGGAGAAATTCCGGGGCCTCGTTGAGCAGGTCCGCCGGCTCAACGGGCCGGATACCCTGATCGTCTGCTCCCTGGGCTCCATGGACTACTTCCTCTACGACCGGATCGCCGCCGCGGTGAACGAATACAAGGCCGACACCGGCGACGAAAAGATCTTCGCCTTCAAGTATCTCCCCATCAACAACATGTCCGAGGGCGTCGGCGCCGCGGGCCACCCCTCCATGAAGACCCATCTGCGCATGGGCAAGGAGCTGGCCTTCCGGCTGCGTCCCTACCTGAAGAAATAAGCGCCGCAATAACGGAAGCCCTCCGCGATGTTCGTCACATCACGGAGGGCCTTCTTTTGCGTGTTCAGTGCTTTCTGAAGAGGAAGGCGAAGGCCAGTCCGGCCAGGAGGACCGCCGCGGAGACCGCAGTCAGGCCCCAGCTCGTTCCCGAATCGCTCCGGGCGGAGGCGCCGCCGGGAAAACTGCCGGAAGCGCGGTCCGGCCGCTGCCTTTCCGAGCTGCTGTCGCCGCCGCTCCCGGAGCTCTGCCCCGGACGCCCGGAGAGGCCCTGCCGCCCGAAGGGGCTGCCGCCCACGGAGGGGAAGCCGGAACCATCGCTCTCGCCGCTGCCGCTTTCTCCGTTCCCCCTGCCGGGACCGCCGCCGCTGCCGCCGCCCATGGAGCCCATGTCGGAGATGCAGATGGCGGAAGCGTCCACCAGACTGCCGCTGTCCGCGCGCTGCCCGCTGTCGGTGGAGGGGATCGTCCCCTCCAGCTGGCCGCGGACGCTCTCGCTGCGCAGCTCGCAGAAGGCGCGGAGGGCGGCGACGCCGGTCTCAAATTCTTCGCAGGTGCAGAAGGCCGTGGGGTCCTTCTCAACATAGGGCCTGATCAGGGACCGGGCTTCGTCGATGATGCCGGTGACGTCCACGGTGTCCAGAAACTCGGCGAAGTATTCGTGGTAGAGGGCCGTGTATTCCTCGCTGGAGATAATCCAGCCCCACATGGGACGGTCGGATGCGTCGGAAACGGACATGGGGGTGTCGATGGGGTCGTTCACCGTGTCCGTGGCGTCGGAGCTCCGGAAGGTGCCGAAGGCCAGGTTGTAGTCCCAGGGGATCATGGAGAGAAGGCCGTCGGACTCATGGAGATAGTAGTTGTGGATGATGGAGCCGGTGTAGCTGTCGCCGTTGCAGACGAAGTTGTGGACGACGAAATAGCGCAGGACCTCGTCCGTGTCCACCACGCTCCCGATATCCTCGTTCTCACTCAGCTTTTTCAGCGCCGCGATGAGCCGCTTCTGATCGGCCTCGGTGATATCCGTCTTGGCGTTGTTGAAGATATTGGAGTAGCTGTCCGTGTCGTCGTCGATATAGCGGAGCTTGACGTCCGTGGAGTCCGTGCCCCCGAAGCTGCCGCTGAGGTCGAAGGAGAAGCCCTCTCCGTCACCGTCGGCACCGCCCGGCCTGCCGCCGAACCGGGAGGGATCGAAGCCCTCCGGCATTTCGCCGCCGGAAAAGTCGAAGCCCTCCGGCGGGGTCATGCCGCCGCTGAAATCCGGGAAGCCGGAGCCGCCGCTCTCCTCCGTGCCCTCCGTCCCGGAATCCCGGTTCAGGAAATCGTCCATGTTGAAGTCCTTGCCGTTGCCGGGACCGCCGCCGCCGAAGCTCATGCTGTCCGGCTTATAGAGCTCGCCGGTATCCCTGCCGTAGACCCGCTCCAGGAAGCTGTCCTCCACGCCCTCCACCGCGAGATAGAGGCCCCAGTCCTCGCCGTTGACCGTGATCCAGACGAAGGAGCAGAGAGGAGCGTCCGCGCCGAACTCGGCCATGAGCCGGTAGGCCAGATAATCCTTCATATAGGTGTTGTCCTGGATGATGTTGTTCAGGCTGAGCTTATCCAGACCGCGATAGCTTTTGCCGTTCTCATACTGGTCGAATTCCAGCTTGAAGCTGTACCGCTGACTGCCCATGCCGGACACGGCGGAGAGGGAGGTGTTTCCCTTGCCCCGGATGGCCACGTTCTTATAGGCCTCGTTGTCGATCACAACGGAGCAGACGCTGTACGTTTCGCTCTCGCAGGTCTCGATGAAGCCCTCCCAGTCATCCATGACGATCTCGATCGTGTGGACCCTGGAGGTATCGAAGAGCCTGGTTTCATAGCCCATACTCCGGTCCGAGGCCCGGAGGCCCAGGGCGGAGCCGTTCATGAACAGAGCGGTGACGAGCAGGGCGGCGACGATGACGACGACGCAGATGCGGTCTATGCTTTTATGTGCTGACATGGTTCACCTCAACCCATGTAGTCCCCGTTGTAGCTGACAAGAACGGCGCTCTGCACGCCCGCGAGTTCGGAAAGCGCGTTGATAAAATCGGTGTCGTCGTTTTTCAGCCGGACCTCCATGTTCAGCTCCGTCTTCCCGGCCCGGGCCGTTTTGCTCTTGACCACGCAGCGCCGGGTGTGCTCGGTGAGGAAGGCCTTGGCCTGCCTCTCGCTCTCCTGCCCGTCGCAGGCCAGCACGACGATATAGGGGTTGGAGCCGGCCTTCCGGTTGGCAAAAATCAGAAGGATGATGCCGATGATCACGCTGCCGACGACCGCCAGGGGGATGAAGCCCGCGGCCAGGACGATGCCCGCGGCGATGGACCAGAAGAGGAAGGCGATGTCCAGGGGTTCCTTGATGGCCGTGCGGAAGCGGACGATGCTCAGGGCGCCTACCATGCCCAGGGACAGGACCACATTGCTGGTGACCGCCAGGATGACCAGGGTGGTGATCATGGTCAGGGCAATCAAGGTAACGCCGAAGCTGGTGGAATACATGACGCCCGCGTAGGTTTTCTTGTAGACGAGGAAGATGAACATGCCGACGGCGAAGGCCAGCACCAGAGCCAGCGCCATATCCGGAAGGCTGACGGAGGCGACGTTTTCCAGAAAGCTGGATTTGAAGATGTCCGAAAAAGTCATAGCGGTTTGCTCCTTTCAATAATCAGCCGTAGATACGGCATTGGGCGTACTTGGAAAAGGCGGCGGCGCGGCGGCCGGGCATCTGCACGGCGTCCCGGATGATGGAGGGGAGAAATTCGTCCCACTTCACCTCCAGGAGGATCGGCGCGTCCCCGGCCGGGATCGTCACGCAGTCCGGATCGAGGAAATCCGTGCAGGAGAGGCCGGTGCGGATGTCGTAGTCTAAGGTGACGCGGACGTTGCCCGGCGCGCAGACGAAGGGCTCTCTCGTGTAGTCCACGATGGTCTTCGGCCGCAGGCCCTGGTTTCGCATCTTGCCGTATAGCTCCTGTACCAGAGGCCGACCGGAGCCCAGCATCCAGTCCAGGTCCCCGTCCACGATGGCCCGCGCCTCCTCAGCCGTGAGAGCGGCGGAGACCTTCGTGCCCAGACCGTTCACCTTGCTTTTCTTCTCCAGATGGATCAGGGAAGTATCGCCGTTGTAGCAGCGGATGCGGAATTTCTCCCGCATGTTCACCCCGTCCAGCTTCTCCCGCAGGACCTTGTCCTTCAGGTTGTCGAAGTAAAGGCTGCGGATGCGGTATTTCCCGTCCACAGCGTGGGGATCAGGCCGGGCCACCGCCCGGAGGCGGGCTCGAATGGCCAGCAGGTCCAGATAGTTCAGCTCATGCTTCCATTCGTGCCGGTAGTTCATGCTCGTCACTTCCTTCCGTAACCGCCGCGGGGAGCGGCATAAGAAAATCGGGACGCTGTCAATCTAGCGCCCCGACTTAAAGCGAGCTTAAAAATCCTATGAACCATTCGTGAACGTTTTCTCCGGCGTCGGCGGGTGTCCGGTTTATGGGCCGGCTTCCGCGTTATCCTGATCCGGGGGCGGGAAAAACCCGCTTCGGAACGTTCGGAAAGGAGAAACGTCATGCTTTGGTTTTTGCTTGCGCTGTTCTTCGGCTTCTGGCGGAATCTGCTCTTCGGAGAGGAAAAGCCCCGGCGCCGTCACTGGTAGGTGCGGATGATGCTCTCCGCCAGCTCCTTTTTGCTCACCCGCTGCTCCATGGCCTGGCGGGTGATGTAGCGGTGGGCCTCCGGCTCCGTCATGTGCAGGCACTCGATCAGGAGCCATTTGGCCCGGTTCACCAGGCGGATCTCCTCGATCCGCTCCTCCACCGTGACCTGGTGCTTCCGCATGCCCCGCAGCCGCTCCCGCACGGCGCAGAGTATCCGCAGGCTCTGGCTGAGGTTCTGAGCGCTCAGGGGCTTTGCCAGGGCGACGACCCCGGCGGGCAGCACCCGGTAATAGATGTCCTCATAGACTTCGCCCCGCACCAGGAGCAGCACCCCCGCGTCGCTCTCGGCGCAGGCCTCCATGGCGAAATCCAGACCCATGTCGTCCGGCAGGGGGGCGTTGATGAGGATGAGGTCGAAGGCGGCGCCTGCCAGCCGCCGCCGGGCCTCGGCCACGCTCCCGGCCTTGGTCACCGGCCAGTAATCCGTGGCAGGCAGCAGAGAGAGCGCCGAGGCATTGAATTTTTCGGACGCGGAGACCAGCAGTACGCTGTAGGTATCGCTTTGAAAGACCGTGGCGCTTCCCTCCCTTCCCGGTTATTCGCGTCGGTCTGCGGTTCAGCCGGGCAGATAGGCCGCCAGGACCGTCTCCGGCACCCAGGCGCGGATGAAGCTGCTGTCTCCGGCCGCCGCGGCCGCTTCCTCCAGGCTGCCCGGCAGCCGCCGGAACTGCCGCAGCACCTCCGGCCCGGCGGTGAACAGGTCGAGGTCGGCAGGCGCAGGCAGCTCCAGGCCCCGCTCCAGCCCCTCCAGGCAGGCACGGATCAGAAGGGCGAAGGCCAGGTAGGGATTCGCGTCGGAATCCGGGGAGCGGAGCTCCAGCCGCCGGTACTGTCCCGCCGCCGCGGGGATGCGCAGCAGCTGAGAGCGGTTTTCCTCCGACCAGGAGATATACAGCGGCGCCTTGTCCCGGCCCAGGCGGTCGTAGGAACCGGCGGTGGGATTCAGGAACAGGGTCATGTCCCGGATCCGCTCCATGAGGCCGGGCACCAGGCACAGGGGGGACAGGTCCTCCCCGTTCCGGACCGCGGAGATATTGATATGCATGCCGTTGCCGTCGCTCTCCGGCAGGGGGCGGGCGGAGAAGTCCGCATACAGCCCGTTCTGGGTGGCGATGGTCTTCACCACGCTGCGGAAGATCACCGCATTGTCCGCCGCGGTCACCGGGTCGGCATAGCGGAAGTCGATCTCGTTCTGCCCCGGGCCGCTCTCGTGGTGGGAGCTCTCCGGCTGGATGCCCATGCGCTCCAGGGTGAGGCAGACGTCCCTCCGCACGTTCTCCCCCCGGTCGTCCGGGGCCACGTCCATATAACCGGCGGTGTCGAAGGGGATCTTCGTGGGGTTCCCCTCCTCGTCCAGCCGGAAGAGGTAGAATTCCATTTCCGTTCCGAAGCGGAAGACGTAGCCCGCCGCGGCGGCGTCCTCCACGGCATCGCGCAGGAGCCGCCGGGTATCCGCCTCGAAAGGCCGCCCGTCGGGACGGACGATATCGCAGAACATATGGGCCACCCGGCCGTGCTGGGGCCGCCAAGGCAGCTCCTTCAGCGTGTCCGCGTTGGGCCGCAGGAAGAGGTCGGAGCGGGCGCCCATGCGGAAGCCCGGCACGGCCGAGGCGTCGAAGGCGATGCCGTGCTCAAAGGCCCGGGGCAGCTCGCCGGGCATGATGGCCGCGTTGCGCTGCCTGCCGTATACGTCGCAGAAGGCCATGCGGATGAACTTCACGTCCTCCTCCTGCACGTACTGCATCACTTCGTCCGGTGTGTATTTCACGGATGCTTCCCTCCTTTTCGTTCGGCGGGGTTCGGTGGGAGTATTCTAACCCAGACGGGGCCCTGCCGCAAGCATTTCCTTCGGTTTTCGTCGGTTTTGATTGACTTTTTCCGATTCCGGGGGTAGAATTATCAAGTTGAGAGACAATGGCGTCTCGCAGAGCTTTTTCTGCACGCCGCTGTCTCTCTTATTTTTCGTCCGCTGGGGAGGGACCGGTATGAGCAAGTATATCTTCGTCACGGGGGGCGTGGTCTCGGGCCTTGGGAAGGGCATCACCGCCGCCTCCCTGGGACGGCTGCTGAAGGCCCGGGGGCTGAAAGTGGCCGCCCAGAAGCTGGACCCCTACATCAACGTGGATCCGGGGACCATGAGCCCCTATCAGCACGGGGAGGTCTACGTCACGGAGGACGGGGCGGAGACGGACCTGGACCTGGGCCACTACGAGCGCTTCATCGACGAGGACCTGAACAAGTTTTCCAACCTCACCACCGGCAAGGTCTACTGGAACGTGCTCAACAAGGAGCGCCGGGGGGAGTACCTGGGGGAGACGGTGCAGGTCATCCCCCACATCACGAACGAGATCAAGGGATTCATCTACAATCTGGAGAAGAAGACCGGGGCGGACGTGATCATCACGGAGGTGGGGGGCACCACCGGCGACATCGAGAGCCAGCCCTTCCTGGAGGCCATCCGGCAGGTGGGGCTGGAGCAGGGCCGGGGCAGCAGCCTCTACGTCCACGTGACCCTGGTGCCCTATCTCCACGGCAGCGGGGAGCACAAGTCGAAGCCCACCCAGCACTCCGTGAAGGAGCTGCAGGGCATGGGCATCCACCCGGACGTCATCGTGCTGCGCTGCAACGAACCCCTGGAGGAAAGCCTGCTGAAGAAGATCGCCATGTTCTGCAACGTGAGCCCCGACTGCGTCATCGAAAACCGCACCCTGCCCATCCTCTATGAAGCTCCCCTGATGCTGGAGCAGCAGAACCTCTCCGCCATCGTCTGCCGGGAGCTGGGGATCGACGCGCCTCCGCCGGAGCTGGGGGAATGGGCGGCCATGGTGGAGCGGGTGCGCTCGGCCCGGAAAAAAGTCACCGTGGGCCTGGTGGGGAAATACACCCAGCTCCATGACGCTTACCTCTCCGTGGCGGAGGCCCTCCGCCACGCGGGCTACGCCTCCGGCGCGGAGATCGACATCCGCTGGATCGACAGCGAGACCGTGACGGCGGAGACCGCGGAAACGCTTCTCGCCCCCTGCGACGGCGTGCTGGTGCCCGGGGGCTTCGGCAGCCGGGGCGTCGAGGGCATGATCGAGGCCGCCCGCTATGCCCGGGAGCATAAGAAGCCCTATCTCGGCCTCTGCCTGGGGATGCAGATCGCCGTCATCGAATTTGCCCGGCACGTCTGCGGCTTCGCCGACGCCAGCTCCGGGGAATTCGACCCCGATTCCGCCCACAAGGTCATCGACTTCCTGCCGGAGCAGAGCGAGCTCATCGACAAGGGGGGCACCCTCCGCCTGGGGGCCTGGCCCTGCCGCATCGTCCCGGGGACGCTGATGGCACGGTGCTACGGGCAGGAGCTCATCTCCGAGCGGCACCGCCACCGCTACGAGTTCAACAACGATTTCCGGGAGGCGCTGGCCGGGGCGGGCCTCGTCCTCAGCGGCCGGAGCCCGGACGGGAGCATCGTGGAAACGGTGGAGCTGGGCGATCACCCCTTCTACCTGGGGGTGCAGTTCCACCCGGAGTTCAAGAGCCGGCCCAACAAGCCCCACCCCCTCTTCTGCGGCTTCGTGAAGGCCGCCCTGGGGGAGGGCTGAGACAGCCGAGGCATCCTGGGGGAGGCGCTTCGCAGGAAGCGTCTCCCTCAGACTGTAGACAAACCCTTGATTAAAGGTCTCAATACGCATGGGGGATGTGTGCAGGGGGACGGGAATCCCCCTGCACGTTATATCCTCGCAAAATCAGAAAGCATTTTCTGATTTTGCCCTCGGCGTGTCGACACTTTGTCGACATGCCGAGGGAGGCGCTTCAGGGGAAGCGTCTCCCTCCGTTTTTGCGCCCGGCACGTTGTGCCGTGTGCCTCCGGCCTGTATAATAAAAACTGTTAACGTATGTGACGGTCGGCTCCGGTTTTACGCTATACGGAGTGAGGGCCCGTATCGACGGAAGGAGGAGGACGGCATGGAAGATTCGGCGATCGTGGAGCTCTATCTGGCCAGGGATGAGTCGGCCATATCCGAAACCGCGGAGAAATACGGGCCGCGGCTGAGAAAGCTCGCAGATCAGCTCCTGCACGATCCCCCCGCCGCCGAGGAATGCGAAAACGACACCTATCTTCAGGCGTGGGAGCGCATCCCTCCCCACGAGCCGCGGACGTATCTGTTTCCGTTCCTGGGAAAGATCGTCCGGCACCTGGCCATCGACGCCTGCCGCAGGCGAAGCAGCGAAAAGCGGAGCGCCGTCTTTTGCGAGCTTACGAAGGAAATGGCGGAATGTCTGCCGTCGGGCAGAGGGGACGAGGCGGAGAGCGCCGCCGAGGCCGCCGAGCTGGCCCGGATCCTCGACGCGTTTCTGGACCGGCACCGGGAGGAGCAGCGGAACATCTTTGTCCGGCGATACTGGTACTTCGACACCGTGCCGGAGATCGGCAGGCGCTACGGCTTCAGCCAGAGCAAGGTGAAAATGATGCTCTCCCGCCTGCGGGAGGAACTCCGCGCCGAGCTGGAAAAGGAGGGCTATACACCGTGAAGGACGATATGCTTCTGGACGCCGTCGGCGGCATCGACAGCCGATTCGTGGAGGCTGCCGCGAAGCCGGGGAAAAAGCGCTTCCCCCGGCGGCTCGCGGCCTCTCTCGCGGCCTGCGCCGTGCTGCTTGTCGGCCTGACCGCAGTCTGGCCGAAGCTCCGACCCGCCGCCCCGCAGCCTGCGCCTGTCCCGAACCCCAACGGGACCGTGGAACGCGGCGAGGAGCCTGAGGTCTACCCCTTTCCCCACGTCCTCCGGCCCGGCGGCGAGGGCTATACCGCGCCCGAACCCATACCGACCCTGAACCCGGCGCCGGCGGGGATCTCCATCCCCGCCATTGAGCTCCCGGAGCCCGGCGCGCAGGCGGATATGCTCGGCCTCATCGTCTACCGGGGCGGGATCTACACCCAGGCGGGCCGGTATGAGGGGGAGGCGGCGGAGCGCATCGAAGCCCTGTTGGGCGACTATCTCGGCTATGCCGCCGGCAGGATCGACGAATGGTCGACGCAGGAGGAATACGCGGTGGAATTCGCTTCCTCCGTCCCGGGGGACGTGTACGCGGTGAAGGGCTATGACACGGACTTCCGGATCTGTATCCGACAGGAGTTCACATACGGGAACGGTGCGCCCGGGCTTTTCGTCTGCTTCTATGAGCGTCTCAACGGCATCACCCTCACCGCGGGGAAGGATCTGTATGAGGAAAGGCTGCACGTCCGGGGACACGTCGCCGCGATCCAATGGCAGGCCCACGAGGACTGGGACTGGAACAGGGGGAATTATCGGGAAGCTCCCGTTTCTCAGGAGGACTGGGACGCCTTTCTGGACGCCCTGGACGCGGGCGGCTTCATCGACGCCTGGGCGCCCGACGGCTCCTTCTATGAAGGCCGCCCGGGCAGCACCATCTACGACACTCCGAACCAGGCGCACCTGTTCCTGGACATGGACGACGGCACCCGGATCGAGCTCCGGCTGATCGAGGGCGGCTACGTCCGGTACCGCATCCTGGGCGGGGGCCGGTACTTCGTCGGGATGCCCGGCGAAGCCTTCGACGCCGTATTCGACGCCTGCGGCGGCACGCATGAGACGGACTGGTAACAGAGTAACCGCTCAGGGGGCGGGCTTCCGTTCGGAAGCCCGCCCCCTGAGGTTCTTCTTTTATTCAACGGTCACGGATTTGGCCAGGTTCTTCGGCTTGTCGATGTCGCAGCCGTTTTCCCTGGCTACGCAGTAGGCCAGCAGCTGCATGGGGATCACGGCCAGGACCGGGGTGAAGAGGGTGTTGATCCTGGGGATGAAGATCACGTCGTTTGCCTGGGAGACGATCTTCCGGTCCCCCCGGAAGGCCACGGCCAGCACCCGCGCGCCCCGGGCCTTCACCTCCACGATGTTGCTGACGGTCTTGTCCTCCAGGGCTTCGTTGCAGCACACGGCGATCACCGGCGTCCCCTCCTCGATGAGGGCGATGGTGCCGTGCTTCAGCTCCCCGGCGGCGTAGCTCTCCGCGTGGATATAGGAGATCTCCTTCATCTTCAGGGCGCCCTCCAGAGCGGAGGCCCAGTCGGTATTGCGGCCGATGAAGAAGAGGGAGGGGGAATCGTGGTATTTCTTCGCCAGGGCGGGGATGCCGTGGTTCAGGTCGATGGCCTCCTGGATGAGCTTCGGCAGACGCAGGATATCGTAGAGCAGGGCGGGATAGCGTTCCTCCGTCAGGGCGCCCAGCTTTCTCCCCATGGACATGGCCAGCAGGAAGAGTACCGCCAGCTGGGTGGTATAGCCCTTGGTGGTGGCCACGGCGATCTCCGGCCCCGCCCAGGTGTAGAGGGTCCAGTCGGCGGTCTTGGCGATGGTGCTGCCCACCACGTTGACGATGGCCAGGGCCTTCGCGCCCCGGGACCGGCACTCCTTCATGGCGGCGATGGTGTCCGCCGTCTCCCCGGACTGGCTGATGACGATCAGCAGGGTATGCTCGTCGATGAGAGGGTCGCCGTACCTGAGCTCGCTGGCCAGGACCGCCTCCACGGGGATGCGCGTCAGGGCCTCCAGGGCGTATTTCGCCGCGCAGCCCGCGTAATAGGCGCTGCCGCAGGCGGTGATCACGATCTTGCGGAACTGCCGCAGCTCCTCCTCGCTCAGGTCGAATTCCTCCAGCTTCACCTCTCCGTCCTTCAGGCGGGGGGCGATGGCGGCCCGGACGGCGGCGGGCTGCTCCATGATCTCCTTGAGCATGAAGTGCTCGTAGCCGCCCTTCTCCGCCGCCTCCACGTCCCAGGTGATGCGGGTGATGGGCTTGTCCAGCCTCTTCCCGGAGCAGTCGTAGATGGTGATGCCCTTCGGCGTCAGCTCCGCGAACTCCCCATCGTCCAGATAGATCGCGTTCTTCGTGTAGGATACAAGGGCGGTCACGTCGGAGGCGAAGTAGTTTTCGCCCACGCCCACGCCCAGGATCAGGGGGCTGGCCTCCCGGACGGCGAAGAGGGTGTCCGGCGCGTCGGCGCAGAGGACGCCCAGGGCGTAGGAGCCCTCCAGCCTCGCTACGGTCTTCATCACCGTGGCCTTCAGGTCGCCGCTGTCGTACATCTCCAAAAGATGCACGATGACCTCCGTGTCCGTCTCGCTGATGAAGCTGTACCCCTTGGCGGTCAGCTCCTCCCGGAGGGCGGCGTAATTCTCGATGATGCCGTTGTGCACCACGGCGAAGCGCCCGTCGTTAGACAGATGGGGATGGGCGTTCAGGTCCGTGGGAGCCCCGTGGGTGGCCCAGCGGGTGTGGCCGATGCCGGTGCTGCCGGGCACCAGCGCCCCGTCCCCGGTCTTCTCGCAGAGCTTTTCCACCTTGCCGCTGACCTTTTCCACCCGGATGCCGCCGCCCATGACGGCGATGCCGGCGGAGTCATAGCCCCGGTATTCCAGCCTCTTCAAACCCTCCAGCAGCAGCGGCGCCGCCGCCTGGGCGCCGGTGAATCCCACGATCCCGCACATAAGCGATCTCCTCCAAACAATGCGTTTTATTCGTCAGCCCAGCAGCTTCTCCAGCCGGGCCATGGCCTCCCGGGTGTCCGCCGGGTCTCCGAAGGCGGAGAAGCGGAACCAGCCCTCGCCGCAGGCGCCGAAGCCCTCGCCGGGGGTGCCCACCACCCGGATCTCCCGGAGCAGCCGGTCGAAGAAGGGCCAGGAGCCCTCCCCCGCCGGACAGGCCATCCAGATGTAGGGGGCGTTCCGCCCCCCCGTGTAGCGGACGCCCAGCCGGTCGAGAGTGTCTGCCATGATTTTCGCATTGCCGCGGTAAATGTCAAGTGTTTTTTGTATCTGTGCCTGCCCCTCCGGGGTGAAGACCGCCGCGCCGCCCCGCTGCAGGATGTACGAGACGCCGTTGCTTTTGGTGGTGCGGTTGCGCACCCACATCTCCCGGAGGGACATCCCGGCGCGCCCCAGCTCCTTCGGGACCACGGTCCAGCCCAGGCGGGTGCCGGTGAAGCCCGCCGTTTTGGACAGGGAGCAGATCTCGATGGCGCAGGTCCGCGCCCCCTCGATCTCGAAGATGCTGCGGGGCAGATCGGGCTCGCTGATGAAGGCCTCGTAGGCCGCGTCGAAGAGGATCACCGCTCCCCGGGCGTTGGCGTGGTCCACCCAGGCCTTCAGCAGGGCCCGGTCCAGCACCGCGCCGGTGGGGTTGTTGGGGGAGCAGAGATAGATGAGGTCCCCCTCCCCCGCCCCGGCGGGATCGGGCAGGAAGCCGCCCTCCGGGCTTGTGGGCAGGTGGAGGATCCGCCGCCCGGACATGACGTTGGCGTCCACGTAGGCGGGGTAGGCGGGCTCCGGGATCAGGGCGGGGCAGGCAGGGTCGAAGATATCCAGGATGTGGCCCAGCTCGTCGCTGGCCCCGGAGGACACGAAGACCTCGTCGGCGCCGATCTTGAGTCCCCTTTCGCCGTATTGGGCGGCCACGGCCTCCCGGAGGAAGTCCGCGCCGCATTCCGGCTGGTAGCCCCGGAAGGTGCCGAAATTCGCCTGATCCTCCACGGCGGCGTGGAGAGCTTCGATCACCGCGGGGCAGAGGGGGCGGGACACGTCTCCGATGCCCATGCGCAGCAGCTTTTCCCCCGGATGCTCCTTCAGGTAGGCTGCGGTCTTCTCCGCGATGCGGGCGAAAAGATAGGATTCCTTCAGTTCTCCGTAGTGCAGATTGGGCTTCAGCATATCTCCGTATCCCCCTCACAGACAAATTCACAGGGTCCCGTCATCTCCACGGCCCCCGATTCCGACACCGTAATCGTCAGCGTGCCCCCGTCCAGGACGACGGCGACGGGCGTTCCGGCCCGGCAGAGGCCCCGGCGCACCGCTGCGGCGGCGCTGGCGCAGGCCCCGGTGCCGCAGGCCAGGGTGACGCCGCTGCCCCGCTCCCAGACCCGCATGCGCAGCCGGTTTTCCCCCAGGAGCTGCACGAACTCCGCGTTCACCCCGCCGGGAAAGGCGGGGTGCTTTTCCAGCTTCGGCCCCAGCGCCGTCAGGGGCACGGTCTCCGCCTCCGGCACGAAGACCACCGCGTGGGGGTTCCCCACATCCACGGGGGTGCAGACCACCGTCTCCTCCCCCAGGGAGAGCGTCTTTTCTTCGGAGACGGCGGCGAAGCCCATATCCACCGTGACGGAGCTCACCTTTCCCTCCGTCAGATGGAGGGAAAGCCGCTTCAGGCCGGAAAGCGTTTCGATCGTGAGCTCCGTTTTCTTCGTATGTCCCTTGTCACGGACATATTTCCCTACGCAACGGATGCCGTTGCCGCACATCTTCGCCTCGCTGCCGTCGGCGTTGAAGATACGCATCCCGAAATCCGCATTTTCGGAGGGCGTGATCCAGATCATGCCGTCGGACCCGGGGCCGAAGTGCCGGTCCGAGAGGCGCACGGACCATTCCGCCGCGTCCTCCGGCACGGGGCCGAAGACGTAGAGATAGTCGTTGCCCAGGCCCTGCATTTTCGTGAACTTCATAGAGTTATCTCCTTCGTGCTCGTCAGTACTCGATCTCGCCGGTGTAGACCAGGCGCGTGTCCCCCGTGAGGGTGACCCCCTCGTCCGTATAGCGGACGATGAGCTCGCCCCCCTTGCAGCGCACGGAGATGTCCCGGTCCCGGTCGCAGAGGCCCAGCTCCGCCGCGGCCACCGCCGCAGCGCAGGCCCCGGTGCCGCAGGCCATGGTCTCCCCGCTGCCCCGCTCCCAGACCCGCATCTTCACGGTTCCGGGGTTCACCACACGCACGAACTCCGTGTTGATGCGCTCCGGGAAATACTTCGCGTTTTCAAAAAGGGGTCCCAGGCGCCCGATGTCCACCCCGTCCACCCGGGGACAGAAGACCACGGCGTGGGGGTTTCCCATGTCCACGCAGGTGATGCGCCATTCCTCCCCGCCGATCTCCGCGGGATAATCCACGAATCTCTTTCCCGGCAGGGAGAAATGGTGGGCGCTCATATCCAGGGAGGCCCGGCCCATGTCCACGCTGGCGGAGGTGACGAGGCCGTCCGTAGTGTAGACCTTCACCCGCCGGACGCCGCCGGCGGTCTCGATGTCGATCTCCTCCCCCTCGGCCAGGCCCCGGTCGTGAAGATACTTCGCCATGCAGCGCAGGGCGTTGCCCGCCATGGCCCCCTCAGAACCGTCGGCGTTGAACATGCGCATCCTCGCAGCCGCTTTTTCCGAATGCTCCATGAGAACCAGCCCGTCGGCTCCCACGCCGGAATGCCGCTCGCAGAAGGTGACGCAGAGGGATTCCGGGCAGGTGATGGATCCGTCGAAGTTCTCCATGAAGATATAGTCGTTGCCACAGGTCTCCAGCTTGGCGAAGGGCAGCTTCCGCTTCTCCGTCCGCAGATGGCAGATGTCCGCCAGCTCCGTGTTGTACAGGGTGTAGCGGCAGGCCAGGATGTCCGCCAGGGCCCGGGCCGTGTCCAGGCTGGTGAGGCAGGGGATGCCCAGCTGCACGCAGCGGCGGTTGAGGCGGATGAAATCCCGGATGTAGGCAGGGCGGGCGGAGCCTGTGAGGATCACATAGTCGATCTGCCCCGTCTCCAGGAGGCGCAGCACCCTTCCGTCCTGCCCCAGCTTCCCCACGATCTCCACCTCCGTGCCCAGCCGCCGGATCTCCCCGGCGGTGCCCTCCGTGGCCCAGATGCGGAAGCCCAGCTCGTCCAGCCGCCGGGCGATCTCCACGATCTCCGGCTGGTCCCGCCGGTTGACGGAGATGAGAACGCCGCCGTGAGAGTGCTTCTCCACATGGTAGCCCGCGGAAATGAGGCCCTTGAACAGGGCTTCCCGCAGGTTTTTCCCCACGCCCAGCACTTCCCCCGTAGACTTCATCTCCGGGCTGAGGGCGGCGTTGGCGTCGGCGATCTTTTCAAAGGAGAAAACGGGCACCTTCACCGCCACGTAGGGGGGCCGCCGGTACAGCCCCGTGCCGTAGCCCAGGGCGGCCAGGGGCTGGCCCAGCATGACCCGGGCGGCCAGGTCCACCATGGGCACCCCGGAAACCTTGGAGATATAGGGCACTGTGCGGGAGGCCCGGGGGTTCAGCTCGATGACGTAGAGCTCTCCGTGATAGATGAGGTACTGAATGTTCACCAGACCCTTCGTCCCCAGGGCCAGGGCCAGCTTCTCCGAACAGTCGGTGATGGTCCTCAGCATCCGGTCCCCGATGGAGAAGGGAGGGTAGACGGCGATGGAATCCCCGCTGTGGACGCCGGAGCGCTCGATATGCTGCATGACCCCGGGGATCAGCACGTCCTTCCCGTCGGAGATGACGTCCACCTCCAGCTCCGTGCCCATGAGGTACTGGTCCACCAGCACCGGGTTCTCGATCTTCCCCCGGAGGATGACCTCCATATAGGTGCGCACGTCCTCCTCCGTATGGGCGATCACCATGTTCTGCCCGCCGATGACGTAGCTGGGGCGCAGCAGCACGGGGTAGCCCAGCTCCCCGGCGGCTGCCAGGGCCTCCGCCATGCCGGTGACAGCCCGGCCCCGGGGGCGGCGGATATGGAAGCGCTCCAGCAGAGCGTCGAACTGCTCCCGGTCCTCCGCCATGTCGATGCTCTCCGCACTGGTGCCCAGGATGGGGACGCCCCGGGAATCCAGGAACTTCGCCAGACGCACGGCGGTCTGGCCCCCGAAGGCCACTACCACCCCCACGGGCTTCTCCGCGGCGATCACCTGCAGCACGTCCTCCTCCGTCAGCGGCTCGAAGTAGAGGCGGTCGGCGGTGTCGTAGTCGGTGGAGACGGTCTCCGGGTTATTGTTGACGATGACCGCCTCGTAGCCCAGAGCCTTCAGCGTCCGCACGCAGTGGACGGAGGAATAGTCGAATTCGATGCCCTGGCCGATGCGGATGGGACCGGAGCCCAGCACCAGCACCACGGGCTTTCCCGAGCGGGGGAAGGCCCGGGCCTCGCAGTATTCGTCGAAGGTACCGTAGAAATAGGGGGTCTCCGCGTCGAATTCCGCGGCGCAGGTGTCCACCATGCGGTAGGCGGCCTCCGCCTTCGGGCAGGGCAGGGCCTCCGCCCCGCTGAGACGCAGGAGGGCCCCGTCCGTGTAGCCCAGGCGCTTCCCCTCGGCGTAGGCTTCCGCCGAGAGGGCCCCGGGGAGGCTGCGCTCGAACGCCGCCAGATGCCGGAGCTTATGGAGGAAAAAGCGGTCGATGCGCGTGATCTCATGGATCTCGTCCACGGTGACGCCGCTCTTCAGGGCTTCGAAGACGGTGAAGAGCCGCCGGTCGTCCGCCGCCTTCAGCCGCTCCCGGACGGGCGACGGATCGTCGGAAGCCCGGTTCAGGGTGTCCATGCCGATCTCCGCGCCGCGGACGGCCTTCATCAGGGCGGCCTCGAAGGAGGGAGCGATGGCCATGACCTCTCCCGTGGCCTTCATCTGGGTGCCCAGAAGACGGCTCGCGTCGGCAAATTTGTCGAAGGGCCACTTGGGGAATTTCACCACCACGTAGTCCAGAGCGGGCTCGAAGCAAGCGCAGGTCTTTCCCGTGATGTCGTTTTTGATCTCGTCCAGGGTGTAGCCCAGGGCGATCTTGGCCGTGATCTTGGCGATGGGGTAGCCCGTGGCCTTGGAGGCCAGGGCGGAGGAGCGGGAGACCCGGGGATTCACCTCGATCACCGCGTATTCGAAGCTCTCAGGATCCAGGGCCAGCTGTACGTTGCAGCCCCCCACGATGCCCAGGTGGGCGATGATGTCCAGGGAAGCCGAGCGCAGCATCTGGTATTCCAGGTCCGCCAGGGTGAGAGCCGGCGCCACCACGATGCTGTCCCCCGTGTGGATGCCCACGGGGTCCACATTCTCCATGCTGCAGACGGCCACGGCGTTCCCCGCCGCGTCCCGCATGGTCTCGAATTCGATCTCCTTCCACCCGGCGATGGAGCGCTCGATAAGGATCTGGGTGATGGGAGAGGTCTCCAGCCCCGTGTGGGCGATGGCCCGCAGCTCCGCCGGGTCGTGGGCCGTGCCGCCGCCCCCGCCTCCCAGAGTGAAGGCGGGCCGGATGATGACGGGATAGCCGATCCGCTCGGCGGCGGCCAGGGCCTCCTCCTCCGTCACGGCGATCTCCGAGGGCAGCACCGGCTGGCCGATGGCCTCCATGGCCTCCTTGAAGAGCTTGCGGTCCTCCGCCCGGGATATGGCCGCGGCGTCGGTGCCCAGTAGGCGTACCCCGTATTTCTCCAGCACCCCGGCCTTGCTCAGCTGCATGGCCAGGGTGAGGCCCGTCTGCCCCCCCAGGCCTGCCAGAAGGCTGTCGGGCCTTTCGATGCGGATGATGCGCTCCAGGGTCTCCGCGGTCAGGGGCTCCAGATAGACCGCATCCGCCATGTCCCGGTCGGTCATGATGGTGGCGGGGTTGGAATTCACCAGCACCGTCCGCACCCCGGCCTCCTTCAGCACCCGGCAGGCCTGGGTGCCCGCATAGTCGAATTCCGCCGCCTGCCCGATGACGATGGGGCCGGAGCCGATGAGCAGCACGGTCTCGATGCTTTTGTCCAGCGGCATTACGGCTCGCCTCCTTCCATCAGGCGCAGAAAGCGGTCGAAGAGAAAGCCCGTGTCCGTCGGGCCCGCGCAGGCCTCCGGATGGAACTGCACCGTGAAGGCCCGGAGCCCGGGGTAGTCCAGGCCCTCGCAGCTCCCGTCGTTGGCGTTCAGGAAGCTGAGACGGGCGCCGGGCACCCCCTCGGCCACGGCGTAGCCGTGGTTTTGGGTGGTGATGTAAGTCCTTTTCCCCTCCGCCTCCCTCACCGGCTGGTTCACCCCCCGGTGGCCGAATTTCAGCTTGTAGGTGCTGCCGCCGGCGGCCAGGGCCGTGAGCTGATGCCCCAGGCAGATGCCGAAGAGGGGGAGGGCCCCCAGCAGCTTTTCGAGCTGGGCGATCTGGAAGGTGTTTTCCGCCGGGTCCCCGGGGCCGTTAGAGAGCATGACCCCGTCGAAATCCCCCGCCAGGATCTCTTCCGCGGGGGAGGACGCCGGGAACACCGTGACGGCGCAGCCCCTGTTTCGCAGCTCCCGCAGGATGTTCTTCTTCATGCCGTAGTCCAGCAGGGCCACCCTGTATTTCTCCGCGCCCTCCGCCGGACAGACGCGCTTTTCTCCGCAGGTAACGGCTTCCACCGCCCCCGTCACCCGATAGCTTTTCAGGGCGGTCAGGTCCTCCGGGACCCGGTCGCAGATCACGGCGTTCATAACGCCCCGGGAGCGCAGGAGCCGGGTGATGTATCGGGTGTCCACCCCCATAAGGCCGGGGATGCTCTTCTCCTTCAGAAGGGCGTCCAGCGTCCCCTGCGCGCGGAAGTTGGAGGGGTCCCCGCAGGTCTCCCGGACCACATAGCCCCGGAGCCGGGGCTCCCCCTCGAAATCCTCGGGGATGACCCCGTAGTTCCCTATGAGGGGGAAGGTCTGCAGGACGATCTGGCCGCAGTAGCTGGGGTCCGTGAGGGTTTCCAGATAGCCCCCCATGCCGGTGGTGAACACCAGCTCCCCCAGGCAATCTTCCTCCGCGCCGAAGCGGAAGCCGGGAAAGACCTGCCCGTCCTCCAGCACGAGATAAGCCTTTTTCATGGCGCGCCGCCTTTCATTCGTATTCTACCGTGGCGGGGGGCTTGGAGGTGACGTCGTAGAACACCCGGTTCACGCCGGGGACCTCGTTGACGATGCGGGAGGAGACCCGGTCCAGCAGCTCCCAGGGGAGACGCGCCCAGTCGGCGGTCATGAAATCCTCCGTGCTGACGGCCCGGAGAGCCACCGCCCGCTCGTAGCTCCGCCCGTCCCCCTTGACGCCCACGCTGCGCAGGTTCGTGAGGGCGGCGAAGTATTGCCCCGCGGCCCCCGTCAGTCCCGCGGCGGCCATTTCCTCCCGGAAAACGGCGTCCGCCTCCCGGAGGATCGTCAGCTTTTCCGCCGTCACCGCGCCCAGGATGCGGATGGCGAGGCCCGGTCCCGGGAAGGGCTGGCGGCTCACCAGGCTTTCCGGCAGTCCCAGCTCCCGGCCCAGAAGCCGCACTTCATCCTTGAAGAGGCTCCGCAGGGGCTCCAGGATGCCCTTGAAGCCCACCTCCGCGGGCAGGCCTCCCACGTTGTGATGGCTCTTGATGACCGCGGCGGAACCCGCGCCGGACTCGATCACGTCCGGGTAGATGGTGCCCTGGGCCAGAAATTCGATCGTCCCCAGCTTCCGGCTCTCCTCCTCGAAGACCCGTATGAATTCCTCCCCGATGCGCTTCCGCTTTTCTTCCGGCTGACGCACGCCCTTCAGCCGCCGGAGGAAGCGTTCCCCGGCATCCACCCGGATGAAGTCCAGCTTTCGCCCGGCGAAAGCGGCTTCCACCTCGTCCCCCTCGTTTTTCCTGAGGAGGCCGTGGTCCACGAAGACGCAGGTGAGCTTCTCCCCCACTGCCTCGTCCAGCAGAGCCGCGCAGACGGAGGAATCCACGCCCCCGGACAGGGCCAGGAGCACCCGTCCTTCCCCGATCTGTTTCCGCAGGGCGGACACGGCGGACGCCCGGAAGCTCTCCATGCGCCAGTCCCCCCGGAGGGCGCAGACCTCAAAGAGGAAATTGCGGAGGACGGCCGTTCCCTCCTCCGTATGCCTCACCTCCGGGTGGAACTGCACGCCGTAGAAGCGCCGTTCTTCATCCCCCATGGCGGCGCAGGGGCAGGCTTCGCTCCTGGCAAGGGCCCGAAAACCTCCGGGGAGCCGGGAGATATAGTCCCCGTGGCTCATCCAGACGACGCTCCGGGTCGGCAGTCCCCGAAAGAGGGGACTGCCGACCTGAAATTCCGTTTCCGTTTTTCCGTATTCCCTGGCCCCGTCCGACTGGGCGGGGACCACCTCTCCCCCCAGGAGCCGGGCCAGGAGCTGGCAGCCGTAGCAGATGCCCAGGATGGGCACCCCCAACTGGAAGACCTTCGGGTCGACGGTGGGGGCCCCCTCCTCATATACGCTGTGGGGCCCGCCGGTGAAGATGATGCCGGCGGGGCCGAAGGCTTTGATCTCCTCCATGCTCACGGTGCAGGGCCGCAGCTCGCAGTATACGTGCTGCTCCCGCACCCTGCGGGCGATGAGCTGGTCGTACTGCCCCCCGAAATCCAGGATCAGGATCCGCTCGTCCCTCATGGCTCCACCTCAGTTGGCCACGTACATCTGCCGGTAGGGGTTGGCGCTGTCCGGCGTCACTACGGTGAAGGGAGAGGACAGGATATGGGAGCGGTCCAGGCCGAAGAGGGCGCAGTATTCCTCCAGATAGTCCCCGATCTCCTCCAGGTCCTCCGGGGAGGCGGGACGGGCCGTCACCTGCTTCGGGAAGCGCAGGTCCCGGCAGTCGGAGCGGAGGAAGAGCTTGCCTCCGTGCATCCCCGTGCAGGGATAGTTGGAGACGATGGGCCGCCCGTCGGTGTGCAGGCCCAGCACGACGAGGATGCCCCCCGCCTGGTATTCCCCCAGGAAGGAACCCGCCCGGCCCCCGATGATGATGACCGGCAGATGCTCCTTATAGGCCTTCATGTGGATGCCCGTGCGGTAGCCCGCATTGCCCCGGACGTAGATCTTCCCGCCCCGCATGGCGTAGCCCGCCGTGTCGCCGATGCTGCCGTGGACGAGGATAGTCCCGGCGTTCATGGTGTCCCCCACGGCGTCCTGGGCGTTGCCGAAGACTTCCAGCTCCCCGCCGTTGAGGTAGGCTCCCAGGGCGTTTCCGGGGATCCCGTGGATGCGGATCTTCCGATTCCCCATGCCCGCGCCGATGAAGCGCTGGCCCAGGCAGCCCTGGAGCTCGATATCCCCCTCCGTGCGCCGGAGGAGCCCGTTGAGCTCGGTGAATTCCATGCCCGTGGCGTCGATCGTGCGCATCATACCGCACCTCCCAGCTTCTCTGCTCTGTAGGCCCTCCCCAGGGGCAGCAGGGAGGGCGCCTTCTTCAGGGCCTCCAGGTCCACGCTCTCCAGGGGCGTCCGCTCCCGGATGAGGGAAGTGTAGATCCCCGCCCTGGCCACGTCCCCGATGAGGATGAAGCCCGTGAGCACCCCGTCCTTCGCGAAGAGCTTTTTGCAGCCGTCCTCCGCGACCTCGGTATAGATCGGCTCCGTATAGCTGCCCGCGCTCATGATGTGCAGGCCGAAGAAGCCGATGGAGTTCATCTTTATGCCCTTGTCGAAAACCTCGGCGCCGCCGGCCATGTTGGCCCCGGCGCAGAAGCCCTGCAGAGCGGCGTTGGGCAGCACCGCCAGCACCCCCGGCTCCCCGGCGCTCACGTCCATGGATTCCGTGCAGTCCCCCGCCGCCCAGATTTTCGGCAGGCTGGTCTCCTGCTTTTCGTTCACCCGGATGCCCCGGCCCACATCGCCGCCCGCAGCGGCAAAGAGCCCCGTTTCGGGGCGGACGCCGATGGCGATGACCAGCACGTCGAATTCCAGGGTCTCCCCGCTCTGCATATGGGCCTTCTGCCCCTCAAAGCGGGTGACGGTGTTCCCCAGCAGCAGGCGGAGGCCGCTTTTGACCAGGTGCCGTTCCAGGATGGGGGCGCAGTCGGGGTCCAGGTTCGCGCTCATGGCGTGCTCCGCCAGGTCGCAGACCGTAACGCTGCCCGCCCGGTCCCGCAGGCCCTCGGCGCATTTGAGGCCGATGAAGCCCGCGCCGACGACGAGCACCCGGCTCTCCTTCGTGACGGTCTGCTCCAGGGCCAGGGCGTCGGCCATGGTGGTGAAGAAGAAACGCTTTTCCACCGTTTCCAGGCCCTCAAAGCGGGGCGAGAAGGGATGGGAGCCGGTGCAGACGCAGAGGGCGTCGTAGGGGAGCCTTGCGCCGGTGGAAAGGGTGAGCTCCCCGGCCGCCGGATCCAGCTTTTCCGCGGCCGCGGCGTGGAGCGCCGTCACCCGGTTTTTCTCATAGAAGTCCTCGCCCCGCCAGCTCATGCGCCGGAGGTCGGTCTTCCCCTCCAGATAATAGGAGATGAGGGGACGCCCGTAGTTGGACGTCTCTTCGGCGGCGACCAGGGTGATCTCCCCCTCCGGGTCCCGGCTGCGGATGCCCTCCACGCAGCTGACCCCGGCGATGCCGCCGCCCACGATGACGTATCGCTTCATACCGTTTCCTCCTCCCGCTCCTCATAGACGATGGCCCGGTTGGGGCAGCCGGCGGCGCAGGCGGGCTCCCCGCAGGCGTTTTTCAGGCAGAGCTCGCACTTCATGGCCGCCCCGTCCGGCCCCGGCAGCACCGCCCCGTAGGGGCAGAGCAGCACGCAGGTGAGGCAGCCCACGCACTTTTCCCGGTCGATGCACACCGTGCCGCCCTCCTTGTGCAGAGCGCCGGAGATGCAGCCCCGGATGCAGATGGGGTCCCTGCAGTGGCGGCAGGAGACGGCATAGGTGACGTCCCCTTCCCCCTCCACCCGGATCCGGGGAAGGATGGGCTTCCCCTTCAGGGCGGTCACCATGTCCCGGGCCCCGGAATTGGCAAAGGCGCAGTTATATTCGCAGAGATGGCAGCCCAGACACCACTCTTCGTTCACATATACCCGTTTCAACTTGATTCCCCCTCATATCATCCCTTGGCCCGCTGCGCGGGCGGCCCCCGTCAGTCGCCCTCGGCGGCAGCTTCCCCCGGGGAAGCCGGGGAGCGTCTGCCGTGACCCTCGTCCCCGGTGCGGGGAGCGAAGCGCGGCCTCCTCAAATGAAATGGCGGCGCCGTTTCGTTTGACGTCACTCTCCCGCGTGGGACACGCCCAGGATACGGAGTTCGGTTTCGTTCAGGCCCACGCCCCGGAGCATGAGCCGGTTTCCCCGCAGGGCCTCGATGGAGTTGATGCCCATGCCCCCCATGAGCTCCATGATCTCCCGCTTCCAGGCGGTCATGAGGTTGATGAGCCGCTGGGAGCCGATATCCGGGTTCAGGCGCTTGGCCAGGTCCGGCCGCTGGGTGGCGATGCCCCAGTTGCATTTGCCGCTCTGACAGGTGCGGCAGAGGTGGCAGCCCAGGGCCAGCACGGCGGCGGTGGCGATGTAGCAGGCGTCGGCCCCCAGGGCCACGGCCTTCACCACGTCGGCGGAGGAACGGATGGAACCGCCGGCCACCAGACTCACCCGGTCCCGGATGCCCTCCTCCCGCAGACGGGCGTCCACGGAGGCCAGGGCCAGCTCGATGGGGATGCCCACGTGGTCCCGGATGCGGGTGGGAGCCGCGCCGGTGCCGCCCCGGAATCCGTCGATGGCGATGATGTCCGCGCCGCTGCGGGCGATGCCGCTGGCAATGGCCGCGATGTTGTGGACGGCGGCCACCTTCACGATCACCGGCTTCACATGCCCTGTGGCCTCCTTCAGAGACCAGACCAGCTGCCGCAGGTCCTCGATGGAATAGATATCGTGATGGGGGGCGGGGGAAATGGCGTCGGAGCCCTCGGGGATCATGCGGGTGCGGCTCACGTCCGGCCCTACCTTGGCCCCGGGCAGGTGCCCGCCGATGCCCGGCTTGGCCCCCTGGCCCATTTTGATCTCGATGGCGGCTCCCGCCTGGAGGAAGTCCTCGTGCACGCCGAAGCGCCCGGAGGCCACCTGCACGATGGTGTTGGGTCCGTACTTGTAGAAATCCTCGTGGAGCCCGCCCTCGCCGGTGTTGTAGCAGGTGCCCAGCGCCGTGGCCGCCCGGGCCAGGGAGGCATGGGCGTTGTAGCTGATGGAGCCGTAGCTCATGGCGGAGAACATCACCGGGATATCCAGCTCCAGCTGGGGGGTGAGCTCCGTTTTCAGCTTCCCGTTCCCGTCCCGCTCCAGCGTTTTCGGCTTTTTTCCCAGGAAGACCCGGGTCTCCATAGGTTCCCGCAGGGGATCGATGGAGGGGTTCGTCACCTGGGAGGCGTTGATGAGGAGCTTGTCCCAGTAGACCGGCAGGGGCTTGGGGTTCCCCATGGAGGAGAGGAGCACGCCGCCGGATTCCGCCTGCTTGTAGACCTCCCGGATGGTATCGGAATCCCAGTTGGCGTTCTCCCGGAGGCGGCAGTCGCTGCGGACGATCTTCAAGGCCCGGGTGGGGCAGAGGGAAACGCAGCGCTGGCAGTTGACGCACTTGGACTCGTCCGAAAAGACCCGGTCCCGGGCCGCGTCGTAGAAATGCACCTCGTTGGCGCACTGCCGCTCGCAGACCCGGCAGCGGATGCAGCGGTCGTCGTTCCGCACGACCTCGAACTCAGGAAAAAGGAAGTTGATCCCGCTCATCAACAGCACCCCTCTCTCACCCGGACGATGACCGGCTCCCCGCCGGCGGGGGCATAGAAATTCTCCGCTGCGGGCTCCATGGCCCGGATGGCGGCCTCCTCGGAGGCGATGAACACCCGGTCGCCCTTCTCCGCCGTCACCATGCTGCGGAGCTTCAGCCGGTCGTTGAGGGCCATGAGGCCCCCGTGGAAGCCCAGCACGATGGAGAAGGGTCCGGTGACCAGGAGGCTGGGGAAGACGGTGCGCAGATAGGTGAGCTCCCGCTTCTCCGCCTCCGGCATCCGCTCGATGGTCTCCCAGAAGGGAGCCGCGATGACGGAGGCCGTCTCCTCCAGGGTGAGGCCCTGCTTGCGCAGGAGGTAATCGGCGATATAGGTGATGACCTCCGTATCCGTCTGCAGGGTGCACTTGTAGCCGTACATTTCGATGCAGCGGCGGTTGGCGTCGTAGGAGGAGATCTCCCCGTTGTGGACCACGGTCCAGTCCAGCAGGGCGAAGGGATGGGCCCCGCCCCACCAGCCGGGGGTATTGGTGGGATAGCGGCCGTGGGCCGTCCAGGAATAGGCCCCGTAGTCCTCCAGCCGGTAGAATTCGCCCACGTCCTCCGGGAAGCCCACGGCCTTGAAGACCCCCATGTTCTTCCCGCTGGAGAAGACGTAGGCTCCGGTGATGGCGGTGTTGATATGCATGACCACCCGGGCGATATATTCATTTTCGTCCACCTGCATGCTGGCCAGCACCGAGCGCAGAGGGGTGACGAAATAGCGCCAGATCAGGGGCTCGTCCGTAATGGCGGGGATCGTGCGGGTGGGGATCACCTCCGCCTTCACCAGCTCCAGGGCGCCCTTCAGATAATCCTCGCAGTCCTTCTTGGCCTCCTTGCCGGAGAAGAACAGGTGCAGGGCGAAAAGCTCCCGGTATTCCGGATAGATGCCGTAGCCCGCGAAGCCGCCCCCCAGGCCATTGGAGCGCTCGTGCATGGGCTTCATGCTCTCAATGATCTGTTCCCCGCTCATCCGCTCCCCGTTTCTGGAGATCACAGCAGAGATGGCGCAGCCGGAGGGATTGCGGAACTGGCCTTCCAATACGCGCATGGACTTCATCTCCTTTTTCATCCCGAAAACGTGAAAAAGAGCAGAGGCACCCTCGGAAAGCGCGCAGCTTCCCAAAGAGCGCCTTTGCTCTTGCTCACAGCATACGCCCCCGGCGCGCCGTTGTCAACCGGGGACGCGACGAAATTTTCTTTTCGAAACGGGCGGGTTTTTTGCAATTTGACGGTTGACATCCTGCAAAAAGAGGCGTATCATGCGGCCATCGGAAGACAACGGCGTCTTTCGGGCGAGAGCCTGAACGCCGCTGTCTTCCTTTTTTGTTTTCCATCATTACCATACTTAAACCGCGCGGACACTGGAAAGGAGCGTTCAGGATGACGACCGTAACGGAAATTTTTGCCAGCAGGGTATTTGACGACAAGGTGATGCGGGCGCGGCTGCCCGGGAAGGTCTACCGCTCCCTGCGGGAAACCATCGACCGGGGTATGCCCCTGGATCAGAACCTGGCCAACGCCGTGGCGGAGGCCATGTGCGCCTGGGCCGTAGAGAACGGCGCCACCCACTTCACCCACTGGTTCCAGCCGCTCACCGGCATTACCGCCGAGAAGCACGACGGCTTCCTGAATCCCGCTCCCGACGGCCGCGTAATCATGGAGCTGACGGGCAAGGAGCTCATCCAGGGTGAGCCGGACGCCTCCAGCTTCCCCTCCGGCGGCCTCCGGGCCACCTTCGAAGCACGGGGCTACACCGCCTGGGATCCCAGCAGCTACGCATTCATTAAAGAAAAGACCCTGTGCATCCCCACGGCCTTCTGCTCCTACGGGGGCGAGGCTCTGGACAAGAAGACTCCCCTGCTGCGGAGCATGGAGGCCCTGAACCGCCAGGCCCTGCGCATCCTTCGCCTCTTCGGCGGCAGCGAGGTAAAGCGGGTCGTCACCAATGTGGGGCCGGAGCAGGAATACTTCCTGGTGGACCGGGAGATGTATCTGAAGCGGCGGGACCTGATCTACACCGGGCGCACCCTCTTCGGGGCCAAGGCCCCCAAGGGACAGGAGCTGGAGGACCACTACTTCGGCGCCATCAAGCCCCGGGTGCAGGCCTACATGGAGGATCTCAACGAGGAGCTGTGGAAGCTGGGCGTGCTGGCCAAGACGGAGCACAACGAGGTCGCCCCGGCCCAGCACGAGCTGGCCCCTATCTATTCCTCCACCAACGTGGCCACCGACCACAACCAGCTCACCATGGAGATCATGAAGAAGGTGGCCCGGAGGCACGGTCTGGTATGCCTCCTGCATGAAAAGCCCTTCGCCGGGGTGAACGGCTCCGGGAAGCACAACAACTGGTCGATGTCCACGGACACGGGAGAAAACCTCCTGTCCCCCGGCGAGACCCCCTATGAGAACGCCCGCTTCCTGCTGTTCCTGGTGGCGGTCATCAAGGCGGTGGACGACTATCAGGATCTGCTGCGTCTGGCCGTGGCCACGGCGGGCAACGACCACCGCCTGGGGGCCAACGAGGCGCCTCCCGCCGTCATCTCCATCTTCCTGGGAGACGAGCTGAGCGCCGTGCTCTCCGCCATCGAGACGGACAGCCCCTACGCCGGGGCGGAGAAGAAGACCCTGAAGCTGGGTGTGGACAGTCTGCCCCGCTTCACCAGGGACACCACGGACCGCAACCGCACCAGCCCCTTCGCCTTCACAGGCAACAAGTTCGAATTCCGCATGGTGGGCTCCAGCGATTCCATCGCCTGCGCCAACGTGATGATCAACGCCTCCGTGGCGGAAGCCCTGCGGCAGTTTGCCGACGCGCTGGAGGCGGCCGACAACTTCGACGACAAGCTCCACGCCCTCATCCGGGAGCAGATCATCGCCCACAAGCGCATCATCTTCAACGGCAACGGCTACGACGACGCGTGGATCCGGGAGGCCACGACCGAGCGGGGCCTGCTGAACCTGCGCACCACCGCCGACGCCCTCCCCCGGCTGCTGGAAAAGAAGAACATGGACATGCTCACGGGCCTGGGCGTCTTCTCCGAGAGCGAGCTGCGGAGCCGCTACGAGATCCAGCTGGAGAACTACGTGCGCACCGTGCGCATCGAGGCCCTGACCATGGCGGACATGGCCCGGAAGGAGATCATCCCCGCCGTGGCGGCCTACGCCGCCGCCCTGGCCGAGGGTGTCGGCGCCAAGAAGAGCGCCGATCCGTCCCTGGCCTGCGCCTATGAGACGAAGCTCATCCGGAAGCTCTCCTGCCTCACCGACTGCGCCGACGCCGCCACCGAGACGGTGGAGAAGGCAGTCACGGCCCTGGACGGGATCCACGACGTGACGGCGGAATCCTGCCACGTGCGGGACGAGCTGCTGCCCAGGATGGCGGAGCTCCGGGCCGTATGCGACGAGGCGGAGACGCTGACCGCCTCCTCCTACTGGCCCTTCCCGACCTACGGAGATCTTTTGTTCGGAGTATGAAACATGACCGGGCTGCGGCAAAACGGCAGCCTAAACGGGAGGGATTTCCATGACAGTTGAATTTTGGTTTTTGATAGGCGCGGCATTGGTTTTCTGGATGCAGGCGGGCTTCGCCATGGTGGAGACCGGCTTTACCCGGGCGAAGAACGCGGGCAACATCATCATGAAGAACCTGATGGACTTCTGCATCGGCACCGTGGTCTTCTCCCTGCTGGGCTACGGCCTCATGATGGGTGAAGACGCCCTCGCGGGTCTCGTCGGCATTCCCAACCTCCAGCTGTTCACCCACTTCAAGGAGTTCATCGCCTCCCCGGCGGAGGGCTTCACGGCAGCCAGTACCTTCGTCTTCAACCTGGTATTCTGCGCCACCACCGCCACCATCGTCTCCGGCGCCATGGCGGAACGGACGAAATTTTCCGCCTACTGCGTTTATTCCGGCTTCATCAGCCTGGTGATCTACCCCATCGAGGCCCACTGGATCTGGGGCGGCGGCTGGCTGAGCCGGCTCGGCTTCCACGACTACGCAGGATCCACCGCCATCCACATGGTGGGCGGCATCGCGGCCCTCATCGGGGCGATCGCCCTGGGGCCCCGGATCGGCAAATACGTGCGGGACAGGAGCGGGAAGGTCACCAAGGTCAACGCCATTCCCGGCCACTCCATCCCCCTGGGCGCTCTGGGCGTCTTCATCCTCTGGCTGGGCTGGTACGGCTTCAACGGGGCGGCGGCCACCACGGTCTCCGAGCTCTCCGCCATCTTCCTCACCACCACCATCGCCCCCAGCGTCGCCACCTGCACCACCATGATCTATACCTGGTGCAAGAACGGCAAGCCGGACGTATCCATGTGCCTCAACGCCTCCCTGGCGGGCCTGGTGGGCATTACCGCGGGCTGCGACGCGCTGGACGCCGTGGGCGCGGCCGTCGTGGGCATCGTCTCCGGCATCCTGGTGGTCATCGTCGTAGAGGTGCTGGACCTGAAAATGCACATCGACGATCCCGTCGGCGCCGTGGGCGTCCACTGCGCCAACGGCATCTGGGGGACCCTCGCCGTGGGCCTTCTGGCCAACCCCAACGCTCCCGCCGGTCTCCGGGGCCTCCTCTATACAGGAGACCTCCGGCAGCTGGGCCTGCAGTTCCTGGGTTTCGTCACCGTGGCGGCCTGGGCGGCGGTCACCATGCTGGCCTTCTTCCTCCTGCTGAAGAAGCTCGACTTCCTGCGGGCGGAGGCGGCGGATGAGCTCACCGGCCTGGACGTAACGGAGCACGGTCTTCCCAGCGCCTACGCGGACTTCATGCCCGCCGTGGACAAATACGCCGAGTTCGGCACCGGGGATCAGATCGTGGCCGTCACCGGCACCACGCCTCCGGCGGAGGCGGTGCCCGTGAAGCGGGAGCCCTCCTTCGACGGGCACAAGTTCACCAAGGTGGAGATCGTCTTCAAGGAGGAACGGCTCTACGCTCTCAAGGACGCCATGTCGAAGCTGGGCATCACGGGCATGACCGTCAGCCACGTCATGGGCTACGGCATGCAGAAGGGCCACACGGAGTTCTACCGCGGCGTCGCCGTGGAGACGGACCTGCGGCCCAAGGTGCAGGTTGACATCGTGGTAAGCAAGATCCCCGTTCGGGACGTGATCGAGACGGCCAAGAAGGTGCTCTACACCGGCCACATCGGCGACGGCAAGATCTTCGTCTACGACGTGGAAAACGTGGTGAAGGTCCGTACCGGCGAAGAGGGCTACGACGCCCTTCAGGATGTTGAGTGAATAAAGACAGTGAATAATTGAGGTATCGCCTGCGGCGATGATTCTGAATGCCGCCGCAGGCGGCGCGCCTCAATTATTCATTCTTCGGTCTCAGTTTTAAGTCAAAAAGAAGGAAGCTGTCAATCATGGAAAAGCTTGAACAATTGTACGAGGGCAAGGCCAAGAAGGTCTTTGCCACGGAGGATCCGGCCCTGCTGATCGTGCAGTACAAGGACGACGCCACCGCCTTCAACGGGAAGAAGAAGGGCAGCATCGCGGGCAAGGGGATCGTCAACAACCGCATGTCCAACCGCCTCATGGCCCACCTGGAGAAGGCGGGCGTGCCCACCCATTTCGTGCGGGAGCTCTCCGAACGGGAGACCCTGGTGAAGAAGGTTCGGATCGTGCCCCTGGAGGTCGTCGTCCGCAACGTGTCCGCCGGCTCCTTCGCCAGGCGCTACGGGGTGGAGGAGGGGCTCCCCTTCGGGGAGCCCACGGTGGAATTTTCCTATAAAAACGATGCTTTGGACGACCCGCTCATCGCCCTGCCCCACGTCTTCGCCCTGGGTCTGGCGACCCGGGAGGAGATGGAGACCATCCTCCGCTACGCGAAGCAGATCAACGGGTTCCTGCGGGAGCTTTGGGCCTCCTGCGGCGTGACCCTGGTGGACTTCAAGGTCGAATTCGGCCGCCTGGCGGACGGGACGATCATTCTGGCCGACGAGATCAGTCCGGACACCTGCCGCCTCTGGGACAGCGCCACGGGCAAAAAGCTGGACAAGGACCGCTTCCGCCGGGACCTGGGGGGCGTGGAGGAGGCCTACGCCGAGATCATGGCCCGCCTGGAGGCCGCGGATGCGTGAGGGCGGAAAGCCCCGGGAGGCCTGCGGCGTCTTCGGCGTCTTCGCCCCGGAAAAGCGGGATCTGGCTCCGATGGTCTACCACGGGCTCTTCGCCCTGCAGCACCGGGGGCAGGAGAGCGCGGGCATCGCCCTCAACGACGACGGGCTTTTCCGGGCCCACCGGGACGCGGGCCTGGTGGGCGAGGTCTTTTCCGGCGACGAGCTGGCGAAGCTGGGCGAGGGCAACATCGCCGTGGGCCATGTGCGCTACGCCACCACCGGCTCCGACGGGAAGCTGAACGCCCAGCCCCTGCTGGTGAACCACCGGAAGGGGGCCATGGCTCTGGCCCACAACGGGAACCTGACGAACGCCTCGGAGCTGCGCCGGATGCTGGAGGAGCGGGGCAGCATCTTCCACACCTCCACGGACAGCGAGGTCATCGCCTACATGATCGTGCAGGAGCGGCTGCGCCGGGACAGCATCGAGGAGGCCGTCGCCGCCGCCATGGACGTGCTGGAGGGGGCCTACAGCCTGGTGATCGCCTCCCCGGCGAAGCTCATCGCCGCCCGGGACAGGCACGGCTTCCGTCCCCTGTGCATGGGATCGACGGCGGCGGGAGAAACGGTTTTCGCCTCCGAGAGCTGCGCCCTGGACGCCGTGGGGGCCTCCTTTCTCCGGGACGTCGAGCCCGGGGAGGTGGTGACCGTGGGACCGGAGGGCGTTTCCTCCGACCGCAGCCGCTGCGGCGCCGCCCCGAAAAGCCTCTGCGTTTTCGAGTATATCTATTTTTCCCGGCCGGATTCCGTGGTGGACGGGGCCGGGGTCTGCCTGGCCCGGCAGCGGGCCGGGGCCTTTCTGGCCCTGGCCCATCCGGCGGAGGCCGACGTGGTGATCGGCGTGCCGGATTCCGGGCTGGACGCCGCCATCGGCTATGCCCGCGCCTCCGGCATCCCCTATGCCATCGGCTTCACCAAGAACAAATACATCGGCCGCACCTTTATCGCCCCCACTCAGGGGGCGCGGGAGAGCGGCGTGAGCCTGAAGCTGAACCCCATCCGGGACGTGGTGGCGGGAAAACGGGTGGTCCTGATCGACGACAGCATCGTCCGGGGCACCACCTGCCGCCGGACCGTCGGCCTCCTGCGCAGCGCCGGGGCGAAGGAGATCCACATGCGGGTATCCGCCCCGCCCTTCGTCGCCCCCTGCTGGTACGGCACGGACATCGACAGCGCGGAGAACCTCATCGCCAATCATCACAGCGTGGAGGAGATCGCCGGCATCATCGGGGTGGACTCCCTGGGTTACCTCACGCTGGAGCAGGTCCGGAATCTGACCGGCGCGCCGGGGGGCTTCTGCACCGCCTGCTTCGGCGGCGAATACCCCACTCCCGTCCCCCTCAGCGGGGAAAAGAACCGCTTTGAGCGGAAGATCCACGACACATAGGAGCGTGAAGGATATGTGTTCCATCATGGGCTTTACGAAACTCACCATCGACGGGGAGACCCTGCGGAAATACTTCGACCGCACGAAGTCCCGGGGGCCGGACATGACCCGCATCGAGCCGGCGGGAGAGGGCTGCCTCTGCTTCCATCGGCTGGCCATCATGGGCCTCCACGAGGAGGGGATGCAGCCCTTTTCCCTGGGGAAGGATAAGTGCGTCTGCAACGGGGAGCTCTATCTGTTCCGACCTCTGAAAAAAGAGCTGGAGGACGACGGCTACACCTTCGTCAGCGGCTCCGACTGCGAGATCATCCTCCCCCTCTACCGGGAGCACGGCCTGCGGATGTTCGCGGAGCTGGACGCGGAATTCGCCATGGTGATCTACGACGGGGAGAAGGACGCCTTCATCGCCGCCCGGGATCCCATCGGCATCCGTCCCCTCTTTTACAGCTACGACGCCGGGGGAAGCATCGTCTTCGCCAGCGAGGCCAAGAACCTGGTGGGCCTCTGCGCGGAGATCTTCCCCTTCCCGCCGGGGCACTACTGGGCCGACGGGAAATTCACCCGCTACGCCGACGTGACAAGCGTGGACCGCTATGTGGACGGGGAGCTGGACGAGATCTGCGGGCAGATCCGGGAGAAGCTGATCCTGGGCATCGACAAGCGCCTGGACGCGGACGCCCCCCTGGGCTTCCTGCTTTCCGGCGGCCTGGACAGCAGCCTTGTCTGCGCCGTCTCCGCCAAAATCCTGGGGAAGCACGTGCGCACCTTCGCCATCGGCATGGACACGGACCCCATCGACCTGAAATACGCCCGCATCGCCGCGGACTACATCGGCGCGGAGCATACGGAGGTCACCATGACGAGGGAGGAGGTCCTGTCCTCCCTGGAGGAGGTGGTGGCCCTCCTGGGCACCTGGGACATTACCACGATCCGGGCCAGCATGGGCATGTACCTCTGCTGTAAGGCCATCCACGAGCGCACGGACATCCGGGTGCTGCTCACCGGGGAGATCAGCGACGAGCTCTTCGGGTACAAATACACGGACTTCGCCCCCTCCCCGGAGGAATTCCAGGCCGAGGCGAAAAAGCGGGTGGACGAGCTGTATATGTACGACGTGCTGCGGGCCGACCGCTGCATCTCCGTGAACTCCCTGGAGGCCCGGGTGCCCTTCGGGGACCTGGACTTCGTCCGCTACGTCATGTCCATCGATCCCAGGCTGAAGATGAACGGCTACGGCATGGGAAAATACCTCTTGCGCCGGGCCTTCGAAAAGGATAAACTGCTCCCGGACGAGATCCTCTGGCGGCAGAAGGCGGCCTTCTCCGACGCCGTGGGCCACAGCATGGTGGACGATCTGAAGGAATACGCCGAGGCGAAGTATACGGACGCCGAGTTCGAGGAAAAACGGAGGCAGTACGACTATTGCCCGCCCTTCACGAAGGAAAGCCTCCTGTACCGCGAGATCTTCGAGAAACACTATCCCGGCCAGGCAAAAATGATCAAAGACTTCTGGATGCCCAACAGGACCTGGCCCGGCTGCGACGTGGACGACCCCTCCGCCCGGGTGCTCTCCAACTACGGGGAAAGCGGGGTCTGATCCCGTCGAAGGATAAGGAGGAGCTGGACATGAAAAACTGTGCGATCGTCGGCGTCAACTGGGGCGACGAGGGCAAGGGCCGGATGGTGGACCTGCTGACGGCGGGCTTCGACGTGGTGGTCCGCTATCAGGGCGGCGGCAACGCCGGCCACACCGTCGTCAACGAGAAGGGCAGGTTCGCCCTGCATCTGCTGCCCTCCGGCATTTTCCGCGACGGCGTGGTGAACATCCTGGGGCCCGGCGTGGCCCTGGACCCGGAAAACCTCCTGCAGGAGATCCGGGACGTAGGCGCCAAGGGCGTGGCCGTCTCACCGGAAAACCTCCGCATCAGCGACCGGGCTTCCCTCCTGCTGCCCTGGCACCGGGACCTGGACGCCCTGGAGGAGCAGCGCCTGGCGGACAAAAAATACGGCTCCACCAAGCAGGGCATCGCCCCCTTTTATTCCGACAAGTATCAGAAAAAGACGGTGCTGGCCGGGGAGCTGCGGTATCCCGAAGAGCTGCGGAGCCATCTGCGGGAGCTGCTGGAATGGAAGAACCTGACCCTGACGCGGGTCTACGGGGCGGCGCCCTGCACCATGGAGCAGCTGGAATGCTGGCTCCGGGACTATGCCGAACCGCTCCTTCCCTATCTCTGCGACACGGGGGAATTCCTGGCCGAGGCCCAGGCCCGGGGGAAGCGGCTGCTATTTGAGGCGCAGCTGGGCGCTCTGCGGGACCTGGATTACGGCATCTATCCCTACACCACCTCCTCCAACACCACGGCGGCTTACGCGCCCATCGGCGCGGGCCTGCCCTCCCTCCGGCTGACGGAGGTCATCGGCGTGGTGAAGGCCTACTCCACCTGCGTGGGGGAGGGGCCCTTCGTCTGCGAGCTCAGCGGCGAGGCGGCGGACAGGCTCCGGGAGGCCGGCGCGGAATACGGCGCCAAGACGGGCCGTCCCCGCCGGGTGGGACCTCTGGATCTGGTGGCCACCCGCTACGGGGCCCGGGTGCAGGGGACGACCTCCATCGCCCTCACGAAGCTGGACGTGCTGAGCTATCTGGAGCAGATCCCCGTCTGCGTCCGCTATCGGGTGGACGGGCGGGAAACGGACCGCTTCCCCTTCCCCACGGAGCTGGAGCGGGCGGAGCCGGTGCTGGAATGGCTGGAGGGCTGGCACTGCGACATCTCCGGCGCACGGCGCTGGGAGGACCTGCCCGGGGCGGCGCAGGCCTACGTGAACCTCATCCGGGAGGCCGTGGGCTGCCCCATCGACTATATCTCCGTGGGTCCCGAGCGGGACAGCATCATCCTGCGCACCGAGGGAGGCGTCTGACATGACCGACCGCTTCGAATCCCCCCTTGCCTCCCGCTACGCCTCCGACTATATGCTCTCCCTCTTCTCCGCCGACACCCGATACCGCACCTGGCGAAGGCTGTGGGCGGCCCTGGCGAAGGAGGAGATGGCCCTGGGCCTTCCCATCTCCCCGGAACAGGTCGCCGAGCTGGAGGCCCACGTCGAGGACATCGACTACACCTGCGTCCGCGCCCGGGAAAAGGAAGTCCGCCACGACGTGATGGCCCACGTCTACGCCTACGGGAAGGCGGCGCCCTCCGCCGCGGGGATCATTCACCTGGGGGCCACCAGCTGCTACGTGACCGACAATGCCGACCTCATCCTCTATCGGGACGCCCTGCGCTATCTCCGTGGGGAGACCCTGAAGGTGCTGGCAAATCTCGCGGCCTTCGCGGACAGATACAAGGCCACGCCCACCCTGGGCTACACCCACTATCAGCCCGCCCAGCCGGTGACCGTGGGGAAGCGGGCGACGCTGTGGATGCAGGACCTGGTCTCCGACCTGGGAGAGCTGGACTTTGCCCTCGGCAGCATCCGCTTCCTTGGCTGCCGGGGCACCACGGGCACCGAGGCCAGCTTCCTGGACCTCTTCGACGGGGACGAGAGGAAGATCGACGAGCTGAACCGCCGCCTGGCATCGGATTTCGGCTTTGCCGACTGCTATCCCGTCTGCGGCCAGACCTACCCCCGGAAGACGGACAGCCGCGTTCTGAACGCCCTTTCCTCCCTCGCCCAAAGCCTGTACCGCATGGCGAACGACATTCGCCTGCTGCAGCACGACCGGCAGCTGGAGGAACCCTTCGAGGACAGCCAGATCGGTTCCTCCGCCATGGCCTACAAGCGCAATCCCATGCGCTGCGAGCGCATCTGCTCCCTGGCCCGCTGGCTCATGGCGGACGCCCTGAACGCCCCCATGACCGCCGCCGTCCAGTGGCTGGAGCGCACCCTGGACGACTCCGCCAACCGCCGCCTCTCCCTGCCCGAGGGCTTCCTCTGCGCCGATGCGATCCTGCGCCTGGCCCAGAACGTCACCGCGGGGCTGCGCGTCAACGAAAAGGTGGTGGCCCGGGCCGTGGCGGAATATCTCCCCTTCATCGCCACGGAAAACCTGCTGATGGAGGCCGTGAAGAAGGGCGGCGACCGGCAGGAGCTCCACGAGATCATCCGTCAGAGGTCCATGGAGGCCACCGCCCGCATGAAGGAGGGGGAGCCCTGCGACCTTCTCTCCCGCCTGGCGGCGGAGGAAAAGCTGGGCCTCTCGGCCGCGGAGCTGGCGGAAGTGCTGGAGCCGGGGCGCTACGTCGGCCGCTGTCCGCAGCAGGTGACGGCCTTCCTGGAAAAGCTCGCTCCCCTGCTGTCCGGGGTGGAGAGCGCCTCCGCGGAGATCAGCGTTTAGCGGCGGCGCCCGACCGGCGCATAAAAACGAAAAACAGGCGTCTCCGTCCTTTGGAGGCGCCTGTTTTGCCGTTTTCCGAAATCACTTTACGGCGGCGAAGCCCTTTTCCAGGTCGGCGATGATGTCGTCGATGTGCTCCGTGCCGATGGAGAGACGGATGGTGTTCCGGCGGATGCCCGCCGCCTCCAGCTCCTCGTCCGTCAGCTGGGCGTGGGTGGTGGTGGCCGGGTGGATCACCAGGCTCTTCACGTCCGCCACGTTGGCCAGAAGGGAGAAGATCTCCAGCCCGTCGATAAATTTGAAGGCTTCCTCCTGCCCCCCCTTGATGTCGAAGGTGAAGATGCTGGCCCCGCCGTTTGGGAAATACTTCTCATACAGCGCGTGGTCCGGGTGGTCCGGCAGAGAGGGGTGGTTCACCTTTTCCACCTGCGGGTGCTTCAGCAGGTATTCCACCACCTTCTTCGTGTTCTCCGCGTGGCGCTCCAGCCGCAGGGACAAGGTCTCCGTGCCCTGCAGGAGGAGGAAGGCTGCGAAGGGGGAAATGCAGGCCCCGGTATCCCGCAGAAGGATGGCCCGGATGTAGGTGGCGAAGGCCGCAGGACCCGCCGCGTCGGTGAATTTCACCCCGTGGTAGCTGGGGTTGGGCTCGCTGATCCAGGGATAGCGGCCGGATTTCGCCCAGTCGAAGGTACCCCCGTCCACGATGACGCCGCCCAGGGTGGTGCCGTGGCCGCCGATGAACTTCGTAGCGCTGTGGACCACGATGTCCGCGCCGTGCTCGATGGGCCGGATGAGGTAGGGGGTGCCGAAGGTGTTGTCGATCACCAGGGGGAGGCCGTGCCTGTGGGCGATGGCCGCGATGGCGTCGATGTCCGGAATGTCGGAATTGGGGTTCCCCAGGGTCTCGATGTAGATCGCCTTGGTGTTGGGCCGGATGGCTGCCTCCACCTCTGCCAGATCGTGGACGTTCACCAGGCTGGATTCGATGCCGTAGAGGGGCAGGGTGTTGGCAAGGAGGTTTGCCGTGCCGCCGTA